>WTHR01000098.1:0-2552 GCA_011523045.1 Gammaproteobacteria bacterium | reverse complement strand
GGATTGGTGTACTTGGGATCTATATCCTGAGCCGCCCAGACCACCGCCTGACCCACAGTCATGCCGAGGAAATTCTCCCAGCCCACGGTTTCTTTATGGGGGTCCTGGAAGGCTTCTGTGGTGACCATATGGATCGGGCCGCGTCCCGCTTTGACCTCTTCAATGAATGCGTGGTTACGAAGACAGGTTGGGGTCGGGTGATGATCGATGTATTCGCCCACCATCTCCTTGGTGTTTTCGTACCATTTTGATTCGTACTCATCGCCATAGGCGTTTTGAGTGTAGGTCTTAAGATGAAGGAAGTAAGCGCCGACCGGTCCGTAGCCGTCTTTAAAGCGGCAGAGCACGATGCGGTTTTCCATCTGAGTCATCTTGGCGCCCGCGAGAATAGGCAGCGCATACGCTGAGGCGCTACTCCAGGGGGCATACCAGGTTCGACCCATGCCTTCGCCGACAGAACGCGGCTTGAAGATGTGAGAGGCCCCACCCGCGCCAACGATAACAGCTTTGGCTTTGAAAACGTGCAGATCGCCGGTACGAACGTTGAAGCCGATGGCCCCGCCAACACGGTTGTCCTTGCTCTCATCCATCAGGAGATGGGTGACCATGATGCGGTTATAGATCTTGTCAGCAGATTTTTTCGCGGCCTCGGCGACGATCGGCTTGTAACTTTCGCCGTGGATCATGATCTGCCATTTGCCTTCGCGCTGGTAACGCCCGTTCTCAGGGTCACGCATCAGCGGAAGACCCCATTCCTCAAACTTGTGAACGGTCGAGTCAACGTGGCGCGCCATGTCATAGGCAAGGTCTTCACGCACCATCCCCATCAGATCGTTACGCGCATAGCGTACGTGATCTTCGGGCTGGTTTTCGTCCCATTGCATGCCCATGTAGCAGTTGATCGCGTAAAGACCCTGCGCAACGGCACCACTGCGGTCGATGTTGGCTTTTTCCGCCACCACGATCTTCATGTCGCGACCCCAGTGTCGGGCTTCGTAGGCAGCACCTGTGCCGCCCATGCCTCCCCCGACGACGAGAATGTCGCAATCTTCAAAAACGGTTTTAAAGCCCATCAGTAATACACTCCCTGTTTGAATTTGTCCTTATCGATCATCGGTAGACCACGCTCGATGTTGAGCGCATCCGGCTCGAAGCAGAGCAGTTGTGAATCCGTCTCTTCCTGAGTGGGTTCTGCCAACTCAGCCAGCTTGGGAATCTTCTCTCCCCAGGGCTGTGTGGTGATGGGTGAGACAAAATCTTTGACTTCACCGTTTCTGAACTTGATCTTCCATGAGATGGTGCCCTTTTCTTCCTCACGCAGCACGCGAACGCTGTGTCCCATGGGAGCGAAATCTGCATAACCCCGCGCGTCGATGGCATTTTGAGGGCAGGCCTTAACGCACGAGTAGCACTCCCAGCACATATTGGGCTCGATATTCATTGCGCGCCGATAGGTTTTATCGATATGCATGATGTCGGACGGACAGATATCGACACAGTGACCGCAGCCGTCACATTTGGTCATATATACAAAAGTTGGCATTTATTTCTCCTTGTTTCGATGCCAGCTGGCAAAGGCTTTGAGGTCTTTGCGCTGGTTAACCGATATGAAATTCTTTTTTAAGGTAATCAGTAGTGGCGCGCAGGTTCTCGTTTGATCCCCAGGCCAAACTGTGCCGGTTTATCGGCAGGCTCCGGGAGATTAGCGCGCGAACCGTCGGCTTCCTGTATATGCTTTTGATACGCGGCTGCCGGCTTGAAGAACATGTGGGCGAACTTTGACCACAAGACGGTGCCAAACAGCGTGGTGCTTGAGATAACGAAGAGCACAAGAGCAAGCGTTGTCCAGACACCGGTTCCCTGCATATGAAGGTATGACCAGATCAGCGCAAAGGTGGTGGTCGCAAGCAGGGCGACAACAAAAAGATCAGCCCGCATGATCCGATACCAGGCGTTTCCTTCGGCGGCGACGTCAACCCGGATGAAGAACCAGAACCAGTATCCTCCGACGCAGACCATCAGAGCGCCGATATGCCAAAGGCCGGTTACCAAAGCAGGGGCTGTGGTTGCCGAGGTCGGGTAAGAGAAGATCAGGATGACGGTGGTCACCAGAAAAATGACAAAGCCGTACATGCCGAGCAGATGGGCGATGCGGCGACGGGCGTTGCAGAATTCTGCTGAGAGCATAACGTCGTTAACGGCGGTTTTTACGGCGATGGAGACTCTTTCGCCGCCGCCAACCGATCTTTTACGGCTCTTTTCGGCTTTTTGCGATGCCTGGAAAAAGTACTTGGCGCTTTTTTTGTGAATAACATCAAGAAGCGTTCCTCCAAGTACCAGCAGAAACATCAAGACCACGTAGCCTTGCATGATTGCTGCGGGCAGAAGGTCCGCGAATGGGTTGTGACTAAGCATGGACAGTTCTTTCCTCGTTAGGTCTAGCGGGATGGCGAGATGCTGAATGATGCCGGCCGACAGCACAAGCCATTGTTTTCTTGCTGGCAATAAACTGCGTTTATGTTTAGGCTCAGAAGCCCTGATCTTTGCTTTGG
>WTHR01000185.1 GCA_011523045.1 Gammaproteobacteria bacterium | reverse complement strand
GTGTTTTGATTTTCATTCCTACCGTGGGTGATTACGTCACACCGTCCCTGGTCGGCGGGTCTGACGGCTACATGATTGCAAACGTGATCCAGTTTCAGTTTGGTCGGGGCAGCAATTGGCCCTCAGGCGCTGCCATTTCCCTGACCTCCATGACTCTCGTGGCTATTCTTGTCGGGGCTTTTGTTTGGTCGGCGCGGCGTCTCAGTGGGAGAAGAGGATGAAACAGGGCACTCGTCTCGCTGCCCGCATTCTCGGCGCCTACGCCGTGATCTATGTGGCGTATCTGTACGCGCCGGTGCTGTTTTTGCCACTTTTTTCGTTCAATGATTCGATCTATATCAGTTTCCCGCTGCGCGGCTGGACGTTCAAATGGTACGAGTCCATGCTGGCGAATGATGCCCTGCACCGCGCTCTGGTGAATAGCCTCAAAGTGGGACTGGCAACCGCGCTTATCAGTACGGTGTTGGGTATTCTCGGGGCCAAAGCCGTAACGCGTTATCGGTTGCCCGGGCAAAAGCCGGTGGTGGCCATGATCATGCTGCCGCTGGTTGTGCCGGAGATCATCCTCGCAATGGCGCTGCTGATGGTGATTCTGCGTGCCGGTGGTTCTTTAGGTCTCGTCAGTATCGCGGCGGGTCACATTCTTCTTTGCGTGCCGTTTGCCATGGTCGTGCTGATGTCGCGTTTCGAAGGGTTTGACAGGTCGTTGGAGGAAGCGTCGCATGATCTGGGTGAAAACGGCTGGTGGACATTCTGGCGCGTGACTTTCCCTAATGCTCTGCCAGGTATCGTGGCGAGCCTGTTGCTCACTTTTACGATTTCTTTTGATGAATTCATAATGGCTTTTTTCCTCGGCAGCACGGAACCTACGTTACCCGTCTTTATGTGGAACCAGCTGCGGTTTCCAAAACTGCTTCCCGGTGTTTTGGCACTCGGCGCCTGCATTTTGATCGCGAGCGTGTTGATTGTCCTGGTGGCAGAGTGGTTTCGCCGGCGGAATACCTCAGACTCACAGTCAGGAGATGTGATCATTGGATAACAGTTTCATTGATATTGTGGGTGTCTCGAAGTCCTTTGGAGGTGTGAAGGCGGTCGACGACATCTCGCTTTCTGTTCATCAAGGGGAGTTCTTTTCCCTGCTCGGACCATCGGGCTGCGGCAAGACCACTTTGCTGCGAATCCTTGGGGGTCTGGAGACACCGGGCAGCGGCAGAGTGATGATTGACGGTCAGGACATCACTGACATGCCGGCACATCTTCGACCGACCAACATGGTGTTTCAGAATTACGCAATTTTTCCTCACCTGAACGTTGAGCAGAATGTGGCCTACGGCCTTCGCCAGCAGAAATTGTCCCGCGATGAGCAGATAGAAAAAGTGTCGGCAGCGCTCGCGATGGTGAAACTCGAAGGATTCGAAAAACGCGGTGCGGATGAGATGTCAGGCGGTCAGAAACAGCGGGTGGCTCTGGCAAGAGCGCTGATCAAACGGCCCAAGGTGCTGCTTTTGGATGAGCCGCTTGGCGCTCTCGATAAGAAGTTGCGCGAAGAGATGCAGATTGAACTGCGGATGCTTCAACAACAGGTGGGTATAACCTTTGTGTTTGTGACCCATGATCAGGAAGAGGCGTTGACGCTTTCTGATCGAGTCGCAGTGATGGGTGAGGGGCGAATTCTGCAAATGGACTCGCCGCGCCAGATCTATGAGCGGCCAAAGAGCCGGGAGGTGGCAGACTTTATCGGTCAGATGAACCTGCTATCGGGAGTGGTCGAGTCTGTCGGGGATAAGGTGACGGTCAAGACGCAGACACTGGGTGATGTCTGTGTTGAAAACAACGATCAGGATGTGGCGGTCGGCGACGCCGTGACCCTGGCCATCCGGCCGGAGAACCTGAAATTGCGATCAGCGTCAGCGCCCGGAGCGGTCCGAGTTACCCTGGCGGCTAGCGCATTTTGGGGGCATACCACTTACTACCGGGTGGTTGTGACCGGGGCAGAAGGTGAGTCGCTGGACGTGGCGCAACAGGACTATAGCGGCTCTGAGAGGGCCGGGGACGAGGCTTGGCTGGGGTTTGATCCAGGGGATCTCTTGTTATTGAAAAGCTAGCCGTTTAACGTGATTTCAAAATGTCTGTACAGTCGTACAGACATTTGTATACTCATACAATCTGGATTAAATCCTAACTTGCCAGGTTGAAATCATGAGTTCAGGTGCTCCCGCCCGAATGCCTCGGCTGAATGTCGATAGGCGTGCTCAACTGATTGAAGCCACTATCGACGTCGTCTACCGGGACGGATTGTCGCGGCTCACCCTTGCCAAGGTTGCACAGCAGGCCGGGTTGTCGACCAGCATCGTCAATTTTTATTTCAAAACCAAAGAGCAGCTGCTTCTGGAAACGCTTAATGCTGTTTCGCAGGAGTACGAAGCTGCCGTGGACCAGGCATTCGCCCGCTCACCGGATCCGACCAGGACGCTGCGGGCGCTGGTCGATGCGATGCTCGATCCAGTTCTGTGCACCCCGGCCCGCGCTGCAGTCTGGTATGCGTTCATGGGGGAGAGCCAGGCCCGGGGTGACTACATCGGGGCCGTAAGGGTTCGAGAACTCGCTATCCGCCAGCGCGTTGAGACTTTGTTCACCACCCTGTTCCAGGACGCTGATGATGCTCAGTCAAAACCGATCCATTCGGCAGCTTTAGCTCGCGCCTTTGATGCATTGATCGACAGTGTCTGGGAGCAATCCATGCTCGAACCCGATACGATTGATCTTGGGGCTGCGAGAAAGACCTGCCTTGATTATCTAGAGAGCGTACTGCCCTTGGGGCTGGATAAGTCGGATGAGTCAGATCAGGATGCCTCGATCCCGATAGTCGAGGGTGCTAGCGATGGCATGCTGTCGGCCTGGACCTACACCAGCAATGAGCTTCATGAGCTTGAAATGTCAGAGCTCTTCAGGCGTGAGTGGATGCTCGCCGGCCATGTCTCAGATGCGCCGAGGCCGGGAGACTATCTCACCCTGGAAGTAGGACCTGAGCGTGTTCTGGTGGTGCGAGACGATAAAGAGACTCTGCGCGCCTTTCATAATGTGTGTCGTCACCGTGGTTCTCGGGTGGTTCCCAAAAGTCAGGGTCATTGCGGACATGTTCTGCGCTGCCCCTTTCATGGCTGGACTTATAGCCTTGATGGGCGGCTAAAAAGTGTTCCGCGTCGGCAGACGTTTGAGAATCTGGAACTGAGTGAGCAGGGCCTGGTCCCGCTGGAGCTTGAAGTCTGGCAGGGGCTCATCTTTATCCGATTCGAGCCAGGCGGCGAGCCGGTGGCCAAGCAACTCCATGCCATCGAAGAGCGGGTGGCCAATTACCGGCTAGCAGATATGGTCTCCCTGGGCGAACCGAGTGTCAGTGAAGTTCGCTACAACTGGAAATTCTTTCACGATGTGGATAACGAGGGCTATCACGTGCCTTCTGCCCATCCGGCACTTCAGGAACTGTACGGAAGGAGTTATCGGGACGATTTCATCGACAATATTCCCGTCTCAACGGGAACGGTGGACGATCAGCCTGCAAGCGCCTGGAGCGTCGCGCGGTATAAATCCCTCTTGCCGGACATGGCGCACCTTCCCAAGGAGGCGCGTCGTCTTTGGCTGTACTTTGGCATTTTCCCTAACGCAATAATCTACTTTTATCCCGAAAAGGCCGGTTACTACATGTCTTTGCCATGTGGGCCCGATCAAACCAGGGTCGTTTCCCGGGAGTACGGGTTGCCCAATGCTTCACGTCAGGTACGAGCAGCACAGTATTTGAGCGGCAGAATCGATACCTTAACGAGTCGGGAGGACGACGCCCTCGTACGGTGGCTTCAGGAAGCGGCCGGGACAAGTGTCTTTCCTTTGGACAACCTTGCCGATATAGAAGCCGGTGTACTGCAGTTTCATCAACGTCTGAAAGAGAAAATCCCCGTCATGAACTGCCAGCGCGCACCGGCAGCGGATGCCATGATGGATCTGAACGATCGCCTTAAAGCGAGGGCAGCAAGTTAGCGCGCTTTAAGGTCAAACTCTTAAATCCAAGTCAAAAATCCAGAAAATCCAAAAGGAGAACCAGCATGTCACTACCCCATCCCATGGACCTTTCCGCAGTTCGTCGCATGGATGCGCATGTCGTGCATCCGTGGGAGTCTTTCGATATCCCAAATCACGGTCGAACAGTACTGGGGGTGGGCGAAGGTTCTTACGTATTTGACGCCAAAGGTAACCGCCTCCTGGATGGTCCCGGGGGTATGTGGTGCGTTAACGCCGGTCACGGCCAAAAAAAGATCGTGGAGGCGATTCATCAGCAGGCGTCACAGTTGTCCTATACCAGCCCCTGGAGCCACCCGACAGAACCTGCCGCCCGGCTGGCTGAGCGCCTGGCGGCGGTGACGCCGGGCGATCTCGATCATGTTTTTTATGCGACCGGCGGGTCCACCGCGGTCGATTCGGCGCTGCGCTTCATGATGTTCTACAACAACGTGCTCGACCGGCCGCAAAAAAAGCACATCATATCCCGGCATGACGCCTATCACGGCAGCACCTATCTTTCAGCAGCCGTTTCCGGGAAGCCCCGCGACAAGAACTGGCTCGATACCCGATTGGATACCGTGCATTTCATTTCTTCGCCGAACCCTTATCGACGGCCCGAGGGAATGGATGTCGCCGCCTTCAAGGATTTTCTGGTGAAGGAACTCGAGGACAAGATTCTCGAGGTGGGGCCGGACAGGGTAGGGGCATTTATTGCAGAGCCGATTCTGGCCTCAGGAGGAGTCATCGTGCCTCCGGAGGGTTATCACGCAGGCTGTCTGGAGGTCTGTCGGCGCCACGATGTGATTTATATCTCAGATGAAGTGGTGACGGGGTTTGGCCGTCTGGGTCATTGGTTTGCCTCAGAACCAGTCTTTGATATCACACCAGATATCATTATTTCAGCCAAGGGCCTAACCTCCGGATACATTCCCCTGTCTTGTGTGATGATCTCCGACAGACTGATTCAGGCCGTCAGTGGCGACAGTGATCGAGGGTCCGTTTTTTCCAACGGATTTACCTATTCGGGTCATCCGGTGGCGTGTGCGGCGGGTATTGCGAATATGGAAGTGTTTGAGTCGCAGGGCCTGCTCGAGAATGCGCTTGAGGTGGGCCCTTATATGCAGGAGCAGTTACGGACGCTGTCGGATCTGCCCATCGTCGGTGATATCCGAGGCATGGGTTTGATGGGTTGCCTGGAGTGTGTGGCCAGCCAGGAGAGCCGCCAGCCCCTGGAACTCGACTATGAAGTGGGCAGCCGGATCGACAAGCACTGCCAGGCACTGGGGCTTTTAGTCCGGCCGTTAATCAATATGTGTGTGATGTCGCCGCCGCTTTGTATCACCCGTGAGCAGATTGACGAGATGATAAGCATTCTTCGCGAGGGAATTTCCCGCACTATGGCTGATCTGGAAGCCGAGGGAATTGCAAAGTTCCATTAGTGCCCGAGGGAGGACTGGGACAACGTCACCACCGCCTCTGATTCACTGAGTCCTGGTGACAACGGGATTGTGTTGGCGCGCGTAGTCCCGGCAGGCATCCCAGTCTTCCTCAAAGTGGCTGCGGACGCGCTCCAGGCTGTCGGGTTGAATCAGCGGATGTGGATCGAGCAGCGTCTTGGGAACCAGTTTGGCCGCACCCAGAATGCCGTAGCAGGTCCAGAGTCTCAGCCGGCGCTGCACCCGATGAAGCCCGGGATGCTGCGCAGCCTCCGGAACCTCAGCAAATAGGTGTTTGCCGACCTGCCGTGTGACTTTGAGTTGATCATCGCTCCAGGAACTGTGCACTACAGACAGGTCAATTTGTTCCCGCTGATAGTGAGCCCCCGTGAAAGCGCAGATCTGATCGATCAAGGCAAACGGGTCGGTTTTGAGGTCTTCGTGGAATAACACAAGAGGGGCGGAGCCAAAACGGGACTCAATGGCTTCGATCATGGGCATGAAGCGCATTTGCCGTTCACCCCAGATGAGCGGTGCAGGACTGTCCAGATCCACATAGCGCTCAAATTCCATACTGCCGCCGTTCTTGAGGTAACGTCTGTAGTGAGACGCGATCCAACGATCATGACGGCGCAGTACCAGAATCACGCGCGCATCGGCTTTGAAGGCAGCGAACTCGTCCAGACGTTGGGTCAGTCGGTAAGCCGCTTCACGGGAGATCAGGTAGCGGCGGTCCTGGGTGCGCTCAATAAGTTTTTGATACCCGCGGTATCGGTCGCGAGGCACATAACGGATGTTCGCGAGCGTGGGAAAGACCCTGTCCTGAAGGTAGGTCGACGCTGCCTTCCCCAGACCCACATGATAGAAGATCTGATATTCGCCCGGATCCCTGGCCACGATGAGCCGACGCGTTGGCCAGTCAGTTGGCGCGCTCGGTCTGTGCGCGTTGGGCGAGATAATTCATCAGATCAATCAGTTCGTTATGTCCACCGGCAAAGGAAACCTTTGTCCGGTATTTTCCGTCAATGATGATCGTTGGAACGCCATCGGTCTCGTATCGGCCAGACATATCCGCGGCATGAGCGACCATTGAGTCGACACCAAAGGAGTTAAAGGTATCCAAAATCGGTTGAGGGTCGAGACCCTGCTCGGCGACCCAGTCCGCCACCTGTTCCGCGGTCCGGAAGCGCTTTCGCTCCTCATGGATGGCTTCGAAGTAGGCGTCATGGAGCCTATCCACCAGGCCCAGGGCGACAAAAGTGTAATAAACCCGGGCGTCGAAAGCCCAGGACCGATTCAGTATTGCAGGAAGGCGAACGAACTCCACGAACTCCGGCTTGTTCTTGAGCCACTTGTTCAGGTAGGGCTCGAGCGCGTAGCAGTGCGGGCAGCGGTACCAGAAGAGCTCAAGTACTTCTATTTTTTCGCCCGTGTGAACGGGTTGCGCTACTTGAAGCTCAAAGAAGTTGACGTCCTGCTGATACTCTTGCGCCCCTGCCGGAAGGCTCAGGAAGAAAAACAGACCCAGTAGGCTAAGAACTTTTCTCATTGAAGTGTCCTCGGGAAAATAGTTTGTTCAATTCAGCGGCTCAGCTGCGCGGCAAGGAGGTCGCGCAGGCCGTCGAAACTGCCGTTGCTCATCATAACCACTCGGTCGCCTGCTTCGACTACGCCACAGACCGCATCAACAATCTGTGTATTGGAATTGCATACCACAATTTTATCGCCGTCTTTGAGGCGTGTCAGTTCTTCGGGGTCCCAATGCAGGTCATCATGACGACGGATAATGGCGACGTCGGCGAGTGACAGCGCCTGCGCCAGCTCAGACTGGTGAAAGCCCCGCTTCATCGTGTTGGAACGCGGCTCGAGCACGGCGATGACTTTTCCTTGAGAGTCACAAGACCGGAGCGACTTCAGAGTTTCCCGGACGGCCGTAGGATGATGGGCAAAGTCGTCGAAAAGCGCGATGGACGATTTCGGGTTGACCCGCTCAAGACGCCGCTTGGGCGAGCGAAATTCAGCCAGTGCCGCACAGGCGTCCTGCGGATTGGCGCCGGCGGTATGACTCGCGGCGATAGCGCCAATCGCGTTTTGCAGATTGTGTTGGCCCATCAGAGGCCACTCGACTGTCGCGACGTGATGATTTTCGCAGTAGACGTCAAAACGTCGGCAGTCCGGCTGCAGGGCGACGGCCCGCCATTCGGCTGGGGCATCGGTGCAACTGTAGCGAATAACCTGCGACCAGCAGCCGCGAGTCAGCAAGTCGGAGAGTCCAGGCTGATCTGCGTTGATGACAACAGTGCCGTTCTCGGGGACGCTGCGTAGCAGATACTGAAACTGTTTTTCAATATCGGCAATGCTGTTGAAAATATCTGCGTGGTCAAATTCGAGATTGCCAATCATCAGGACATCAGGACGATAGTGAAGGAATTTCGAGCGCTTATCAAAGAACGCTGTGTCGTATTCATCTGCTTCAATAACAAACCAGTCTCCCGCGCCAAGTCGGGCTGAGACGTCGAAATTTCCGGGCACTCCGCCGATCAGAAACCCAGGCTCGAGGCCGCAAGCATGGAGCAGAAAAGCACAGATACTGGAGGTGGTGGTTTTGCCGTGCGTCCCGGCGATCGCAAGGATACGTTTTTGCGGAATAAGGGTCTCGCGCAACCATTGGGCTCCCGAGGTATAAGCCAGTCGCTGATTCAGTATGGACTCAACCAGGGGGTTACCCCGCGATAATGCATTGCCAATCACAAAAAGATCGGGTGGGACGCCTGAGTCGAAAACTCCCCGCTCATATCCTTCTTGAACCGCAATGCCCTGAGCGGCAAGCAGATCGCTCATAGGGGGGTAGATTGCCTGGTCACAACCGCTGACCTCAAAGCCTGCTTCGCGGGCAATCAATGCAAGTCCGGCCATAAACGTCCCGCCAATACCTGCGATATAGATAGAATTTTTCAACCAGACGGACTGCCGCTGAGCGTCATGATTGTCGCCATGATCACCGACTGACAGGCAACGATGATCAAAAGCGCCAGCCCCAGTCCGCATTCCATCGCCTGCCGCAAAATGGAAGCCATGACGGCGAGTGACCAGATCGCGATGCCGGCTGCAACGAGGAGAGGTGTCGTCAGCATCATCACCGCGTCGGGACCCTCCGGCAGCAGGCGCTCATGCCATCCGAAGAAGGGCAGAGCCAACAATTGTAATAGCGTCGTTGCTCCGAACATGGCCGTCAGGGTCTGGGTCGTGCGTTCCGAGAGGCTCCTGAATCGCAGAAGCAAACTGATCAGCAGCGCGAACAGCAGTACTTGACCGACCGACATGAACAAGCCCCGAATCAATCCGGCATTGGGGACGGCGTTGATGGCACTCGTGATTACTGCGAGCGCGGCGGTTGCCAACAACAGGGTTTCAGAGCGCGGCACATCCTGGGCCCGGTGCCGGAAAAGGCAAAGATTGATGAATAACTGAAGGAAACTGACCATAAGGTTTAATCAGTAATTGAGATGACGCGATGATATCATCAGCCCGCTTTTCCCCTGTCTTCAGAAACGCCTGAATTGCCGCTGGCAAAAACAATCCTTTGAATACACGTACCCTTTGGATCGATCGCCAGGAGTCTTTGGACGCATGGGTGATGCATGCAAAGAGCGCTTCGTGGCTGGGTGTGGATACAGAATTCGAACGGGTGCGCACCTTCTTCCCCCGGCTTTGCCTGCTTCAGATGGCAACTTCCGAGCAGGCAGTGTGTATCGATCCTCTTGCGGAACTTGATTGGGATGGCGTCCGGAACTTGATCAGTGAACCGCAGCCGGTCAAGATTTTCCACGCGGCCCGCCAGGATCTCGAAGTGCTGCAGCAGCACTTTTCGGTCTTCCCGGGAGAATTTTTCGACACCCAGATTGCCGCGGCCTTTTGCGGATACGGCGAGCAGGTCGGCTATGCCCGCATGGTTAAGGAGATCTGCGATGTGACGCTTTCCAAGGCATTTACCCGGACACCCTGGTGCCGGCGGCCCTTGAGCGAAGCCGAAGTGCAGTAT
Source organism: Gammaproteobacteria bacterium (assembly GCA_011523045.1). Taxonomy (GTDB): domain Bacteria; phylum Pseudomonadota; class Gammaproteobacteria; order Arenicellales; family UBA868; genus UBA868. Next base: position 1,945 of record WTHR01000185.1, on the reverse strand, counting down.
GCGCTGGATGATGTCCACTATCTCGGTACGCTGTACCACACCCTGCTTGCAGGCCTTCAGGAGCGCGGGCGTGAGAACTGGCTGGCCGAGGATTGTGCAGCACTCGTTTCCGAGGAATCGCTGCGCAGGGCAGAGCGTGTCCCGATAGAAAAGATCATGAGAGCCTGTGCCGGAATGGATCGCGTGGGCCAAAACGTGGCGTCGTCGTTGGCGCGGTGGCGAGAGGATCTTGCCCGGAGAACAGATCGTCCGCGAGAATGGCTAATCTCAACGGATACGCTTATCGAACTGGCGCAGACCCGGCCGCAAAATATCCAGACCCTTTCGGCAGTGACGGGCCTTGAAAAAGGCACGTTGAAGCGTCGAGGGGAAGAGATTCTGGATGTTATTCGTGAGAGTCAAACGCCTGATCCGGACTTTGTGGCAATGGCCCGGCCGACCAGACCCGATGCCACAGAAAAGGCATTAGGGAACGCTCTATGGAAATATCTCGGGGAGGTGTGTGAGCGCGAGGGGGTCCCCCCATCTGCCATCGCGCCAAGGAATGAGATTCGTGCCCTCGCGGCGGGCAAGCGGAATCTTCGCGTATTGAGCGGGTGGCGCCGTAGCTTTATAGGGGAATCTTTGTCGGATCGGGCTGATCAGGCAGGCTCCCCACGCCCTTGATAAAATAAGGCAAGTTTTTTCATGGAGGAGGTTTATCCATGTCTGGTTTGCGCACAATACTCGTTCCATTCAATAACACCCAGCCCAACGCGGCGGCGGTCGATGCCGCAAAACGCATAGCGGAAGCTGAAGGCGCTTATATCGAAGGCGCCTATAGTCGTCAGGTGCTTCCGATTATTGCGGGGGAAGGCATTACTCTGCCCGGGGACTATCTCGCCGCCTTTGAAGAAGAGGGCAGACAGCAGGCAACACTCGCGCGCGAGGCTTTCGAGTCACTGATCGCAGAGCGGGGAATTCCGTTGAGCTCGCTCGACGGAGAAGGTTTGCGGGCGGGCTGGACGGAAATGATGGGAACCGGGCCCGAGGGTCTCGGTGAGTACGCCAGGGCCTTTGGCATCAGTGTACTGCACCGCGATCTGGCGAGTGGCGATATGGACTGGAAGAGCACCGCTGAAGCGCTGCTTTTTGAAAGTGGTCGACCTTTATTGCTTGTCAGCGATCAAATACCTCAGACGATTGGCCGCCGGATACTGGTGGCCTGGAACGGCAGCACAGAGACCGCGCGAGCGCTGAGTGCGGCAAGACCTCTGCTCGCCCGGTCGGAGGCGATTCAGGTGCTGTCTGTGGAGGGGGGCATGGTTTCCGGGCCGGACGTGGAATTGATCACTTCACATCTTCGGGCCAGCGGATTCAAGGTCCAATCTAAAATGGTAGATAGCCCCGGCTCCACGGTGGGCCAGGTCATCGTTTCCGAGGCAAAGGACTTTGACGCAGATCTGATCATCAAAGGCGCCTTTACCCGCAGCCGCCTGCGCCAACTGGTCTTTGGTGGACCGACCAGTGAGATCTTTAATCACGCAACGTGCCCCGTGATTTTGTGTCACTAGAGTGATCTGCACGCGCAGCCAGGCGCTTTACAAGCGCCTGGGCACTTCGGTTCGAGGCAGTCTATTTAGTGGGACAAATACGCGAGCCGCGAAATCTGGCTGTTGCCTGACGTTGATGAATTTTTTGAGACTTATAAATTGGGACTAAGAAAAGAGGAGAGTGGTTTATGAAGGAACCGGTTCGGGTTGCGGTCACAGGTGCTGCCGGACAGATCAGTTACGCCATGCTGTTCAGGATTGCTGCGGGCGATATGCTGGGAAGCGACCAGCCGGTCATTTTGCAGCTGCTCGAAATCCCTCCAGCAATGGACGCCCTTGAGGGCGTTGTCATGGAGCTTGATGACTGTGCATTTCCGCTGCTTCACGGCATAGTGGCGTCCGATGATCCTGCC
>WTHR01000215.1 GCA_011523045.1 Gammaproteobacteria bacterium | reverse complement strand
GTGCGGTAGCGGCCGATGCCACGGTTGACGATAGGGCGCGGCCGAGCGTGTCGCCAAACCGCGCAGGACGCGAAGGCTCCCAGGAACGGCCCGTGTACCAGCGAGGCCGGTAGTGCCTGCCGGGCTCCTGCGCCGCCTGTTCCAGTGTTTCGCTGAAGTTCTCACACCATTGTTGGGCAACATCAAGTGCTAATGCGAAGGGCAGGTACTTTTCAAAGAGCAGCAACTGCTGATCCAGGGAGCCCAGGGTTTGGAGGCGATGCTTCTCGGCGGTTGCCAGGTATTTTTTGAACCCCTCAATCTCATCCATCACCTCTCTCCCGAGTCGGGTAGGAGCTTTCAGGAGAAAATAAAAGAGCAGGTTGATGACAATGAGGGCACCGACTAGCAACGTCAGGCCAAAACCGCCACTCACAGCAACTGATGTGATCAACAGATTGCCAAGACCCACGATGCCAGTGAAGCCTGCCACCAAGATTGCAATCAGTCGTCTACCCCGTCGCCATAGTCGGACTGCCACGATAAGGAACATACTGGTCACCAGCAGCGGAATACCGATGATCATGATCGGTTCTGGGTTCGCTATCGCAAGAGCTGCAACAGTCAGCACCGAGAGGAGCAGTCCCGGAATCAGCCATTTGAGGTTTCTCAAAAAGAACTGACCGTGATACTCATCGGCAAGGCGGGATTTGAGGAGATCCCGCGCTGCCCCGATTGTCTTGTGGTGGGCATTGTCGAGCTCAAGACTCCCCGAGTGGCCCAGCAGTTTTGTGTACAGGGCTTTCTCACCGAAGGAGAGTGACTCCATGTTTCCATCGTCATCGCGGTGAATCACCGTGTTGCCATCGGCCTGTTCGCTGATGTGGATACGCTGTTTGACCGCCATACTGATGAGCGCGCAGGAAAAGGCTCTGCTGTCAAAACCCATTTTCAGGATATATCGTGCGGCTGCGGGAGACAGTCCCTCGGGAGGTTCGAATCGTGGAATGATGGTGCCACCACTCGGGTCGCGTCCCACCCGATGCCAAGCGAAGAGAAAGTACAAAAACACCAACAGCGTGCCCGGCCATCCGACGACCGCCACAGGGTTATCTCTCACCCAGAAACCAAGACGCTGCTGGCCAGTCGGCTCATTCACATATCCCTTGGGCCACCCCACGACCACCGTGAGCCCCGCGCCCGGTGCAAGGGTTGCGTTCGTTGTGAAAGTGACGGATGCGTCGGAGGCGATTGTCGATCGGTAATCCCGATCGCGTGAGCCGGAGGGTCCGGTGTAGCCTGTGGCCTGAATCTGGTGGGACGGTACGCCTTGGGGGAGCGCGATCGTGACGACTGCCTCATCAATTTGAAACTCCCAATCGTTACCCGTGGCGTTCCAGTAAAGTTCGTCATGATCAGCAAAGAATCCCAATTGCCGGTCTGTCTGGTAGGTCAGGGTGTAGCGGTACTCTCCAGGCGAAAGAAATCTGTCGTGCTGCCCGATATAGATGCGAACGCCATTGCTGAGGTTTTCGGTGTGGTGGGCTTCAGGACGGCCGTCCCGCGTCACATGCAATAGTTGAAAACCCACCCTGTGCTGTCGGTTGTCGTGATCGCGGTAGTCGGTTGGGAAGTCGCGGTAAATGCCTCGCTTGATCTTGTTGCCTTCCGCCACGACCGTAATGGTTTCCGTGACAGTGAGTGCGCCGCTTGGCATCACCGTCACGTGGCTTTGAAACAGGCGGATACGCTCGGCGGCAAGAGAAGGCAGCGGTACAGCGAGCGTCACCAGCAGCGACGCCAGAAGGAAGAGCCTGGAGCACAACCCGCTCATCAGAAATCGACTTTGGGCAGGGTCCGTTCTGTGGCCAGTTCGATTTCAAAGAATTCAGCAAGCTGGAATCTGAAAATCCCTGCAATCAGGTTGCTGGGGAAAGATTCCACCAGGACGTTCCAGTCGCGCACAGTACCGTTGTAATAACGTCTCGCCAACTGTACCTGTTCTTCAGTTTCATGCAGTTTCTGTTGAAGATCGAGGAAGCCGGCGTTGGCCTTGAGGTCTGGATAGCCTTCTGCCACCGCCAATATGCCTCCGATTGCCCGAGAGAGATCGCTCTCGTGCTGTGCAATCTTGGAAACACTCTCCCCAGTGTCAGTGCCGGTTCGCAGACGGGTTAAAGAATCTAGTGTTCCCTGCTCGTGACCCATATATCCTTTTACCGCTTCGATCACATTGGGAATCAGGTTGTGACGGCGCTTTAGTTGGACGTCGATCCCGCTCCATGCCTCGCGCACATTATTCTTGTGCCGAATAAACCGGTTATAGGTCCAGATCAGCCACGCTGCTATCACGATAAGCAGTATCAAAACGACGCCAAAGATGCTCACTTCCAAAACTGCCCTCCCAGGATCGTGTGAGATCGCTGCTGTGCTTGAGACGGATAACAGAACTATAGGTCAGTTTTTAATCGGCTGGCAGAGTTTTTCCACCGTGATGTGATCTGGGTCACGCGGGTCGGATCCAGATTCTCGTGTCATGAAAAGCAGCGCCACCGACTGGCGCGACCGGATCGGCCCCGGTCAGAACGTTGATGCCCTTGCCCCCGGCGAATGCGCGGTTTGGCCAGATACTCTCGACGATCACAACACCGCGCTGCGCGGTTTCAACGACTTCTGCCGCAATGGGAATTTCCCCGCGAAGATTGCCCAGCCGGATGGTGTCACCGTTACTGACCTTTAGGTCATGGGCATCATCCGGATGCAGCATGGCGCTCGGGCGCTTGTGGCGCCGACTGGACGTTGGGGTTTCGGTAAACGTTGAATTCAGGTAATGGCGTGCGGGTGCGGTAACCAGGCGGTAAGGCATTTCGCTGTTCGCCGTCTCAATAACGTCCCAGTGATCTGGCAGGGCGGGCATGACAGCGCCGGCCGGGCCGAAGCCGTGTGGCAGGAGAGCATCCCAGTCAGGTGAGAAGTGAAACCGCCCGTCGGCGTGGCCAAAGCCTTCGAGATAGTGCGCCTCCCGGAAGTCGGGTTGGCAGTCGATCCAGTGCTGCTCTTCGAGGTCGGCAAGTTGACCCCAGCCTGAGTCCTGTAGCGTTCGGTCAATGATTTCTCGAGCAGTCAATTCAAAGCCCGGATGTTGGGCGCCAAGTCGTTTTGCCAGTGCACAGATGACTTCATGATTTGAGCGGCAGCCCTCGGGCGGATTAACGATCTTGGGGCCGAGCGTAATGTGCTGATGGCCTCCTGCCTGGTAGACGTCATCGTGCTCAAGGAACATGGTGGCGGGCAGTATGATGTCTGCCATCTCGGCGGTTTCGGTCATGAACTGTTCATGTACGCAGACAAAGAGATCCTTGCGCGCAAAACCCTCATGCACCCGGTTGAGATCCGGTGCCACCGACATGGGATTGGTGTTCTGAATAAAGAGTGCAGTGACGGGCGGACCGTCTTTGATGTCCTGCTTGTCTCCGGTCAGGATAGCCCCAATACGGGATTGATCCAGCATCCGCACATCCGGGTCCAGATGGTCCAGGCCCTCCAGCAGCGTCTTATCCCAATGGTAGATGCCTCCATTGCTGTGAAAAGCCCCGCCTCCTTCGTGACGCCAACTGCCCGCCACGGCGGCGATGGAAAGCGCCGCGTGCATGCTGGCGGCGCCGTTGCGCTGTCGGGTAAAACCGTAGCCAAGGCGAAAAAAAGTCTTGGGCGTTTCGCCGATCATCCCGGCCAGGGTTTCAATCTGCTCGGCCGGCACACCGCTGATATGTTCGGCCCACGCCGGATCGCGAGATTGCAGATGGGCCTCAAGGGCATCAGGACAGTCCGTATAGGCCTCGAGATATTTCCGATCGGCCTTGTTGTCACGAAAGAGCACATGCATCAGCGCGCAGGCGAGCGCGCCGTCGGTCCCTGGCTGAACACAAATGAAAAGATCGGCCTGCTTTGCTGTGGCATTGTTGTAGGTATCAATGACAACAATCTTGGCGCCGCGCTCGCGCCGCGCCTTCAGTGCATGGGTCATGACATTGATCTGGGTACTTGCGGCGTTGGTGCCCCAGATGATGACGAGATCCGACTTGCCCATTTCCCGTGGATCCACGCCAGTGAGGCGTCCCGTTCCGGCGAGGAAACCATTCCAGGCCATGTTGACGCAGATTGTCGAATGAAAGCCGGAATATTTTTTGACGTGACGAAGGCGGTTGATTCCGTCACGCATAACCAGTCCCATGGTGCCGGCATACTGGTAGGGCCAGACAGCCTCACTCCCGTCGCGCTGCTCAGCTTTAAGCAGCTGCTCGGCGACCTCATCCAGAGCATCCTCCCAACTGATCGGCGAGAATTGGCCGCTGCCTTTTTCGCCGGTGCGTTTCAGCGGCTGGGTCAGGCGGTCGGGATGATGGATTCGTTCGCTATAGCGGGCAACCTTGCTGCAGATGACGCCCGCCGTATAGGTTTGTTCTGAGGCGCCTCGGACCTTGCCGATGGTGTGGTCATCGAGTTTTTCAACTTCCAGTGCGCAGGTGGAAGGACAGTCGTGCGGGCAAGCGCTGTAGTGCGTCATGAGTCAGGGGCTCGAGGATCAATGGGCAATGCGTCAGATAACCTTAGCAGATTTTCAAGGGCGCTGGCAGCCGCAAGCAGCCTCGGTTCTTCGCGAAGGGGCGCTGCAATCTGTAAACCCACTGGCAACCCGCTTTGGGTAAATCCACAGGGGACCGACATCGCTGGAGCGCCAAGGACGGTAAAGGCATATGCAATCGAACACCACTCAATGTAGTTCGAAAATTCATGATCGCCAACCCGCTGAACAAAGCGCTGCTCGACCGGGTAGGGCGGCACAACAGTCGCGGGCGTCAAAATAAGATCGAAATCAGCAAAGAACGTGTTTGCCCGTCTATAAATTTCCGATCTTTCCACCATGGCATTCATGATGTCCTGGCCTGTGAGGGCGAGCCCCTTTTCTACATTCCAGACAATTTCCGGTTTGAAGGTGTCTCGGTTTGCTTCGAGCTCAGGCCCAAGAGAAGTCGCAAAGGAAAGCGCACGATGAACCTGGAAAACATCCTGCAAACCCGAAAAATCAGGCTGCGCCTTCTCGACGTGGGCTCCGAGTTCTTCAAACCTCAAAGCCGCCCGCTCACAAATTTCGGCGACTTCAGGATCGACCGGAGTGACACCAAGGTCCGGCGAAAACGCAATCCGGGGAGGCACATTCTCACTGATCGCCGCCTCCTCAAAAGACCCCGCGGGGTCGTCCAGGGACATCGGGTCCCGACTGTCGTAGCCTGCCATGACATCCAATAGCATGGCCGCGTCATTGACGTTACGCGCCATGGGCCCTTCCATGCTTAGACGATTGAATGCGGTCTCGCCTGGGTCTGACGCGATGCGGCCCTGGCTGGGACGCAGCCCCACAATCGAACAGAAACTTGCCGGGTTGCGCAGCGAGCCGCCAAGATCAGATCCGGTTGCAAGCCACGCCATCCCGGTCGCGAGTGCAACGGCCGAGCCTCCCGAGGATCCTGCCGCCGAAAGCGCTGTGTTCCAGGGGTTCCGGGTAAATCCGAAGACATCATTGAAGGTATTGGCTCCCGCGCCAAACTCGGGGGTATTGGATTTTGCATAGACAAGGCCCCCGGCTGCCTCGATGCGCTCGACAAGAAGATCAGAAGCCTCGGGGATGTGATCGCGGTATGCCATTGAGCCGAATGTAGTGCGCACGCCGCTGACCGGCAAAAGGTCTTTGATGGCCACAGGGATGCCGGCAAGCGGCAGACCGGAAAAATCCCTCTCGCGGGCACGTTGCCGAGCCCGCTCAAAACAAAGTGTTGGCAAGGCATTGACGGCGCCATCCACTTCACTGATGCGGTGCTCTAGCGCATCGAGAAGCTCGAGCGGACTGACCTGCCGGTCCTGGAGAAGATCGCGTACCGAACGTGCGGAAAGGCGGATGAGGTCCATCGTCATAGCGAGGTTACCTGTAATTCCACTACGGCGGGAAGATCATAGTGAGCCACAATTGTTTCTCCCGGGGCACTGTCGTAAATATCCGTCATCACCCCTGTAGTGACGATCTCACCTGCTGCCAGAGTCGTCCCCATGGCGTTGAGGTGATTGGCAAGCCAGGCGACGACCCCAAAAGGCCCGCCGTCCACATTGCTGGCAACTCCCTCACGCACGGTGGTTCCGTTTGCGGTCAGCGTTACCCTGGTTTGTTCAATTCGGTCGGCAGACCAGTTTTTGACAGGCTCGCCCAGTACCAGATGGCGATGCACGCCGTTATCGGCGATCGCGCTCAAAAAACCCATCAGTGGCCAACTTGAAAACCGGCTTTCCACGACTTCCACCGAGGGCATCACGGCTTCAATGTGGTCGATGACATCCGTCCGTTGCCAGTTTTTCGAAGGAGCGAGATCCTTGCCGATACGTACCGCGATCTCAGGCTCGATGCCGATCATGTGAAGCGTTGCGGCATCAATGGTCGCGGGTGAAATGGAAAGCTCTTTTTCAAAACACCGGCCACTAAACGGAGAGTCGAGCGCAAGCATTTGTCGTGCTGTAGCGTTGGTACAGCCGACCTTGTAACCCACGGGCCTGCCTGAATGATTGCTCAATAAAGAGACAAGCTCTGCCTGCGCGGCATAGGCCTGGGCTTTATCGGCCGGCAGGGCGCTTTCAGGAAGAGCCGTCAGAGCCTTTCCGGGCTTTCGTGCCTGAAGCAGCAGCTGGGCCGTGGCGTTTTTGTCGGACATCAGAATCTGATCCCATGTTTACCGGTGCCCAGCAAGTCTATCCGAGTCACAGTGCAATGAGACCCGTGGGGCGTGATTTTTCTGGAATCTATGCCGTCTGCCCGATATGATTGCGCGCTCTGGTTTTTTCGCTGTACTTTATATATGCCTGTTGAATCACATCTTTTTAGCCCGCTAAAGATCCGTGACCTCACCCTCGCAAACCGGTTGGTGATCTCGCCGATGTGTCAGTACAGTGCCGGCGACGGCATCGCGAATGACTGGCATATGGTTCACCTTGGGAAGTTCGCACAGGGCGGTGCCGGAGTGGTCTTTACGGAAGCTGCGGCAGTGCAGCGCAGAGGCCGCATTACCCACGGAGACCTCGGGATCTGGTCGGATGCACATGCCCAGGCGTTGTCGGGTATTACCGGCTTTATCCGAAGCATGGGCTCTGCGTCAGCAATACAGCTTGCCCATGCAGGAAGAAAGGCTGCCATGCAGCGGCCTTGGCATGGGAACGGTCCGCTTGATGACAGTGACCGCCAACGTGGCGAAGAGCCCTGGCAGGTAATCGCACCTTCGGCAGAACCCGTGGGCGAGGGCTGGCTGCTTCCGGTTGAAATGACCTCTGCTGAGATCACTCAGGTTGTCGAGGATTTTGCAGCGGCTGCCAGGCGTTCTGATCAGGCCGGATTCGATATTGCGGAAGTCCATGCGGCGCATGGCTATCTTGCGGCGAGTTTCTTGTCGCCGGTGAGCAATCATCGAGCCGATGGATATGGGGGCGATCGCTCCGGACGGTCGAGAATGCTGCTGGAGACGGTTGAGGCGGTCAGGGGGGCATGGCCGGAAGGCAAACCGCTTTTTGTCCGCGTGTCGGCGGTTGACGGAGCGCCTAAGGGCTGGTCACTCGAGGATACTGTTGCGCTTGCCAAAGATCTGAAGGGCTTGGGTGTAGATGTGATCGATTGCTCTTCGGGCGGTATCCTCGGTTCCGCAACGGCGGCAAAAGGACCGCCACCACAGCCTGGCTTTCAGGTGCCTTACGCCCGCGCGGTAAAAGAAGAAGCTGGGCTCAGGACTCAGGCGGTCGGATTGGTATTGACGGCTGAACAAGCTGAGGCAATCGTTGCCAAAGGGCAGGCCGACCTTGTCGCGATTGGCCGGGAGGCGCTGCTGGATCCCAACTGGCCGCTGAATGCGGCGCTGTCGCTGGAGGCAGACCCTGAATGGAATCAGTGGCCCAAGCAGTACGGCTGGTGGCTTTCCCGACGCGCCAAGGTCCTGGAGGCGTTGGCGCAGGCGTCAGGTGATGCTTAAGGATGTTTTCTGGCCAGGTTTTGAATTGAACAAAATGCACACGGAGAGATAGAAATGCAGTCCACGGTTGTGAGTTCATGGAATGACTTTGATCCACTGAAGCATGCCATTGTGGGGCGTGCAGATTTCACTTGTATTCCGCCTTCGGAGCCCGCTACGGAAGCCAAGGTGCCTGAAGACAGTGACATGCGGGGCATGTGGGGTCCGCGTCCCCTGGCCACTGTGGAACGGGCGAACGCCCAGTTGGATAATCTGGTGAACTTGCTCGAAAGCCGAGGCGTACGGGTTGATCGCCCGGAACCGATTCAATGGAATCAGGCGGTGAATACGCCCGACTTTACGACCGGATCCATGTTTGGTTGCATGCCGCCACGCGATGTTCTGTTGACGGTGGGAAAAGAGATCCTCAGTGCTCCGATGTCTTTTCGCTGTCGCTACTGGGAATTTCTCGCGTATCACACCCTCATGCAGCGTTACTTTGATGAGGATCCGGGGTTCCGGTGGGAGCAGGCGCCGCGGCCGCGACTTGCCGACGATTCCTATCAGGCGGGCTACTTCGATGAGATCACGATCGAGGAGCGGCTTAAGCGTACTGCCGCGCTGGATTTTGTTACCACGGAACACGAACCCCTTTTTGATGCTGCGGACATTTTGCGCATCGGCAAGGACCTGTTCTGTCAGCACGGTCTGACGACCAATCGCCGCGGCATGGAGTGGCTGCAGCGGCATTTTCCGGATCATCGGGTGCATTCAGTGAACTTTCCCGGTGACCCCTATCCGATCCATATTGATGCGACCTTTGTTCCGTTGCGGCCCGGTCTCATCATGAACAATCCCAATCGAAAACTGCCCGATGCGCAGCGGGAGATCTTCAAGGCGAATGACTGGGAAATTGTTGATGCCGCACAGCCTTCTAACGATGCGCCGCCGCCGCTGTGTTATTCGAGCGTGTGGCTGTCGATGAATGTGCTGATCCTCGATCACAAGACCGTTATCGTGGAAGAAAGTGAACATCAGCAGGCCGAGCAGCTGGACGGACTGGGGTTTGAGGTCTTACCGCTGGCGTTCAGAGATGCCTACCCCTTTGGCGGCGGACTGCACTGCGCAACGGCAGACGTATTGCGCGAAGGTGCTTGCGATGATTACTTCAGCCAGCAGGTGGGTGGCACACGAATCTGAACATATTGGATTCTGCTCAACCTCCCGCGCCGGGTTTTTGAAGCATCGCAATGGACCGGCCTGCTACAGCGGCCAGGACAAGAACGCCCCCCGCCAGCGCCATTGCGGTGGGTCTTTCGCCGAAACCGATCCAGACCCAGATGGGGCCGAGGGTGAACTCGATCAGGGTGATCAGCATGATTTCGGCGCCGGGCACATGTCTTGAGCCCTGGATGAACAGAAAGTGCACGATGGTGACAATGCCGCCGCCCCAGATCAGGCATAAGAGGCCGTCATGCACCGTCAGGTGGTAGTCAAATCCCGCTCCGGCCAGCCCTACGATCGCGCCGATTGCGCCGCCTGTAATACTGGTGGGCAGCATGTTCCTGTCTTTGCCGACCCGCAAAAAGATGACGAACATTGAGAAGAAAAGAGCGCACAGCAGCGCAAGCGCGTTACCCAGCGAGGAGCCCGCGCCGAGGCCATCGGCAAGCATAATCCCGATGCCGATCATCGCGACTCCAATCGCGACGAGGGTGGCGCCAGAGAGTTGTTCTTGAAGAAAAATCCGGGCGAGTACAGCGGTGATCAGTGGACAGGCCCCCAGGATAAACATGGCATTGGCCACCGTGGTGTGGGTCATTGCCAGGATCACGGTCGGATTAGCTAATCCAAGGCAAACGCCTGCAGCCAGACCCACCCATCCTGATTCCATAAACAATCTAAAGAGGTGTGTCCGATACCGAATCAGCAGCACGATCAGGATCGCAGGCGTAAAAAACACCTGGCGACCAAAGATCACCTGCCATTCATTCGCAGATTCGATACTTCGCAGCATGAACCCGTTGACCGAAATCAGGAGACTGCTCGCCGCGATCAACCAGACCGCATAGCGTTCCGAAGCGCCAACCGGTGTGGTGGCTGGTTGCGTCACGCTATACGGCCTCGCTGCATCCGGATGGTGTAAAGAGATAGGCAGATCAGGGTAGCCAGGATAATCCCTCCACCAATCAATGTTTGCCGGCTCGGCACCTCTCCCAGTACAAGCCACACCCAAAGCGGCGCGAGCAGCGCCTCCAGACGCAGGATGAGACTCACCTCGGGTGCAGGCAGATATCGCGGGGCCAGTCCGATCATCGTAAGACTGGCAGGCAGTACGATCAATCCCAGTACCAGCATAAGTATCAGGGCTGTTCCGCTGAGGGACGCAGGTAACGCGAAAGGCAGGGCGGCCAGACATGCCAGTCCGCTGCTCCAGGCCAGTGCTGGCACCATACTGATATCGCGGTGCTCGCGCATCAGAACGAGACTGATGGCAACACAGAGACTGGTGACCAGCGCGGCCAGGTCACCCACTACACCGCCCGTTGCAAGGCTCCCGTAAAACACCATGGTGAGGCCGAGAAAAATAGCGACCGCCGCGAGCCAGGTGCCGGTAGATATAGGTTCCCGAAAGAAAAAATAACTGAGCAGCGCCGCAAACAGGGGCGATAGGCTCATGATGACCAGAGTATTCGCAACGGCTGTATTCTGGATCGAGAAGATGAAAGCAAGATTGGCGATCGCAAAACTGACTGCGACCACAACGCCTTGTCGGGTCAGCCGGAGGAGTTGTTGTTGACCCGGTTGACGTCCTTCCATAAGCAGCACGGCGACCGCAAGACCCACTGCGGAGAGGCCGCCTCGCCAAAAGGCGAGCGTCCAAAGGTCGGCTCCGATCAGCCTTAAGAGAAGGCTATCTGGGCTGAGCAAGATAATCCCGCAAAGACAAAGCAGTACGCCCTTCGTTTTGTGTGAGGTGGTTGGCATTGAAGTAGGCGTCTAAAGGATGTTGTTTTTTCCGATCGATGAGGTAGCTGACTCTACGCCAAATGTATCGCCCCCCGCGGCGAGAAAGGTCTTTTCTTCCTTGGTGGATTCCCTCCCTAAGGTCGCGTTTCTGTGAGGAAAACGCCCAAAGCGTTCTATGATTGAGTGGTGTCTAAGAGCATAGTCGAGAGCATTCGCAAGAAATGAATGATAAGACTGAGGGGCTTGTTGCAACAGTGTGTCGTACAGTTGAACAGAAAGGGACTGGTCCGATAGCGTTTCGGAATGCTCAAACGGCAGAAAGACAAAGACCTGTTCGACGGGGGTCAGGACCTGAAAGAGCGACTTTTCGATCATGGTGCTGGAAATGGCCCGCGCTTGTTGATCATAGGCAAAAGCCTGCGGAGTATTGCGATAAATCTGTCGCGGAAACTGATCCAGGATCAGTATGATGGCGAGTAGATCATGGGGGTCATCCGGGCGATAGGGCAGGGTTCCGGATCTTGCGGCGTCCGGCAGAGCGCCAAACCGTTGCTCGATGTCTCGGTCGAGTTGGTCGCTCGGCGCAAACCAGCGGGCCTGATGCCTGGCCAGCGACTCGGGTGCGAGGCAGGCGTCTTCAAACCAGAAATGCCTGACTTCCTCAAGGGACGGGTGTTTCACGCAGTTCTCTCATCAGGATATGCTGAGTGGGCATCTCGCAGGAGGTCAATACACCATGTCTTGGCGGCGTGGCGCCAGAAAAGTTCAGGATCCTCAACCGACTCTGGCATCGGAATCTGCCTGAGAAACTGCCAGGCGGCTTTGAGCGCCGACAACGGCTGGGCCGGATCAAGAGGATGTGCGCCATCACTTTTGCTGATTTTTTCCCCATCGCGATCCCGTACCAGCGGGACGTGCGCATACTCCAGTGTTGGATAGTGAAGCCTGCCTTGAAGGTACATCTGCCGGGGTGTCGAGAGTACAAGGTCTGCGCCACGAACAACGTGGGAAACGTTATCCAGGAAGTCGTCTACCACAACAGCCAGTTGATAAGCGGCGATCCCGTCAGCTCGGAAAATAACAAAGTCGCCGATATCCGTTTCAAGATTCTGAGTGATGTCCCCCGCAATTCTATCGATCACCGTCACTTCGGCGTCACTGGTGAGCAGCCTGATAGATGTCTGCTCTTCACCCGTTCCCTGCCAGTTACGGCAGGTGCCGGGATACACCAGACCCTCGACTCCCTGGCGAGCGGTTTTCCCGATCTGCCTTCGTGAGCAGCGGCAGGGGTAGGCCAGCAAACGATTGCGTAAATCAGAAATGGCGTCCTGGTAATGATGCTGTCGTTCGGACTGTCGGCGGATGGGGCCATCCCAGTGAAAGCCGAATGCTTCAAGTGCCGTAATGATGGACTCGGAAGAACCATCGATACTTCTGGGCTGATCTACGTCATCAATACGAAGCAGCCAGGCTCCGTTATGGTGTCTGGCGTCAGCGTAGCTGGCGACTGCCGCCACCAGCGATCCGAAATGCAGTTCGCCGGTAGGGGACGGCGCAAAACGTCCGACGTACCGTGAATTCATGGCATCAGATCCCTGGTCGGGCAGATCCTGACCTAGTCCTTTGGCTCATGATGCCACCAAGGTGAGTCTTCCAGCGCTTTCCGTAACGGTGTTTGCACCTGTGATGGTGCTTCACGGATGTACCTTCTGGCTTCTTCCAGTGACACTCCCTTAAGTGACCAAAGATGGTCCTGGGCAGTTTTCAGGCTGAAACGTTTACCGGTCAGCGTTTCGAAGTTGCGTTCGCCGTCGGTCCACACGGCTCCAGAGTAATCGGTATCTTTAATCCAATGCCAGAACGTCTCCTGCGTTTCTTTTCTATGGCTATGGGATTGTCCGCTGTCCCGGTCGATGAAGCCGATGTTGGAAGGCGCCATCCGCTCGCGCTCAGCAAGATCTACTACGGAGGCGCTGATGTCAGAACGTATGCTGTCTATCACACAGGTCGGGCAGGGCGCCCCATCGAGATAATCAATCACCAATGCCAGCGCGAAATGACGCTTTCTTGAGACCAGGGAAAATTCAAGCGGCAGAACCGGCCCTTCGTACATCTTCCATTCTCCCGAAACTTTCGGGGCAAGATCATCCAGATCCCAGAGCAGTGACCCAAATCCGATGACGGCGATTTTTGACATGGTTTATATTGAGTGGCTGATATGTTGACCTCGTGCTTCACAAGCGTTCGACGTCAATTTCCGGATACTCTTAGCGAGTAAACCACAAATCTTGACCTTCAAAGCTTATGCGAAACCGATTCACTCACCCATTCAGCGAGTTGCCAGATGTTCTGCCGGTGTTTCCTCTGCCGGGCGCCGTCATTCTGCCTAATGGGCAGTTGCCGCTCAACATCTTTGAAGATCGATATTTGAATATGGTCTTCGATGCAATGGCGTCGTCCCGGTTGATCGGCATGGTACAGCCCAAGGGAGAGGCGCAATCGCAGCACCCTGAATTGCATGAGACGGGCTGTGCAGGCCGCATCGTCAGCTTCAGCGAGACCCGGGACAATCGTCTGTTGATTATTCTTGCGGGGGTGTGCCGATTCGATATCTCAGATGAAGTGGAAATGAAGAATGGATATCGTCGCATTCAGGCTTCATGGGGAAGATTCGCCCATGATCTTGATACACAAGAGTCTGGTCTTGATGCAGCAGAAATCATTGCTTCGGCAAAACGCTTTACAGAAAGCCGCAATCTGTCGGTCGACTGGAGCGCTCTTGATCATCTGCAGCCCCCCGAGCTGATTGATACCCTCGCGAGCAGTCTGCCCTTTTCTCCGGAGGAAAAGCAGGGGCTTGTCGAGGCGGTGGTAATGGGCGACCGGGCAGAGTTGCTGAGAGCCTTGTGTGAATTCGGTGCTGCAACGCCAGAAGACGGAAGTCCCGTCTCGCACTGACTTTCAGGAACGCAGGATGTCTCGGGGGCGCTAATCGAGCCTGCGAGCAAGAACAATTTCCACCCGGCCGTTTCGAAAGCGGGCGGGGTAACACGCAAGATCGACTTCGGCAGGCTCATCGAGTGCCCGCCCATCCCGAAGGCAGAATCGGCTGCCGTGAAGCGGGCATTTCACTTTATCACCTTGCAAAGCGCCCATATAAAGCGAGGCGTCTTCATGGGTGCAGGTGTCGTCCACAGCAAACGGCGTGCCATCGACGTTCGCAATCAGGATGCGCTGACCTTCGCTCTCGTAGCGCTGCATTGTGCCGGGCGGGAGATCCTGAGCGGCACCGACGTCTATCCATGCGCCGGAGGAGGGTTCGGGAGGATCAAAGGCCATCGTTTGCGCCTCGGCCCGGCTCATTAAGTGCAAGATCGTCTGGCGGCCCGCCGTCAGGGTCGAACCAGGAAAGCTTATCGTGCAGGGTGACCACACTGCCGACAACAAGCAAGGTCGGCGCTCTGACGTTAGCTGCAGCCACTGCGTCAGGCAGACTGTCAAGGGTGGCGGCAATCACCCGTTGGTTAAGCGTCGTACCCTGCTGGATGAGCGCTGCCGGTGTGGTGTCTTTGAGTCCATGGCGAATCATTTCACGGCAGATCGACTCAAGTCCTGTCAATCCCATATAGACCACAACGGTTTGACCGGGCTGACACAAGGCATCCCAGTTGAGATCGACGCTGCCGTCCTTAAGGTGTCCCGTAACAAAAAGACAGGACTGAGCGTGATCCCGATGCGTCAGGGGGATGCCCGCGTAAGAGGCGCATCCGGCCGCTGCGGTGATGCCGGGAATGACCTGAAATGGGATGTTGTGTCGTACCAGATCCTCAATTTCTTCACCTCCTCTGCCGAAGATGAAAGGGTCGCCGCCCTTTAGCCGCAGTACCCGTTTTCCCTCTTGGGCCAAACTCAGGAGCAGTTCGTTGATCTCGGGTTGAGGTACCACGTGATTGGATTTTTCTTTGCCGACAAAAATCCGGTCCGCATCGCGGCGCACCAGATCCACAATGGCAGGAGCCACCAGTCTGTCATAGAGCACCACATCTGCCCGCTGCATCAAACGCAAAGCGCGGAAGGTCAAGAGATCCGGATCGCCCGGGCCGGCACCAACCAGGTACACCTCGCCTTTTTCGAATTCTGCATCTTCGGTGGCCTGGATCATCGCCCTGAGTTCCGCTCGGGCTTGATTTTCCTTGCCGGCAAATACGAGTTCGGCAACCTGCCCCTGAAAAACCTTCTCCCAAAATCCCCGGCGGGAGTCAACACTGCCAAGTGCTGCTTTGACCTGATCACGAAACTCACGTGCGATGCCGGCAAGCCGCCCGTATGCGGCGGGGATGAGTGTTTCCAGTCGGGCTTTCAGCATCCGGGCCAAAACCGGGGACGCGCCGCCGGTACCGATGGCGATAATGACGGGCGAGCGATCGACAATAGAGGGCACGGTGAAGGTACAAAGATCCGGCTGATCGACGACGTTCACGGGCAGGTTCTGTTGCCGAGCCGCTTCCGAGACTGATCGATTCACATCCTCGTTGTCGGTTGCTGCAATTGCAATCAACGCCTGACTCAAATGGGCTGGTTCAAAGCGGTCCTCGATCCAGTGCAGTTTCTGCTGATTCAAAAGCGCCTCTACTTTGGATCCAATTTCTGGCGCCACCACCGTCACCTTGGCTCCGGCTCGTATCAGCAGGTCGATTTTTCGCTCGGCCACGGAGCCCCCTCCGACGACGAGGGCGGGCGTATCGCGTAACTTCAGAAAGATTGGCAAGGCATCCATGAGCAGAGTTTATTACGCGGATTGGCATTGTGGCGCCAGCACTCTATCCCAAGAGCCATATTCAGGTAGCGATAGTTTTTGAGGGACCGCTTGGAATCGGGATCAAGGGCCCGTGAAGTGGGCTGAGATAAACTTCGTGCGACAGGTTATTTTCAACATTCAGACAAATCCCATGCGCCCCGTTCATCTTGAAAAACTTCTTCGCCGTGAAATCGCAAGCCTCAGCGAGCGTTCTCATACCCCGGTGATGCTGTGGGGCCCCCCGGGTGTCGGGAAGTCCCAAATCGTCGCCAAGGTAGCCGGCGATGACCATCTGCCGTTGATTGATATTCGGTTGTCCCAATTGGAGCCCAGTGATTTGCGGGGAATACCGTTTCGCGTTGATGAGCGCGTCGAGTGGGCTATTCCCTCCATGCTTCCGGACCGGGATCGACACGGTTCGCAAGGTATTCTTTTTCTCGATGAGATCACATCGGCGCCGCCCAGCGTGTCGGCAGCCGCCTACCAGTTGATCCTCGACCGCAGGTTGGGGGATTACGAAGTGCCTGAGGGATGGGCGATCGTGGCTGCAGGGAACCGGCAGGGAGATCGTGGTGTCACCTACGCGATGCCGGCACCACTGGCGAACCGCTTCAGCCATTATGAGGTCGATATTAATCTGGATGACTGGGTTCGTTGGGCCTTTCATGCAGGTGTCGATGAGCGGGTCATTGGGTTTCTCCGCTTTCGACCTGACATGCTGTTTGACTTTGATCCGGCACAGAACCCGGTTGCGTTTCCGTCGCCGCGTTCCTGGGAGTTTGCGCATCGCGCTCTTCAAAAGTTCTCGCAAGACCCGGATATGCTGAGCGGCGCATTGCAGGCTTGTGTTGGGCCCGCGGCAGGCATCGAGTTGCATGCGTTTATTCGCAATCTGGATCAATTACCCGATATCGACGCCATCCTGGCGGGAGAGTTGTCAACGGTGCCGGAGGATTTGGATCTGCAGTACGCAGTGGCTGCAGCGCTGGTGGGGCGGGCAGCCCAAGTCGGAGAAGACCCCGGCGCCATCGATCTTTACTCTCGAATACTGGATTACGCAGGACTCTTCCCCCAAAAAGAAATGGGCGTGATGTTGGTGTCCGATCTTCATCGTGCCGTCGGTCCGCCGCTTTTTGCGGCACCGGGGTTTCCCGACTGGGCCAGACAGGTGGCCGATGTCATGCTGGCCCAGGATTGATGTGATGAGTGATGGGCGAAGCCGGGAAAGATAACCTCGCGCGCATCAGCGCGGCCCGATCCCGGTTGATCCTGGATCGCCCCTTTCTGGGCGCTCTGGTCATGCGTCTGCCGATGCAGGAGACGGAAGCATCATGGTGTCCGACCACCGCCACGGATGCGCGCAAGATTTATTTCAATCCGTCGTACTTCGACAGTCTGTCGTTGTCTCAGATCGAATTTGCCCTCGCGCATGAAGCGCTCCATTGTGCACTCGCCCATTTCGCCAGGCGCTTGCATCGCGACAAACGGAGGTGGGATATTGCTTGTGACTTCGCCGTTAACCCGCTTTTGATTGACGATGGCTTAACGCCTCCGCCGGATGTGCTTTATATGCCGGACTACGCAGGACTAAGCGCGGAAGAAATCTATCCAATGCTGGAAGAGAACTCTGAAGACGAGCCGCATGACCGTCATCTCTACGACGACGATTCTGAGGATCAGGAAACATCTGAATCCCGCTTGCCCGACCCCTCCGCCGGGTTGGGGGCCGATCCGGCACCGCCTGAGGCGCTCACTCCCGACGAACGGACACGACTGGAGCAGCAATGGCAAGAGCGCCTGGCAGGTGCTGCGCAACAGGCGGCCCAGGCCGGAAAGCTGAGTGGAACGCTCGCACGACTGGTCGACCAGCTGATTGCTCCCACGTTGCCCTGGAGACAACTGCTGGCACGTTACATGAGCATGCGGTCCAGGGATGACTTCGACTACGCTCGGCCTGGTCGCCGGGAAGGTGAGGCCATCTTGCCTGCACTGCGTAGCGGCATAGTAGATGTTGCTGTGGCCGTGGATACCAGCGGCTCTGTCTCGACAGCCGAGATGTCTGAATTTGTGAATGAAGTAGATGCACTAAAGGGACAGGTTAAAGCGCGAGTCAGTCTTGTTTATTGCGACTCTGAATTGGCTCCTGAATCGCCCCGGGTTTATGAGCCCTGGGAGCAACTTGAAACGCCCGAATCACTTTCCGGAGGTGGGGGAACTGATTTTTCTCCGGTTTTTCAGTGGGCACAGAGCCTAGATATGGCGCCGGATTTGCTGATTTACTTTACAGATGCCAAGGGCCGGTTCCCCGACGCGGCGCCCACTTTTCCGGTCATCTGGCTGGTGAAGGGCTCAGAATCTGTCCCCTTTGGGGAGCGAATCCAGCTCAACTGAGCAGACCTAAAATCCCGCTTCTTTGTAGAGCGCCTGGGCTCTTTGTGGATCGGCAGCCGTGCCGCGACCCTGTTCCAGCATCTGGGCGAGAGCCACCATTGCACCGGCGAGGCCCTGTGCCACCGCTGCTTCAAACCAGTGTACTGCGCGCGTATCGTCCTGCGCTGCACAGTCCCCATCCATATACATGAACCCAAGCCCATGTAGCGCAGGGCCATAGTCCTGGTGGGCGGCGCTTTTCATCCACTTGTAAGCGAGCAATTCGTTACGCACCACACCCAGCCCGTTCTGATACATGATGGCAAGCCGATATTGCGCGTCTGCTGATCCACTCTCTGCAAGTGGACTCAACAACTTCATTGCCTGGGTGAAATGTTTGGCTTCGAATGCTGCAATCCCACTCGAGAGCTTCATGTCGTTTTCTTCTTTTGTGATATCCATACTTTCGGTCGGGATTGTTTTTTCTCAGGGAAAGGGTAAATCAGGCTGTGGGTATTGCGCTACTCTGGCTGCGTCCCACTACCCAATTGGGTATAGAGGATCTTTTGACTGCAGGTTTAAACTTTAGTCTTGACTGAATATTAATCTGTAAAATCCAGTACGGTCATTTTCTCATGACAATGCGTCAATACATCCAGAAGATCGCCACCGGTCCAGAGTTGAGCAAGGATCTTTCCCGGGAAGAGGCAAGCGATGGGATGCGTCTCATCCTCTCAGGTGATGCAGATCCCGTTCAGGCTGCCATCTTCCTTATCGCGCTCCGAATGAAGCGCGAAACCATGCCTGAAAACCTAGGCGTATTGGATGCGCTGCTGGAGTCCACTGATCAGGCGACGGCCGCCGTCGATGACGTGCTGGATCTGTCAGATCCCTTCGATGGCTTCACTCGGGGAATGCCGGCAGCACCGTTTCTTCCGCCGGTGCTCGCCGCCTGCGGCATTGCCACACTGGCAAACGGGGCGGAATCCATCGGGCCCAAATACGGGGCGACGCACCGAAAAGTACTTCGTGCCGCCGGAGTCCATGTTGATCTGAGTTCGACCGACGCTGCCAGACGACTTGAAGATGACCATATTGGATGGGCATACGTTGATCAACGGGCAGCCTGCCCAAAACTGCATGAACTGGTTTCGCTGCGCACGAAGATTGTCAAACGGCCTTGCCTCACTACGCTCGAGGTATTGCTGGGCCCCGTGCGGGGAGAGAAGAGAACCCATCTTCTTACCGGCTATGTTCACAAGCCGTATCCTCCCATTTATACCGCACTGGCACGGGCTTCCGGTTATGACTCTGCCATTATTGTGCGAGGCGTGGAAGGCGGAGTTATCCCCTCCCTTAATCAACCGTCCAAGCTTTTTTGCTACCAAGGTGAGGGATCTGATCGGGAAGTGAGGCTTGACCCGGCGGAATACGATATTCAATCCGCAGAGCGGGCTGTGCCGCTACCGCAGGATTTGCCCCAGCAAGCGGCCGATGATGAGATCAAAGGCACCATTGATGCTGATGCCCTTGCTGCTGCATCAGCACAGGCAGGGCTTGCCGCTTTGGCAGGAGAGCCGGGCCCCGTTCGAGAGAGTCTCGTCTATGGGGCGGCCCTGTGTCTGATTCAGTTAGGGCGCTGCCCGGATGCCGCTTCTGCCGCGGCAACGGTCCGTAGTGCGATTGATGATGGCCATGCGGCTCGGCGACTTGAGGCTGCCACCCAGTAATCTCTCTATCGCGCGCTGCGCTCCAGTTCTCTTTTCTTTTTCATTATCCCGTCAATAATGGGAGAAAGGATCAACTCCATGGCTAGCCCCATTTTTCCGCCGGGAACGACGATAGTATTTCGGCGGGAGATAAATGAGTCATGCAGCATGGCCAGCAGATAAGGAAAGTCGACGTCAAATTTTGCGGGATCGCGAAAGCGGATCACCACGAAACTTTCGTCCGGGGTGGGAATGTCGCGGGCAACAAAAGGGTTCGAGGTATCCACCGTGGGAACCCGTTGAAAGTTGATGTCGGTCCGCGAGAACTGGGGCGCAATAAAGTGAACGTAATCGTGCATGCGGCGCAGAATTGTTTCAGTGACGGCTTCGGGCGCATAACCGCGGCTCTCGGTGTCACGGTGAATTTTCTGGATCCACTCGAGGTTGACAATGGGAACCACTCCCACGAGCAGGTCCACATGCTGTGCAATGTTGACCGAGCCGTTGACCATGCCTCCATGCAATCCCTCGTAGAAGAGTAGATCAGTCTTTTCTGTGATGTTTTCCCAGGGAGTAAAGGTGCCGGGCTTTTGTTTGTATGGGGCGGCTTCCGATTCGTTATGCAGGTAGTAGCGGATCTTCCCACGGCCGGTTTCACTGTAATCCCTGAATAAGGCTTCAAGTTTTTCGAAGTAGTTGCCGTCGGGGCCAAAATGACTGAGATCCCGACCGGATTGATGCGCTTTGGCGACCTCCTCAGGCATCTCGTAGCGGTCGAATCTGTGAAAACTGTCCCCCTCAACAATGATTGCTTTAAGGTGCTCGCGCGTCAGGATATGCTCAACAGCCGTCTTCACAGTGCTTGTGCCGGCACCTGAAGAGCCGGTAACAGCAATAACGGGGTGGTTTGTGGACATCAGGGTTTCTCCCGGCGGCTACATCTAATGCAGTGATTCGGCTTGGTTAAGTAATGCAATCCCACACAATATAGATTTGGTTCATTAGATTAAGCAAATTTATTGTATTGGGTAAATAAGTCTATACTTATCTCAGAAGAATTAAATCGGTCCCCGACTCAATAGGGGATTTGAGCAAGAGGGAAGGGAAGTGCACATTACCATTCGGCAACTGCAGGTGTTCGAGGCAGTTGCCCGGCATCTCAGCTATACCCGGGCAGCAGAGGAATTGCACCTCACGCAGCCGGCGGTGTCGATGCAGATCAAGCAAATGGAAAGTTCAATCGGTCTGCCGATGTTTGAGCAGATTGGAAAGAAAATCTATCTGACGCAAGCCGGCGACGCGATGCTTGTTCATGCGCGAACCATCATGCGGCATCTTGAAGCCGCATCTGAAGAGATGAACGATCTTCGTGGGGAAGATTCCGGAAGACTGAGGGTGGCTATTGCCTCAACGGTCAATTATTTCGCAACGCAGCTGCTCGCCGATTTTGCAAAGGAAAACCCGGCGGTTGAGATTTCTCTTGATGTGACTAACCGCGAATCCCTGCTCAGCCGACTCGAAGCGAATCTGCCGGATCTGGCGCTCATGGGCAAGCCGCCGGCCGATCTTGATCTCGTCTCAGAATCATTTATGGATAACCCGCTAATCGTGATTGCGTCGCCTGATCATCCTCTGGCGAATGCGCGCAGGATTGCCTTGGCGGATCTTGCCGAGGCGCATTTTGTTGTGCGTGAGCCGGGCTCGGGAACGCGTGTTGCTATGGAGCGTTTCTTCTCAGATCAGGGTTTCCCCTATCAAAAAAGCATGGAGCTGATGGGTAACGAAGCGGTAAAGCAGGGGGTGGAGGCGGGTCTGGGGCTTGCGGTGGTATCCGCCCATACCGTCGAAAAAGAACTGACCCTGCAGCGCCTTGTGGAACTGGACGTTGACGGGATGCCGATTATGCGACGGTGGTATGTGGCCTACCGCAAAGGTAAGCGCCTTTCACCGACTGCGGAAGCGTTTCGGCGATTTGTCATTGCGGCCGGCGCGAGACGATCCGAACTCTCCACTTAGACGTGCTACCAATATCTGCGTATTGCTCATAAAATCAGTTTATCGCAATCAGTTTTAAAACGAGACTGATTGCGAGAGAGTTATTGACACCAGGCGGGGGAGTGAACTCATGGCAGACAGACGGCTTCAGGTATTTGCAACGGTAGCCCGCTTGCTTAGTTTCACCAAAGCAGCAGAAGCACTGCACATGACCCAGCCGGCCGTCACATTCCAGATTCGCCAGCTGGAGGACTACTTCAATACACGGTTGTTTGATCGCACCCACAACCGGATCAGTCTCACCTCGGCCGGTCATCTTGTGAAGGGCTATTCCGATCAGATCCTCTCGCTTTATAGTGAAATGGATAACGAGGTCCGAAAGTTGACCGGTGATGTGCTGGGCCCGCTTGTTCTTGGAGCGAGTACGACGATCGGTGAGTACGTTATCCCGAGCATTCTTGGCGAATATCAGGCCAAGTTTCCCGATGTCGCTGTGCGCCTGCATGTCGCCAACACTGATGGGGTGCTCCATATGGTTGAAAGCAACGAGATCGATATCGGTATTGTTGAGGGCCCGGTGGGCAATAAGAATCTGGTATCCAAAGTCTGCTGGGATGATGAACTCGTCGTCGTCACCCCTCCGAACCACCCACTCACTGAGCACTCTGTCAGTGCCGTAGATGCGCTTTTGCAGTATCCGTTTATCAGCCGTGAGGAGGGTTCGGGAACCCGTAATGTGATCGTCGACTATCTGCAGTCGGCCGGCCACGATATCTCGGATCTCAATTTGACGATGGAGTTTGGCAGTCCGGAGTCCATCAAGAGTGCCGTCGCGGCGGGACTCGGCATCTCGATCCTGTCTATCGCTACGCTCGATAAGGAACTGGAACTGGGCATGTTGTCCAAGTTGAGTCTGGATCCTCCGCTTACGCGCCCCTTTTCAATCGTTTACCAGCGCCAGAAGTTCCGCTTGCGCGCAATGGATGAGTTTCTCGAATTCACCGAAGCGCACTGCGTGGAAAAACAGTCGGCAAGATAGTTTCGCAGCCGCGTTTGGGAGTCGACTCGATGGCGAAATCCGACCAGCACGAACTTCGGGCGGTCATCGAAGTATTGACCGATGCCGAAGTCGCGAGCGTGCTCGATTTTGCGAGGTATCTCAGAGACCGTCGACCTGTCACGAGTGCGCCTGTGCCGGAGATCATGGATATTCCGCGCCCGGAACATGAGAGTGTTATCAATGCCATCCGGCGTTTGACCCAAACCTATCCCATGTTGAACCGGGATACGTTATTCAATGAGGCGTCGGGCCTGATGGCGCGCCACATGATGCATGGGGAGACCAGCGAGGACACAATCGATCGGTTGGAGGCGCTTTTTCAATCCCGCTACGCCACCTGGCAGGCAGAATCTTCGGCTAGCCCGTAGTTTACCCTTGGCGGTCAATCAGACCGCCAGGGCTGCATTTCATTCGCGGCGATAAAACTGCGATTCGGGTGAGCAGCGCTCTGTGGTATAAATCTTGGGCTGCGAGCAATTAATGCACGATATCAATACACTCGGTAAGACCTGATGGTGGAACAACTGCACTCGGTTTCGGATGATGATGGCTATCGGCCGAATGTGGGGATCGTGCTTTTCAATAGCACCGGCCAGGTCCTCTGGGCCCGGCGGAGTCGTCATGATGGCTGGCAGTTTCCCCAAGGGGGAATCGAGCAGGGCGAGACAGTCGAGCAGGCCGCTTACCGCGAACTGTATGAAGAGGTTGGCTTACGCCCACAGAACGTGGAACTGGTGGGTCGGACGCGAAACTGGCTTCGCTACGATGTCCCCGGCAGTTTGCGCTCGCGCAGTACGACCTTCAAGGGGCAAAAACAGGTGTGGTTCCTGATGAAGATGCTTGCTTCAGATCACGCGATCTGCCTGGACCACAGCGAGGCGCCAGAATTTGACCGATGGCGGTGGGTGGATTATTGGCTGCCCCCGCGCAAAGTCGTCTCGTTTAAACGCGGCGTCTACGAACTTGCCTTGTCCGAACTTGAGCCGATGCTGCGTCTGGTCTGAGCGGGAGTTTCTCAGGTATTCCCTGCGGTGCTAGCTGCTGCGGATGCGATCCACCAGATCGGAAGTCGATCGCTCATGCTGGAAAGGGATGCTGTGCACGGCGCCGCCGCTTTCTCGCACCTCCCGGGCTCCGACGATGTCGTCCGGTTTCCAATCTCCGCCCTTAACGAGGTGGTCCGGTTTCAGCTTCAGGATCAGGTTGAGAGGGGTATCTTCCTCGAAACAGGTGACACCACTGACACACCCTAAAGCGGCAATCACTGCCAGACGGTCTTCCAATGGGTTGATCGGCCGACCTGGCGCCTTGCCCAGCCTGCGAACCGAGGAGTCAGAATTCAGCCCGACGACGAGAGTGGCGCCAAGGGCCGCAGCTTCCTCAAGGTAGGCCACATGGCCCCGGTGGAGAATGTCAAAAACCCCGTTGGTGAAAACCAGCGGACGCGGGTGTTTGCCGACGTGCTGCGTCAGCGCGTCCCAGTCAGAGAAGATTTTTCCAGCGCTGCTCACGCAGTCAGCGGTTTGCGGTTAGATGTACTCAAACACCTTGATGACTCGGACGACTCCCGTCACGGACCGAGTGGCGTCAACAGCGATACTGGCTTCTTCCGGCGTAACCAGTCCCATCAGATAGACATTGGCCCGTTCGGTCACGACTTTAATTCGGGTCGATTCGATCGGGGCTGATGTGGCGATTGCAGTTTTTACCCGGGTAGTGATCCAGCCGTCGTTGGCACGGCTGTTCATGTTTGTTTTTCCGGCGAGCTCCAGCCGATTGATCACCTGCCGAGATCCCTCATGGGCTTTTGCGAGATCAATGATGGTATCGATATCGCGCTGATCCGGCACCTCTCCCGTCAGAAGCACGACACCGTTGTAGATGGTGACATTGACATGTTCGTGCTCAATCTGCTCTTGTTTGTCGATAGAGCGCTTGATATCAAACTCCATTTTGTTGTCATCCCAGTAGACGCTGGCGCCTCTGCGGTCTCGAGCCACATCAATCGCAAGGACAGTGGCGGTAGTGACGAGCACGATGCCGCAGCCGCTGACAAGGCAGGCAATGGCAAGTGCCAGAATGGAGTGACGGAACGGTTTTGAGGTTCTGCCAGAGCGGACTGGATTCATCAATGTTCTCCGCAATAGTGCTGGTCGATCAGATCACAAAAGCAGTGAATAATTATAGCGTGGGCTTCCTGGATCCGCGCAGTACTGTCAGAGGGGACCCGCAGTTCACAGTCTTGTGGCCCCAGCATCGGTGCCAGAGCGCCGCCGTTGCGGCCCGTGAGCGCGGTTATCTTGATGCCGCCTGTCGCTTGTGAGGCTTTGACCGCGTTCAGAATGTTCGGGGAATTGCCCGATGTGGTGATGACCACCAGGTGATCGCCCGGGGCAGCCAAAGCCTCCAGTTGCCGCGAGAAAATCTGGTCGAACGCATAGTCGTTGCCGGTGGCTGTGAGTGTGGCGGTGTCACTCACCAGGGCAATGGCAGGCAGGGCTTTACGCTCCTTTAGAAAGCGAACCAGAAGCTCTGCACTGAAATGCATTGCATCCGTCGCAGATCCGCCATTGCCACAGAGCAGAAGTTTGCCGCCGTTATCGAGGGTGTCGAGTATCGATCGGGACGCGCGGCCGATCTCCTCAGCGAGCATGTCTCCAGTGGCTAACGCGGTTTTGGCACTGCTGGTAAAGTGATCAGCGATCTGTTGGTTCATGAGAGGCAACCGAATCAGGGGGGGGTGGATCTTTCAGACGATTCTAAAGCTTTCAGCAGTGATCGGGGCCGAAAGGGGATCAGATCAAGGACTCAAAAGGCGTTCTGAATCCATTGCCAGTCAGGATCCGGCATTTTTCCGCTAACAGCAAATACGTCAAATCTGCATGGCGTATCGTACCCGTTTCGATACTGCTGTAAAAAAACCTCAGCGGTGAACCGCAGTCGGGATTGCTTTTTCGCGTCGACGGTTTCTTCGGGCCGCCCGAAGGCGCTGCTTGCCCGGTACCGAACCTCAACAAATACCAAAGATGTATCTTCCCGCAAGATCAGGTCGATCTCTCCGCGGCGTGTCCGGTAATTGCGTTCCACCAGGCGCAGACCTTTCGATTGGAGTTGATCGAGGGCGAAGTCCTCTGACCAGTGATGCGTTGAAACTGCCTTCCCCGTCACTGCTCGCGTAGGTCGTTATCGCGAAATGACTGGCGTGAAAGGCTCAGGGATGCCCTGACGAAAAATGACCCAGTCAGGCTGTTTTTCGATGCCGCCTGCCTTCAGAAAGTAAGTGCCGCTGGCGCCGGAAACCTGCCGGGTGGAATCCTGTGGTAGGTCTCGAATCTCGCACGCAAGACGGTATGCATCCATACCCAACGCATAGAGACGATCGACACCAGATCCCTGATAGGGGTCGGCATCGGTGAGCATCTTGTCAGAGCGCTCAAAGCGGCCGGTTCGACGTACAACCCAAGGCATGTCTGAAAAAAGCACTCCCTCAAGATCAAGATCGTTGATCGGGTCCGGCGTTCCGGTGAAGACGGAATTTGGTGAGTAGATCGGCAATTTGCCGGCGTGGTGAAAATCAATCTGGGGTTTCAGCAGTCGAGCCGTTTTACGGTCTGTAAAAAGCAATATCACATCAAGGTCCCGACGGATCCGCGGCACGACGGTCAAGGGAAGGGTGTCGCCGAGAGTATCTTGCAAAGCGTTGGCTTGCGCCTTGATCTGGGAAAGACCCAGCATGCGTGAAATCATTTCGGAGAAATCACTGAGCGTTGAATCCACAATCACTGCGTCTGTAATCTGGCCGCCCTGATCCCGCCACGCTTGGACAGCAGTGTCTGCAGCCGCCTTGTTTGCTTTGGTCAGGGTGTAGAGCACCAAGGCGTTTTTCAGGCCGCGCGCTCGGGCATGGGTCACAAGTGACAATGCCTCACTGCGGCGTGACAGATCTACGAAGAAGGCTTTGGGTGAGTGCTCAGTATCGCTTGAGCCTAGCAGCAGTGTTGGCACGGTCAGCGTCGACTGGCTTATTAAACTTGCTACTGCATCCCGACCGAGAGGCCCCACCACAATATCGGCGCCCGCTGCCACCGCTGCCTGATAAACGTTGCCGATAGTATTGGTGTCGTGACCGAAATCGTAGAGTGACACAAGCGGTCGGGAAGAAGGATGGTCTCCGTTATGAAGGCGCATAAAGCCGTCGTGAAACGCCGATGCCGCTTTACCGAAAGGAGAAGTCATCGGCAGCAGCAAGGCAATGCTGATCGGGTTTGCCGAGGCACAGGCGGCAGGTTGGAACTGATTGCGAAGGACGGTCGCGCGATGCCCGGGATATTTGGCGGACCAGTTGTCAAGATCAAGACGGAGCTTCTCTGGTGCCCAAGCTGAAGCACTGATCATTTGCACAAGTTCCAGCCAGGCCAGACTGTCCTCTGCGATGTCGGGATGCTGTTTCAGCAGGTTACGCTCCTGCGAAGTCAGCATCGACAGGGCATCGAAAACCCGGGCAAGCAACGCGTCGATGTCAGGCTGCGACCTGCTGTCCAGTGAAAGAGCGTTGATGAGGTTTAATGCCTCGATGAGGTTTTTGTCGGCAAACAGAATCTGCAATTTAAGGTCGTTAAGCAAAAACCACTGCCAGTCATCAAGTTCACTATTTTCGGCGCGGGCCAAAAACCGGTGCGCCTTCGGCAAGTCCTTTTTCGCCAGTGCAAGAGCTGCGCGCATCAACGTGTGTTGACGGGCAACCCAGGGATTTGCATCAAGGAACCATGTTCTATTGAGAATGATTTCGGCCTCATCCAGGCGCATCGCCTGAAGAAAGCGCTGGGCAGCGGCGAGAAAAAGGAGCTGCGCTTGAGTAGCCTCGGCATCGAGCGCGCGTTCGAGAAACGTCCATGCCGAGGTGGCGGGCTCGGCGCGCGCAAGATCTTGCATGACGGGCGCCGAGGGGATGATCGCCTGGGAATGAGTTTCAACCTGCGTGCTCGACACCGATTTCGGTTCATCTTTGGGTTGAGCATCCTTGGATTGCGGAAGAGCGGCGCATCCAGACATCAGCATGGCGATAGCCGTTGCCCAGAGCGGGAGAGCAGAGCGGCCGACACAGTACAAGGGCATGAATTCAGTATACCGGATACACTTGACGTTACCGCGACCACGGAGTTGTGCGCATCGCGGAACCAGTGGAATCCCCATCGTGAGCCAGACCCCGAACGTTTCCCGACTTCCCGGCGTCCTGTATGTGGTGGCCACACCAATCGGCCATCTTGGGGATGTATCCGCCCGTGCTGCCGAAGTGCTCCATGAAGCTGACGTTATCGTTGCCGAGGACACGCGTCATACCCGAAGGCTGCTCAATCATCTTGGCGTTGCTTCGCCCAAGCTCATTGCTCTGCACGAGCATAACGAAGCACGCCAACTGTCCAGAGTGATTCACATGATTGCCTCGGGCCAGCAGGTTGCCCTCGTGAGCGATGCCGGCACGCCATTGATTAGCGATCCGGGCTATCGCCTGGTAGACCGGGCGACAAGCGAAGAGCTTCGTGTGGTGTCCGTGCCGGGCCCAAGTGCCGTGACGGCCGCGCTTTCGGTGTCCGGCCTGCCGACAGACCGCTTTGTTTTTGAGGGTTTTCTTCCAGCGCGCGCTGAGGCCCGCCGTACCCGCCTGCGTCTTCTTTCCACCGAGAGCCGCACACTGGTATTTTTTGAATCCCCCAAGCGGGTGGCAGATGCACTGTCTGATATTGCCGGGATCTTTGGTGACGGTCGACTTGTGTCTTATTGTCGTGAATTGACCAAACGGTTTGAGTCGGTCGAGCGTGCCACAGCCGGAGCGCTGGCGGCAAAGCTTCAGGCGCAACAAGAGAAGATTAAAGGTGAGATTGTTCTGATTGTAAAAGGGGCAAAAGAAGCCGATTCCGGCAAACCCATTGACGAGGCGTTATTGATCGAACTGCTGGCGGGAGCGTTACCCCCACGCAAGGCGAGTGACATTGCTGCGCAGCTGACCGGTGGAAAAAAGAACGACTTTTACAAACGCATATTGCAGCAATCTGAAAAAGACCGCACCTCCTCTTAATCGCAACTTGCACATTCCTTGTGGCCGGTTTAAGTTGCCGACTGGAGTCGGCCGGGCAACCGCGGTCCTGAAATCTGCTGCAGACCCCTCAAGGTTTATGGCGGAGCAGGGCGGAGGAAAGTCCGGGCTCCGTAGGGCAGGGTGCCAGATAACCTCTGGGCGGCGTGAGCCGACGGAAAGTGCCACAGAAAACATACCGCCACGGATTTGTCTTGAGACGGTTCGCGGTAAGGGTGAAAAGGTGCGGTAAGAGCGCACCGCGTTCGCGGTAACGGGGACGGCAGGGTAAACCCCACCCGGAGCAAGACCAAATAGGGACCCTTATGCGCGGCCCGCGCTGGGTCCGGGTAGGTCGCTTGAGGCGTACGGTGACGTACGTTCCAGATGAATGGTTGTCTTCGACAGAACCCGGCTTACAGGCCGACTCCAATTTTCTTCAATAAATCAAATATATTAAGAAAGTTATCCACAGATCACTTGAAGTTCTATCCCTCCAGACGACCTGAAACTTCCTCGAGGGTCGCCTGATCTTCTGTCGCCAAGGCCTGGATTCTGGTCAGGCCATTTCTTAAAAACTCTGATTTTTCAGTCAATTGAGGGTTGACAGTCCGATATCTGGATACCTATAGTGTCGTTCAGTGGGATTTTGTGGGAAAAAAAGAAAAAAAGGGTCGGAAAATGTGGGTAAAAAAATCTTGCGAACAGTGTTCCGCCCAATGGACTGAAAAAACAACACAAAAAAACCTGGAAATATTTCTGATGCCGTGGATGGCGGCTAATCCATCCCAATCCTCATCCTCCTTTGGTGATTGCCCGGCCCCGCGAGGGGCCGGGATTTCTTTTCAGAGCTGACCCATTGCGGGCATGAGGCGGTTTTCGTCGTCACGGACGACGGTGATTCATAGAACAGATAAGCAAGTTTGAGGTCAGGGGTAAAGGCACAGATGGAGGAGGTCAGCGTTAAAGATGTTTAGAGGGGCCAGCACCTTGAATCTCGACAGCAAAGGAAGATTTGCTGTCCCGACGATCCATCGAGAACCGCTCGCTGAACGGTGCCAGGGCCGACTTGTGCTGACCGTCAACAACACCCGGGAGCGCTGTCTCTGGATCTATCCGCAGGACGAATGGGAACGGGTCGAGCAAAAAGTCGTTGCACTGCCGAGTTTTGATCCCGCCGCTCAAGCGCTGAAACGTTTTCTGATTGGCTACGCATCTGATTGCGAACTGGATAGTGCGAACCGCGTCAGGATTCCGGCACCCCTTCGTGAATTTGCAGCGTTGGAGAAACACATCGTACTGATCGGGCAGGGCAACAAGTTTGAGCTCTGGGATGAGTCACGATGGAAGGCAAGATGTGACGAATGGCTGGCTGTGCAAACAGGTGAAGAGCGCCTGTCTGTAGAGCTTGAATCCCTCTCACTGTAGGGAGACAGAATCGTGCTGGCCGCAGCCCACTCCCCCGTTATGACGGCAGAGGTGGTTAAGGCGCTGGATCCGGGTGAGGACAGCATCCTCGTGGATGCGACCTTCGGACGCGGCGGTCATACCCGCGCCCTGCTTGACCGACTGGGCGCCAATGGGCGTATCTACGCGATGGATCGCGATCCTGAGGCGTGTGCGATTGCCCGGGACTGGGCACAGGGGGAGCGCCGGCTAAAAGTGGTTCACGCTCCTTTTTCAAAACTCTCCGATGAACTGCACGCGGCCGGAATCGCGGGTCAGGTTTCTGGCATTGTGCTTGATCTCGGCGTGTCGTCACCGCAACTGGATGATCCCGGTCGGGGATTCAGTTTTATGCGTGACGGACCTCTTGATATGCGCATGGATCCCTCGCAGGGTGTGCCTGTGCAGGATTGGCTCGCCGATGTCTCAGAAGAGGACCTGGTCGATGTCTTAAGGCGTTTTGGCGAGGAGCGCTATGCCCGCCGCATTGCGCGAGCCATCGTCGATGCCCGAAATGAAGCGCCCCTGACTACGACGGGTGCATTGTCGTCTCTGGTGGATGCCTGTGTGCCTACACGGGAGCCGGGAAAGCATCCCGCCACCCGGACTTTTCAGGCACTTCGGTTATTCATCAATCAGGAACTCGCGGAACTCGACGCGGTGCTGCCGCAGGCGATTGAGATGCTGGAGCCTGGCGGTCGTCTGGTCGTTATCAGTTTTCATTCCCTTGAGGACCGACGGGTTAAAAGATTCTTTCACGACGTCGCCAAGGCGGACCCCTTTCCACCGGATCTTCCCATCCGGGCTGATGAGATTTCACCAGTCATCCTGCGGCCGGCAAAACCCCAACGACCTTCTGCCGATGAGGTGGCGGGTAACCCGCGGGCCCGCAGCGCGATTCTGCGCTGGGCACAAAAATCACCCGGCGGTCATGCATGAAGTGGATCGGATTTTTAAGTGTGATCTCGCTGGTCTCAGCGCTTTGCGTGGTGGTTGTACGCCACCAGAACCGGCTTGAGTTCCTTCAGGTGCGATCGGCCGAAGAACAACGGGATCAACTGAATGACGAATGGGGTCGATTGCAATTGGAGAAAGCAACCTGGGCGCGCCATAACGTGGTCGAGCAAGCGGCCAGACAGGAGTTGGGCATGGTGACCCCCGGGCCCACGGATATTGTCGTGGTGCAGCTGGAGGCAAGGCCGTGAAATTGACTGCCAAGCGGCGAACCCCCAAGACTTACTCTCGTTTGCGGCAGGGAATCGTGCTCGGGGTAGTGTGTCTTGGAATGAGCGTTCTG
Organism: Gammaproteobacteria bacterium; assembly: GCA_011523045.1. GTDB lineage: Bacteria > Pseudomonadota > Gammaproteobacteria > Arenicellales > UBA868 > UBA868. The sequence goes on along the minus strand of WTHR01000215.1, from coordinate 7,474 downwards.
GGGGTCCGTGCTTTCCAGGTCCAGATTCTTGACAGTTCCCGTTTGCAGGCAGAGGGCGCCGCCCGCCAGTTGCGCAACATCGCAGTGAAACCTGAAAGAGGCCGAATCGTTGATCGCAACGGAGATGTACTCGCGGTCAGTACGCCCCTCGATGCCGTTTGGGCGCATCCCCTCACGTTGATGCATGCACCCGACGAATGGCCACGGCTTGCCGAGGCTTTGGGGATGAGTCTGTCCCAGATCTCAAGCCTGCTGGATCGATACCAGGATCGCGAGTTTATGTACCTGCGCAGACACCTGCCGCCGGCAGAAGCGGCGCGGGTCGAAAGTCTGGCAATCCCGGGCGTCAGCTCACTTCGGGAGTACGGTCGCTACTATCCGGCGGGACCGATTACCAGTCATGTCCTGGGCTTTACCGATGTGGATGACCGGGGACAGGAGGGGATCGAGCGGGCGTTCGACAGCCACCTGGCGGGAGTCGAGGGGCGTAAGCGCGTGTTGCGCGACCGCAAGGGAAGAATCGTAGAGGATATTGAGAGCATTCGGCCCGTTTATCGCGGGCGTGATCTTCAACTGAGCTTGGATCTCAGGATTCAGGTTTCAGCGCAGCATCATTTGGCACAGAGCGTTCGGGATACCAGGGCGTTGGGCGCGTCGGCCGTCATGCTGGATGTGAACACCGGCGAAGTGCTGGCGATGACAAACGTGCCGGACTTTAATCCGAATAACCGCTCGGATATGACGCCAGAGCACTTTCGCAATCGATCGGTAACGGACGTATTTGAGCCCGGGTCGACGGTCAAGCCATTTACGATGTCGATGGCGCTCGCCAGCGGACGCTTTTCTGTAGAGACACCTGTTTCCACGAGTCCGGGTATTCACTACATCGGCCGTGACCCTGTCAGGGATATTCACGATTACGGAGATCTGACGCTCGGCGGTGTGCTGGTCAAGTCCAGCAATGTGGGTACGGCCAAGGTCGCGATGGAACTCGCGCCTGAGGAGTTATACGGGATCCTTGCCAAGGTCGGGTTCGGCCAGGCAACCGGTATCGAACTTCCGGGAGAGGTAGATGGCAGTCTGCTGAAAAGAGAGCGCTGGCGCCCCATTGAGCACGCGACCTTGTCTTTTGGCTACGGCCTGTCCTCAACGCAGGTGCAGCTCGCCCGGGCCTATGCTGTGCTGGCTTCGGGAGGGGTTTTGCGGCCCGTGACCCTTAAGCGGCAAGTGGGAAAGGTGCCGGGAAAGCAGGTGCTCTCGGGAGAGACCGCGCATCAGATCAACGCGCTGCTCGAGCAGGTTGTGAGTGCTGACGGTACCGCCCAGCGCGCGGCTGTGCCGGCTTATCGTGTAGCGGGAAAGACCGGAACTGTGCATAAGGTGAGCCCGACTGGCGGGTATGAGGCAGACCGCTATCAGTCACTCTTTGTAGGTTTTGCTCCGGTGTCGGCACCGCGTTTTGTTCTGGCCGTAATGGTGGATGAACCTCGAGGGAAATACTTCGGCGGCGAAGTGGCGGCGCCGGTTTTCGCGCGGATCATGGCGGACGCGTTGCGTATGCACGGCATTCGACCGGATGCCGACCTGGATTCCGGGGTCACGGTTGTGGCCAGCATGTCACCTGGAGAGAACGGGGCATGAATCTCACCATGGCCCAGCCGGAGCAACCGCTTGGCAAGTTAATTGACGGGCTGGTGCCATCGGACACCGACTTGCCCTCAACGCGGATCAGTCATCTCACGCTGGACAGTCGGGAAGTCTCCTCGGGCAGTCTGTTCCTCGGCGTGCCAGGGGAGAAGACCGACGGCCGACGGTTCGTGGATCAGGCGTTACGTGCCGGAGCCGCGGCGGTTCTCGTGGAAGGCCACGAATGGGATACGAGTCAATCCCGCACAAACTGTTTTCCGGTCGATGATCTGAAAAAGCAAGTCGGTCTCATTGCCGACCGTTTTTTCGGGTCGCCCTCGCATGCGTTGTGCGTCATCGGCATCACAGGTACCAACGGTAAAACCACCTGCGCCTCTCTTCTTGCCCAGGCGCTGGGTCTGCTGGGGCACCAGAGCGGATTAATCGGTACCACTGGGTGGGGCATGACTGGCGACCTAAAGCCTGCTGCTCTGACGACGCCTGACGCAATCACCCTGCAGTCACAACTCGCTGATCTGGTTAAGCAGGGGGCCGATAGTGTCTGTCTGGAGGTCTCATCACATGCGATAGACCAGGGACGCATTGAAGGCATCGAGTTCAATTCAGCGCTGTTTACCAATCTGAGCCGGGATCACCTTGATTACCACCAGACCATGGAACGTTACGCCGAGACCAAGCTGTTGTTGTTCCGGCGTAAAGAGTTGGAAAGCATCATCATCAATGTGGCTGATTCGGTGGGGCGTGCGTTCGCCAGCCAGGAATTTTCCGCAAAGCTGTGGACCTATGGTCAGGATGACAGTGCTGACGTTTTTCCGGTCAAAGTCGATGTCGGATCTGGCGGCATAACGCTGTGCCTGCACAGTCCCGTTGGAGAAATAGCGTTTAGCTCTGAACTCAGAGGTCACTTTAACGTCGCCAATTTAAGCGCTGTGGCGACGACGCTTGTCGCGCACGGCTACAGCGCCTCGCGCATCAGCGAGGTCATGGGCCAGTTGCAGCCTGCGCCGGGACGTATGCTGTTCTGCCGAGGGTCCGGTGCGGGCCGACCGACGGTCGTGGTCGATTACGCGCACACCCCCGAGGCCCTCTCGACACTGCTGGAGTCCCTTCGGAGCTACACCAACGGGGAATTGTGGTGCGTATTCGGTTGCGGGGGTGAGCGTGACCGGGGCAAGCGTGCCGCGATGGGACATGCGGCCGCCGTCGGTGCTGACCACGTTGTTCTAACAAACGATAACCCCAGAGGTGAGGATCCTGACGCGATCCTCTCGGATATTGCCGAAGGACTGAGCGCCCCGGCACAGGCACGCATCCCCCAGCGTGATCTGGCGATTGCCTATGCCCTGGAGCAGGCAGCCTCTCGTGACCTGGTAGTGATTGCCGGAAAAGGCCATGAAACAAACCAGATCGTCGGCGATCAGGTTTTGCCATTCAATGATCAGGCGATAGCCGAGGAGATACTGAGGACGATGCCATGTTCCGCTTAAACGATGTTGCCAAGGTGCTTGGGGGGACGTTAACGGGCGGTGATGCTGAGATCACTTCAGTATCGACCGATACCCGTACATTGAAGCCGGGCGCTCTTTTTGTGGCCTTGGATGGCGAGCGTTTTGAGGGCTCTGATTTTCTGGCTGATGCCGAGCGCTCGGGTGCTGCAGCGGTGCTGACCCGGCACCCAGGCTCAAATACGCTGCCGAGCCTGATCGTGGAGGACACCACTGCCGCGCTGGGGCAACTCGCAGCACATTGGCGCGCGCGTTTTGATATCCCGGTGATTGGTGTGACCGGCAGTAACGGCAAAACCACTGTCAAGGAAATGATTGGCGCTATTTTTGCCGAGGCGGGTGCGGTTCACATCAGCCCGGGCAATTTCAATAATCATATCGGCGTACCTTTGGCGCTGCTTGGTCTGCGCGAGCATCATAGGTTCGCAGTGATTGAGATGGGGATGAATCACCCCGGCGAAATAGATTACCTGTCACGACTGGCCAGCCCGACCACCGCCCTCATCACCAATGCCGCGTTGGCCCATCTTGAAGGCCTGGGCAGTCTTGCAGGCGTCGTCAGAGCCAAGGCGGAGATTTTTCACGGTCTGCGCCCAGGGGGTACCGCCGTGATCAATGCTGACGACCGCTTTGTGGCTTATTGGGCTGCCAGGGTGAAGGAATTCCAGACCATCACGTTTGGGCTTAAAAACCGCGCCCGGATCAGCGGTGAAGTGACGGGAGATAGCGAGGGCCAGACGGTCGAGATCCAGCTGCCTGATGATGAATTTGAAGTCCGGTTGAATCTTTTGGGTCGACACAACGCATCAAACGCGTTGGCAGCAGCGAGTGTGGCCTGGGCCTGCGGCGTCAGTTCCGATGAGATCCGGGCCGGACTGCAGCGGGTCGAGGCCCAGCCCGGCCGATTGCAGGTCCGCGCCGGAGCCCGTGGCTCAACCCTGATTGATGACACCTACAATGCCAACCCGACTTCGCTCAAGGCGGCGATTCGGGCGCTGGCTGGCCGTGAGGGTCGTAAGGCGCTCATCCTCGGCGATATGGCCGAACTGGGGACACGTGCTCAGGAGTTTCACTCTGAAGCGGGGCGCGAAGCCCGCCGGGCCGGTATTGACCTGCTATTTGCCTGTGGACCCCTCGCGAGATTGGCCGGCGAGGCATTTGGGGAAGACGCCCGATGCTTTGATTCCCCAGAAGAACTGATCAAGGCCGCTCGCCCAATACTCAGCCCGGGTTTGACCGTTTTGATCAAGGGATCCCGTAGTGCCCGGATGGAACAGGTCGCTGACGCGCTGGTGTGCGTAGCCGAGGACGGAGCCATCGCGTGCTGAAGATGCTCTTTGAACATCTGGCGCTTGAGTACAGCGTGTTCAATGTCTTTCGTTACCTGTCGTTTCGTGCCATCTGCGCTGTGCTGACGGCGCTGCTGTTCAGCTTTCTTGTCGGCCCCGCATTGATCCGGCGACTTGAGCAGATTGGCGCCGGGCAGCCTATCCGCGATGACGGGCCAAGTTCGCACCTGGAGAAAAGGGATACACCAACAATGGGCGGCGTCCTGATTCTGGCGGCCATTGTGCTTTCCACACTGCTCTGGGCAGATCTTGAAAACCGGTTTATCTGGATTACGCTGCTGACCTCCCTGGCATTTGGCCTGATTGGTGGACTGGATGACTACCAGAAAATCCTTCGCAAAAACTCTCGGGGCATGGGATCAGGGCAGAAGTTTCTCTGGCAGAGTGTTGCGGCCTTCGCGGCGGCAATGGCGCTCTACCTGACAGCCCAATCTCCGGCTGAGACATCGTTGATCGTTCCACTGTTTAAAGATGTCGCGCTCGAGATGGGCGTGGGCTTCATTCTTCTCACCTGGTTCGTGATTGCCGGCAGCAGTAATGCCGTCAATCTGACCGATGGCCTGGACGGTTTGGCAATTTTGCCAAGCGTCTTAGTGGCCGGTGGGTTGGGCGTTTTCGCCTACCTCACCGGCCACACTCTTTTTTCCGGGTACCTCGGTATTCCTTTTATTGCCGGCGCCGGGGAGGTGTTGGTTCTTTGTGCTGCGCTGGTTGGGGCGGGATTAGGGTTTTTGTGGTTCAACACTTATCCGGCCCAGATCTTTATGGGCGATATCGGTGCGCTTTCTCTGGGAGCAGCGTTGGGCACGATTGCAGTGGTGGTCCGTCAGGAAATCGTGCTCGCCATCATGGGAGGCCTTTTTGTTATCGAGACGGTTTCAGTCATGCTGCAGGTCGCCTCCTTCCGTCTGATTGGGCGACGAATCTTCCGCATGGCGCCTTTGCATCATCACTTTGAGCAAAAAGGCTGGCGCGAGCCCCAGGTGACGGTGCGGTTCTGGATCATCAGCCTGATCCTGGTGTTGATCGGTTTGGCAACGCTCAAGGTCAGGTAAGGCATTAATGGGCAACGCTTTGGCAACGATCCTGCACCCGGCGCCTTGGTCACGGGCAACCGTTTTCGGACTGGGCGCATCCGGTTTTTCCGCGGTGAAGTATCTCGTTGCGCTGGGAGTTGAGGTCGAGGTTCAGGACAGTCGCGACGTGGCGCCGTTTTACTCGGAACTGACCCGACAGTTTCCCCATGTTCCGGTCCAGTTGGGACAGTTCACGACCCCCAATCTTGGGCGTGGTGATCTTGCGGTCGTCAGTCCGGGCATTGCCTTGTCGGAGCCGGTGATTGAGAAGGCTCGTCAACAGCAGGTTGAAATTGTTGGGGATATCGAGCTCTTTGTACGCGCCTGTCCGGCACCGCTGTTGGCGATTACCGGTTCAAACGGAAAAACCACCGTAACCACACTGGTGGGCCAGATGCTGGCAGCCCAGGGACTGAACGCGCCCGTGGCGGGCAACATCGGGACGCCGGCCCTGGATCTTTTGGAAGGCGCCATACCGGACGTCGTGGTGCTGGAACTATCCAGTTTCCAGTTGGAAGCCACCGATTCACTCAAAGCCAGGGCAGCGGCCATTCTGAATCTGTCGCCTGATCATATGGACCGCTATGCCACCGTTGCGCAATACCTCGATGCCAAACGGCGAATTCTGAAAGGCGCTGTTACGGGGATCGTTAATCGTGACGATCCCACTCTTCAGAAGATGGAAGTTTCCAGTGCGGCTGAGATTATCTCCTTCGGCCTGGATGCGCCTTTGCGTGCGGCGGACTACGGGGTCGCGACGGATCCTGACGGTGACGACTGGATCGTTCGGGGACATACCAGGATTCTTCCCGTTTCGTCGCTGTCCATGACTGGACGGCACAACGTCATGAATGCTCTCGCCGCGCTTGCGCTGATTGAGTCGGCTGGCTATGAAATCAACCCGCCGGCTCTGGATGCCCTGTCTGCATTTCGTGGATTACCACATCGATGCGAGCCGGTACTGGAGCGTGAGGGTGTTCTTTGGATCAATGATTCCAAAGGCACAAATCCGGGTGCATCCGAAGCGGCGCTGGTCGGTCTGGATCGACCCGTCGTCCTGATTGCGGGAGGTCAATCAAAGGATGCCGACTTCAGCACCTTGGCTAAGGCAATACAGCGATATGCCAGGCAAGTCCTTTTGATCGGTGAAGATCGTTTGGCTCTTGCGGAGGCGATTGGTGATCGGGTTCCCGTCACGCTCGCCGATGACCTCCCCCAGGCTGTGAGACTGGCAGCGCGCTGGGCCCAGTCGGGGGACGCAGTCTTGTTCTCACCTGCATGCGCGAGTTTCGACATGTTCAGGAATTTTGCCCACCGGGGTGAAGTGTTCTCCGACCTGGTTCGGGAAATGATCAGATGAGCGTGATCGAAATCCCCTTGCAGATACCCCGTCGATTGGCGAGTGCCGATCCTCTGTTGTTGGCGCCGGTGGCGGTGTTGCTGGCCTTCAGTGTCGTGATGGTCTTCTCGGCTGCGATCGGTACCCATGGGGGCATTGGTGGCGGGGTGGCAGTTTTGGTCAAGCACCTCTTCGGTATTGTTCTGGCCCTTTCATTGGGCGTTGGCGCAGCATGTGTCCCCCTTGATCTGTGGCAACGCGCCTCCCGGTGGCTGCTGGGCATGGGAACCGCATTGCTTGCCCTCATTCTGATTCCCGGGATCGGTCACGAGGTCAACGGCAGTACGCGATGGCTGGATCTGGGTTTGTTTAATTTCCAGCCCTCAGAGTTGATCAAGGTGCTGACGGTCCTTTTTCTTGCTGATCACTTTGTGCGTCACGCATCAGCGATGGATTCATTCCAGAACTGCATCCTGATTCCTGCCGCGGTGATTGGATCGATCGGGGTGTTGCTGCTGCTTGAGCCTGACCTCGGATGTACCGCCGTGATCATGATGG
>WTHR01000180.1 GCA_011523045.1 Gammaproteobacteria bacterium | reverse complement strand
ACGGTAATCCATGTCGATGCGGACGTGCCCGTGACAATCGGCGACGATGTCTCGATCGGTCATAGCGTGGTCATCCATGGATGCACCATCTGTGACAAGGCGCTGATCGGCAATGGCGCGGTGGTTCTGGATTTTGCTGAGATTGGTGAGAACAGTCTCGTGGGCGCCAACGCTTTGGTCACGGAGCGCAAACGTTTCCCTGCGAGATCGCTGATCCTTGGCTCACCTGCCAAAGTCGTCAGGGAACTGACCGATGAAGAGGTCGAGCAACTCAGCCGCAATGTCCAGAGTTACCTCAAGAAATCTCGGCGCTATCTGACCGGCCTGCAGCCTGTGAGTTCATAGCGTTGGAGGTCTCGATCTCCCGGAGAAAAATCCGGTTCCGGTAGAGAATATAGACTTGTTGCAGTGCAGCATGTCATACTGATTACCGTCATGCTGCATCTCGAATCCCCTATTGATGCCAAGCGCTGGTGCGCCGACCAGCGATCGCAAGGTCAAACTCTCGGCTTTGTACCCACCATGGGGGCACTGCACAAAGGTCATCTTTCACTCGTCACCCGGGCTCGAGCCCAGAACGGCATCTGCTGCGCCAGCATCTTCATCAATCCGCTGCAATTTGAGGATCACGGGGACTTTGACGCCTATCCAAGGGATACGGAATCAGACCTCGCACTGCTCGAGGCCCAGGGATGTGACATGGTCTTTATGGGCAGCCTTGGAGAGTTTTTCCCTGAGGTCTCTGATCTTGCCAAAATCGACATTCTTCCGGCAGGGCCTCATGGGTCGGGGCTTGAGGAAAAATTCCGGCCAGGGCATCTCGACGGTGTCCGAACCATCGTGGAGCGACTCTTTCGCACTGTCGGGCCATCGAGCGCCTATTTTGGCGAAAAGGACTTTCAGCAGACCCTGGTCGTTTCTGACCTGGCGCGGGAGATGGGTTATCCCAATATTGTGGTGTGCCCGACCGTTCGGGAAGATTCGGGCCTGGCTCTGTCATCCCGCAACGTCCGATTAAGTCCGGATGAGAAAAATCTTGCGCAGCAGATATATCCAGCATTGCTAGCGGCCCGTGAAGCTTGGCAGTCGGGCGAACGGTCCCCGGACAGGCTCTCTGCCGCCATGACCGGCCACCTCAACCATGACGGACTCATCGTCGAATATGCAGAAGTCAGGGATCCGACGCATTGGACAGCCCAACTGCCCCAAACCCCGCTTGAGCGCGCCCAGGCACTGATTGCCGTGCGTATCGGATCAGTGCGCCTGATCGATAACCTGAGACTTGATCAATAGCGCTACCGTACTTCGCTATGGCGTCTGCGCTCTCGAAAGCCCGTTAGTGCTCGCCGCCGGCCTTGAAATTGAAAACCGCTCCCTCTTTGATTCCGGAGGGCCAACGCGATGTCAATGTCTTCATTCGGGTGTAGAACCGAACGCCTTCAGGGCCGTGCATATAGTGATCGCCAAAGAGTGAGCGCTTCCATCCTCCAAAACTGTGGAAGGCAAGCGGCACCGGAATCGGAACGTTCACGCCTACCATGCCGATCCGGGCACGATGGCCGAAATCCCTCGCGGTATCTCCATCTCGGGTGAATATCGCGGTTCCGTTTCCATATTCGTGATCATTGACAAGCTCCAGCGCCTCTTCATAGTTCTCTACGCGAACCACAGACAGAACCGGTCCAAATATCTCGTCACGGTAAATATCCATCGCAGGTTTCACGCGGTCAAACACGGTGGCACCAACAAAACACCCCTGCTCGTATCCTGAGATGGAAATATCACGGCCGTCTACGACAAGATCCGCGCCCTCTTCCACGCCTCGATCGATATAACCCTTGATCCGGTCACGCGCATCCGGCGTGATAACAGGCCCCATTTCCACACCATCCTGGTCATACGCCCCGACTTTGAGGGTCTCAATCCGGGGAACGAGCTGCTCCATCATTCGATCCGCTGTGTCATCACCGACAACGACGACGACCGAAATCGCCATACACCGTTCTCCTGCTGACCCGTAAGCGGCACCCATCACGGCATCGACCACCTGCCCCATGTCGGCATCGGGCATCACGATCATGTGATTCTTCGCACCGCACAGTGCCTGAACGCGTTTGCCGTGCGCGCAGCCGGTCCGATAAATATGTTCACCCACCGACGTGGAGCCCACGAAACTCACCGCCTGGATGGTTGGATCGGTCAGCAGGGTGTCCACGGCCTCTTTATCCCCGTTGATGACATTGAGCACCCCATCCGGCAGGCCTGCCTCGGTCATCAGGCGCGCCATGTACCCGGCACAGGAGGGATCACGCTCGGAAGGCTTGAGCACAAATGTATTTCCACAGGCGATCGCCACCGGAAACATCCACATGGGCACCATCGCCGGGAAGTTGAAGGGTGTAATCCCGGCGACCACCCCCAGCGGCTGGCGCATGCTCCAGGAATCAACACCGTTGGCTACGCCTTCGCTGAACTCCCCCTTCAGCAACTGCGGAATACCGCAGGCAAACTCAACCACTTCGAGCCCGCGCGTGATCGAACCTTTCGCATCGTCCACAGTCTTGCCGTGTTCGGAGGAAAGAAGCCGAGCGAGCTCGTCCATGTTCTGAATCAGGAGTTCTCGATACCGATACAGCACCTGCACTCGACGGGCGGGCGGCACTTCGGCCCAATCGGTAAACGCTTCTGCAGCATTGGCAATCGCGTGGCGCACCTCCTCGGCACTCGCCAATGCCACCTGCCGGGTCACTTCTCCGGTAGCGGGATTGTAGACGTCACCATATCGCCCGCTGGATCCTGAAACGACCCGGCCGCCAATGTAATGACCGACTTCTTCCTTGACTGCTGTATCCATGGTGCTAACTCCTTGACTCCTTTGCATAGCGGGTCATGCTAACTTCCTTTGTTAAAGACCCGATCATCGTTCAAACACTATGAGAAAACACCGCTTTGCGCGTTCGGGCCCGGACCGGACCCCGACATCGCTGTTACGGGCACTCTCGCTGGGATTACTTCTGGCAGTCCCGATTGTCGGCTTTTCGCAGAAACTTCACAAGTTCAACAACCTGACCGAAGCGGTCTATTTTTTTGAGGTGACCCTCTATTGCGGGCTTGCTACCGATGCCGTAATCAGGGG
>WTHR01000136.1 GCA_011523045.1 Gammaproteobacteria bacterium | reverse complement strand
GTTGCAATCTCCCCCGAAAGGGATGCCACGCCGCCGAAATCCCGAAACAAAGGGGCACCGATCTGAAGGCGGGCGCCGTGCGCGTCATAGAGATCCGCGGTACCGGTCATGAGGCCTTCGCCTGATGAGTCTGCTGAAAATACCCGAGGATGTCCTCGAAGGCATGCAGGCTTGGGAATTCCGCTGTATCCACAGGCTCTAATGTGGAGTCGGGTTTGGGTACGGCCAGCAGATGTGAAATCCCGTAGGCAGCCGCAGCCCGCAGCACATCCAGGTTATCGTCGATAAATAAGGTTTTCGCCGGTGCAAACGGTTCAATGTCCTGCAGCAGTTCCCAGAAGCGGTCTTTTTCTTTGGGGTAGCCCAGTTCATGCGAACTGATGATGCGATCAAAAAGTGGTGCAATGCCGGTCCGGCGCATTTTGATGTCGATCGTTTTCGGGTGGGCATTGGTGACCAGAACAACGCGGCGCCTGTCTGCGTGCAGAGCAGACAAGAAGTCTTCTGCTCCCGGCCGGGTGCGGATCAATTCCCGCTTGCTGTCCTTCAGCGCAATGATGTCCAGATCCAATTCGCGAGTCCAGAAGTCTGTGCAGTACCAATCCAGCGTGCCCCGCAGTTCTTTCATCCGGGCGAGAATTCCCTCCCGAGCGGTTTTTGGAACCAGGCCGTGATGTTGGGCGTAGTGATCCGGAATGAATTCGACCCAGAAATGGTTATCAAACCGCAAATCGAGCAAGGTGCCGTCGAGATCCAGAAATACCGATTCGATTTGGTTCCAGTCGATCATAAGTTTTCCGCCAGTGTGTCAACACAGCAGTCGGCTGAGTCAATAGCAGCGTCTTATTCTAGCGTCCTGACATGATCGGGCGACCGGATCTTATGCGGCCACGCTGTTTTGGTTGTGTGACCTGACCGGCTGCGTTAATCTGACCGGGCTGCCCGCTTCGGGCGATTTTTGCCATGACGAACGCCTTGCCTGAAATCCTGAATACGACGCCTGTGGCGACCAGTCGGCTGTTCTCGATCGAGCAGGTTGACCTGCGTTTTTCCAACGGGACCGAGACATGCTTTGAACGGCTGGTCGGAGAGGGCGAGGGTGCCGTGATGGTGGTGCCCATGTATTCGGATCAGGAGCTCATGCTGATCCGCGAGTATGCGGTCGGCGTGGAACGGTATGAACTGAGTTTCGTGAAGGGCCGCATTGATTCAGGAGAGACGCCGGAGCAGGCGGCACACCGCGAACTTCGTGAAGAAATCGGCCACGATGCCGCCAAGATGCAGGGATTGGCCACAGTGTCGCTGACGCCGGCCTATTCGAACTACCGCACCCATATTTTTCTTGCTGAGGAACTGTTTGCCTCTCCGTTGCCGGGCGATGAGCCGGAACCGCTGGAGACCGAGTTGTGGCAGCTTTGTGATTTGCCAGCGTTGCGGCAGCGAAAAGATTTTTCCGACGGCCGCAGCATTCTTGCAACCTTTCTCGCCGCGGAGCGGCTCAATTCATGAGCGCCATGGATGTGAAGGTAGAGGCCGTCGTAGAGATCGCCAAATCAGCCGGCGTTGCCATCATGGATGTCTACGAGCGTGAGTATGAGATCATCGAAAAGGCCGACGGCTCCCCGGTGACGACCGCCGACCATCGCGCGCATGACATTATCGTCGCGCAACTGCGCGAGTTGACGCCAGAGATCCTGGTGGTGTCAGAAGAATCCAAGGACATCGATGACAGAAAGCGGCTTGAGGCCGACCGCGTTTGGATGGTGGATCCCTTGGATGGGACCAAGGAGTTTATCCGCCGCAATGGGGAGTTCACTGTGAATATTGGTTTGGCAGACCATGGCAGACCCGTTTTGGGCGTCGTGTATTGCCCGAGTTCCGGTGTCTCATATTTCGCCGCGCAGGGGCAGGGTGCCTGGCGCCAATCAGGCTCTGCCGCGCCTGAGCCAATTCAGGTGAGCGTCTACGATCCCGCACAGCCTCGGATGGTGGCAAGTCGGTCGCATGCCGGTGAGGCGGTGACTGCGTTTCGCCAGGCGCTGGCAGCCAAGAGCGGATCCGACCCCGCCATTGTCAGCATGGGCAGCGCTTTGAAGGTCTGTGTAGTGGCTGAGGGGAATGCTGACGTCTACCCCCGTCTTGCGCCAACGTCTGAATGGGATACCTGTGCATCTCACTGTGTGCTCAATGAAGCCGGGGGGCGACTGGTGGACTGCAACGGCGCCGAACTCAGTTACAACAGAAAAAATATTCTCAATCCCTGGTTTGTCGCGATGGCCGATCCGGACGTGGATTGGCTTGAGTTCTGCCCCCCGCAAGAACATTAACCCTTCAACGGCGGTTGTCTGCACCAAAGGCGGTTTGCGCCAGCGGACTATAATGAGGGCTACCCCGAGCTCATGGAATCCCCAGTCCTCAAAGATAAAGTGGACACGCTTCCCTTCACGAAGATGCATTCATTGGGCAATGATTTTGTCATGCTCGACGGGGTCAGTGCGCCCGTTGCGCTGACTCAAGAAGCCATTCGTGATATTGCGGATCGCCATCACGGTATCGGCTGTGATCAGTTAATTGTGGCGGAGCCTGATGCGCACGGTGCCGACTTTTTTATGCGCATTTACAACACGGACGGCAGCGAGTCCGGTCAGTGCGGTAACGGGGCCCGCTGTTTTGCCCGGTTTGTCCGGGAGCAGGGGCTGACCCAGAAAAAAGAGCTCGCTGTCCAAACGATCAGTACGCGATTCCATCTGACGATGGGTGTTGAGGGTGAGGTCAGCGCAGAACTCGACGTGCCCGAGTTTGCGCCCGAAAAGATTCCTTTTCGCAGCGCCCAGCCAGCCGAACGCTACCGGGTTTTGGTTGACGGCGAGGACATGATGATTGGCGTTGCCTCGCTTGGGAACCCGCACGCGGTTTTGCTTGTTGACGATATCGATGAGGCACCGGTCAGCCGGGTAGGACCGGTCATTGAACACCACACTGACTTTCCCGAGCGCACCAACGTCGGTTTCGTTGAAATAAAAAGCCCCATAGACATCCGATTACGGGTCTGGGAGCGGGGGGTGGGTGAAACCCTGGCCTGCGGCAGCGGCGCCTGTGCGGCGGTGTCAGTGTGTCGGCGTTGGAACCTGATCGACGACAGTGTTCAGGTAAGCCTGCCGGGAGGGGTGCTTCAGATTACCTGGCCGGGGCACGGGCCGATCCTGATGTCAGGTCCAACGACGCGGGTCTTCGACGGACTCTGGCCGGTGCAATAAAGTGGATCCTTCAGAAGACACTGATCGCCAGGATCACGATAGCGCGCCGGCGCGTCTGAGCGAGGATGAGGTGGCCGGGTATCTGCGCGCCTGCCCGGACTTCTTTGAGCGCCATCTGGCGTTGTTGAGTGAGCTCGTCGTCCCGCACTCGGCGCGTGGCGGGGCAGTGTCTCTGCTCGAGCGCCAAGTTGGTGTGCTGCGAGATCAGCTAAGCATTGAAAGGAGCCGGCTCGCCGCCCTGATTGACAAGGCCAAGGAAAATTCCCGACTGCAGCAAAGACTGCAGCGATGTTTTGAACGGATTGCGCGGACACGCGATATGGCTGAATTGTGTGACGCCGTGCCCCGGGTGCTGCAGGCGGAATTTGGCCTGGTTGCCGCGGTCATGCAGTTTACCGATCATGCGGCGACAGATATGCTCCCGATCAACGCGCTGGTCTCACAAGATAGTGAAAGTGCGGCCCTGGTGATGCGCCGCCTGGCGGGGAAAGTTTGTCTGCTGGAGGCGCCCCTGTCCAAGGAAACCGCAGATCTTCTTGATCCGGAAAGTGTGGCGCAGGGGGCTTCGTGCGCTGTTTTGCCGATAACGGCCCGCAGCGATGAACCGATTGGGTGGATTATTCTGGTGTCACGCGATCCAGGACATTACCGTCCGGATATGGATACGGTTCTGCTGGAGGGGCTTGCCGGTCTCCTTGGCGCGACGTGCATTCGTCTTGGGATGTCCTGAGCGCGCGTCATGGCAGGCAACGACGAGACCATCAAGGCTTTTGTTGAGCACCTGCGTTACGAGCGGCGACTCTCCGAACATACGGTCGCAGCCTATCAGCGGGATCTTTGCCGCTTGTGTGATTTTCTGGACGAACGGAGTATCGGCAGTTTCAACAGATTGACACCCCCCCAGGCAAGGCTGTTCGCGGCAGGATTGCGCCATGCGGGTCTGTCAGGCCGCTCGATCAGCCGAACCCTTTCGGCCGCGAGGTCCTGTTATCGGTATCTGCTGCGCGAAAAGCAGGCCAAGCTGAATCCTTTTGAGGGCATCTCTGCACCGCGCAGCGAACGCAAACTGCCCAACACACTGAATATTGAGGAGGCGGCACAACTCGTTTCCATCAAACCGGTGTCGGATCTCGATTTTCGGGATCATGCCATTTTGGAGTTGTTCTATTCTTCGGGCCTCAGGTTGTCGGAACTCGCCCGCACCGACCTCAAGGATATTGATCTGAGTGGCGCCACAATAGTGGTAATCGGCAAAGGCGACAAAACGCGCATTGTGCCGGTCGGCCGCCATGCGGTCGCCGCGATCCGCGAATGGATCGAGCGCCGCGCCGTTTGGGTTGAGGCGGACGAGCCGGCGCTATTTGTCAGTCGTGCCGGGACGCGGCTCGGTGCCCGGGCAATCCAGAAGCGCCTTGAGTTCTGGGCCCGTCGGCAGGGCCTGGATCGGGGAATCCACCCGCACATGCTGCGCCACTCTTTTGCAAGCCATCTGCTGGAATCGAGTTCTGACCTGCGTGCTGTGCAGGAATTGTTGGGCCATGCAGATATTTCCACCACTCAGGTCTATACCCACCTTGATTTTCAGCATCTGGCCAAGGTTTACGACAAGGCACATCCACGCGCCCGCCGCCGCCGCTGAATTCACCCGTGCCCAGCAATGTGACTGGGCTTGCCCGGGAAGACCCTGGCGGGAACTGACTCTGCCCAGTGTTATCCCTGAGTCTGAAACATTGGCGTCGCTGACAAGGCGCTTTCAGGCGCACAGAGTGCTTATGGACAGAATAAGCGCCCGATATACATGATAATATTAGGGTTACACCAAATCGGTCCCGATGGGGTGTTTCGTAAACTATTTCCCACCTGAGAGGGGTTATTTATGACTTCTGTTGCTTTGATTCCAGTGATTCTGGGCGTCATCGGTCTTTTGGCGGCGTTGCTGGTTTATCGCTCGGTACTTGCCTACTCGGCGGGTACCGGAAAAGTGTCTGAAATCGGAGAGAAAATTCACAAAGGCGCTTTGGTATTCATGCGGCGCGAATATACCTATCTGGCGATTTTTGTCGTCGTGGTGGGTGCGGGGATCTTCGTCTCAGACCTTGGCTGGAAAACCACCGTCGCGTTTTTCGTTGGTGCTCTCGCTTCCGGTACGGCGGGGTACATTGGGATGTTCACCGCGACCCGGGCGAATGTCCGAACGACCACCGCAGCAGCCCAGAGCGGGGCGCCGGCCGCACTGACGGTCGCATTTTTCGGCGGCTCCATCATGGGTCTCACGGTAGCCGCCATGGGCCTGCTTGGGCTGGGTATTCTTTATCTCGCTTTCGGCGGTGATCCGCATACTGCCCACGTGATTCACGGATTCGGCATGGGCGCCTCCTCGGTGGCATTGTTCTCCCGTGTGGGCGGCGGGATTTTCACCAAGAGTGCAGATGTCGGTGCGGACCTGGTCGGCAAGGTAGAAGCGGGTATCCCTGAAGATGATCCGCGTAACCCGGGTGTTATCGCGGACAACGTTGGTGACAACGTCGGCGACGTCGCCGGTATGGGATCAGATATCTTTGAGTCCTACTGCGGGTCCATGATCGCTTCGATCGCGATTGCCGCAACCCTTGCGCCGGAGGTTATTAATTCACTGGCAGGGGGCGATCAGTCGAAGCTGATGTTCCTGCCGTTGGCTTTGGCGTCGGTCGGGATTCTGTGCTCCATCGCCGGCATCGTGCTGGTCAAGAGCGCGTCGGGGAAGGCGCCGGATAAGGCGCTTCGGACCGGGACTATCGGCGCAACGGTGATCTTTATTGTTGCGGCGCTGGCGCTTACCTGGTGGTCGGACATCAGCCTCAATATCTGGTGGTCGGTCGTGGTCGGCGCGCTGGGCGGTATGGTGATTGGACTCGTCACCGAGTACTACACGGCAGGCGCTCCGGTGAAAAAGATCGCCGGCGCAGGCGAGACGGGCCCCGCCACAATCATGATCACAGGCCTCTCAGTAGGAATGCAGTCTGTGGTGGTGCCGGTGCTCATGCTGTGCGTCATCATCCTCGTCTCGAGCTGGCTTGCCGGACTCTATGGGGTGGGTATCGCCGCAGTCGGGATGCTGGCAACGGTCGGCATCACCATGGCGATTGATGCCTATGGGCCGGTCGCGGACAACGCGGGCGGTATCGCTGAGATGGCAGGCTTGGGTGAGGAAGTTCGTGAGATTACCGATACTCTGGACGAGCTGGGCAACACCACCGCAGCCATCGGCAAGGGTTTTGCCATCGGCGCAGCCGCCTTGGCGGCGCTTGCCATTATCTCGGCCTACATCGAAACGGTCGCCTTTCATGTTCCGGATTTCAGCCTTCAAATCAACGATCCGGTTGTGCTCGCCGGGATGTTCCTTGGCGGTATTTTCCCGTTTTTGGTCAGCAGCATGACCATGACGGCGGTCGGGGACGCCGCTTTCGACATGATTCGCGAGATCCGCCGTCAGTTCAAGGAGATTCCCGGGTTATTGGAGGGTACTGCGGAGCCTGACACGGATCGCTGTGTCGAGATCGCAACCACGGCGGCACTCAAGCGAATGGTGCCTCCCGGGGTGCTCGCGGTCGGTGCGCCAGTGGTGGTTGGTTTTACCCTTGGCCCCGCGGCGCTGGGCGGCATGCTGGGCGGTGCTCTTTTGGGCTGTGTCCTCCTTGCACTGACCATGGCGAATGCCGGTGGCGCCTGGGACAACGCGAAAAAGTACATCGAGAAGGGCAATCTCGGGGGTAAGGGTTCCGAAGTGCATAAGGCAGCGGTTGTCGGGGATACGGTCGGGGATCCGTTCAAGGACACTTCCGGACCAGCGATGAACATCCTGATCAACGTGATGGCGATTGTCTCTTTGGTGATCGCACCGTTGCTGGGCTGATTGCCAAAACCATTGTCTGGAGGGCCGGCAGATGCCGGCCCTTTTTTTTGCGTGCGTTCGGGTTAACAATAAAGTCTCCACTGGCCAACTGGAGTTCATGGACGATGACCGGACCCATAATTCGCTCCGCCGTCGAAGCTGACCTTGAATCGATTCGTCGAATCTATGAGCATGATGTGCTGACAGGGACGGCTTCTTTTGAGATCGATCCGCCGGATCGTGAGACGATCCGCACGCGCTGGCAATTGGCAGGCGAAGCGGGTTTACCCTATCTGGTGGCGATGATTGAAAACCAGGTAGTGGCCTTCGCGTATGCACTGCCGTATAGGCCAAGGCCCGCCTATCGCTATACCGTGGAACACTCTATCTACGTTGATCGGTCCTGGCGCCGCCGGGGTATCGGCAAGCAGTTGCTGGATCGCCTCGTGGAACTCCTCACAGGATGCGGCATTCGCGAGATCATCGGCATCATCGGGGACAGTACCAACGAGGCTTCTCTCTTGGCTCACGAGAGCGCCGGGTTTCATCAGGTGGGCACGCTGCAGAACGTGGGCCGAAAGTTTGATCGCTGGCTGGACACCGTGATCGTGCAGCGCAGCCTTTCACCTTCCCCGAATGAGGCCACCAAGATCCAATGAAAACGTCACCGATTCGTTGCGAACTCGACCACCTGGTCGTGGGCGCACAAAGCCTCGAAGAGGGCGCTGGCTACATCGCAGATCTCCTTGGAGTCCCCCCGGTGAAGGGTGGCATTCATCCGAATATGGGCACCCATAATGTCCTGCTTTCGCTGGGAGGCTCGGTCTATCTGGAAGTCATCGCAATCAATCCTGATGGTGACCCTCCAGAGCATCCGCGATGGTTTTCTCTCGACAACCCGACGGTTCGGCAAACCCTTGAGAAGGGTCCTCGACTGCTGACCTGGGTAGCCAGAACTCCGGATATTTCAGGCCTTAAACGTCTTGAGCCCTATGCAGCCTGTGACGTGCGGGAAATGTCCCGTGGGGATCTTCGGTGGCTGTTTGCATTCACCCCAGATGGTGAGTGTCCGGGCGATGGATTGCTGCCACACGTGATTGAGTGGCGCGGCAATGCACATCCGACCGATACCCTGCCTGATTCGCAATGCCGATTCAAAAGCCTTAAGGCGAACCTGGCACCGGGCGGCAGTGCGGGGTCCACCATCGCCGCGTTGGGCCTGAATCCGCTTTTCACTTCACCGGGATCGGAAAACGATACGGTCGGACTGCATGCCGTGATCAAAACGCCCCGCGGCGAAATTGTCCTTTAGCGAAGAAGGTCGTGGGGTATGAACGGGTCTGGCACTCAACAAAGAGCCCGCGCTGACTGGAAAAGCGCGCTCAAACTACTGCTGGCCTTTCAGCGGCAAAAAACCCCGGGCACGCTCGAAACCATTGCTTTTGGACAGACGTCGGTCGATGTGTATCAGCCGCCGTCAACGCCGACTGCGACAGTGATTTTTATCCCTGGTCTTTCGATCCGTGGCCGAGAGGATCCGAGAATCCGACGATTGGGCTGGGCCCTGTCAGCCGGGGGTCTGCGGGTGCTGATACCGGATGTCCCGAGCATTCGCGCTTTGACGATTTCTACCCGACAGCCTGATGAAGTCGCCAACCTGATCCGGTCTCTGGCTCAGGACCAGTCTCTCGTGACGACTCGCCGAGTCGCTCTCATGTCAGTGTCTTTTTCCAGTATTTTTGTTCTGCGCGCGGCGCTCGAACCGGCGCTGACTGATCGGATAGCTGCTGTTGGACTCATCGGGGGCTATTACGATATTGAGCGGGTCGCCGACTTCCTGATTACCTCCGAGCAGGCTGACCCCTACGGTCGACTGGTGATTGGGCGAAGTTATTTTGCCGAATCTGAGCCTGAGCACACGAACCTGATAGCGGCGCTAAAAGCCGCAGTGGAAACCGTTGCCACCAATAACAACGAGCCGATACGCTTGGATGCGCTCTTTGATGCCAATGACCCACTCGAGCAGTCGCTGCATCAGTTGATGACAGAGCCCGCATCGCGGCAGGCATTTTTAGAGAAAATTCTCGATGTATTTGACAGCGCCTGGGCCGGGTATCGCGTGCCGGCTGAATTTCCTCAGAGTACGCCTCCTGTCTTCCTGCTGCATGGCAGCCATGACCCGGTTATCCCGACAGCAGAATCCCGCCACCTGGCGCGCCGCCTGGCCCAACAGGGTCTTGCACATCACTTGTGCATCAGCGAACTTCTTGAGCACGGGAACACCGCGATCTCATTTCGCCGGATTGTTGATGTCTATCGTCTGGTGGCAGGTTTTGCCTGGTTTTTAGGCCGCGCGCAAACTGATGGCACAAAAAAAGGGCGCCCAGGGGCGCCCTTTTTTGATTGAGCGCTGAGCCCGTTTACAGGTAGTAAACCACGCCTGCCATGATGGCGGTCAGGATGACAGAAGAGGTGATCACCGCACTGACGGATTGGATAGTGCCGTTCATCTTGCCCCAGATTGCGTTGGCTTCGATGATGGCCACAATCACCAGGCCGACAACCAGAGCCACCGTGCTCATCGCCATATCACCAGCGCCGCCCCAGACGCCGCCGTTGGCCATAGGGCTGGCATGACCGGATGCAACCATGAAGAACAGCATCGGCAGTGAGAAGAGCGTGTTGGTGCGTGATGCGAGTGCTGCTTTCGGTCCTGCCGCCGCCTTATCGCCCGACTCCAGGCCAATAACGATTTTCTGGTTGGGCCAGATGATCAGCCAGACGTTGAGCATCATGATGGTGCCCATCAGCGCGCCCAGGGTAATGCCAAGGCTAAGACGCATGTGGAGGATATAACCGAGCAGCAGCAGCCCGCTCAGGAAGGTGAACATCGCTGCCCATCGGAACCACCATAGCGCCCGCGGTGCCAGTTTGGCCATGACATCAGCTTTGGCGGAATCGTCCGCTTCTTTGACGTACTCTGTCTGAACAAAGTTGAAGTAGTACAGCAGGCCGATCCATGCCACGCCGAATACGATATGACCCCAGCGCATCACAATATCCATTATGTATGCCATTTGTTTCCTCTCCCAGATACGGGTTGCTTGAGCGCCGTCCGGCGGTTGCGCCGTTCGGCAGTTAGAAAGCGCAGACCGGCGGTTCGCGAATTACCCTACGAACAGCAGGTATGCAGGCCCCTACGACAGGTGGATTTTAGTGCAGGTCTCCCCGCTGCGCCAACGCAGTGGTGCAGCGGGGATAAAGGCCTCAGGCGACCGATGGCAGACCGGCGAGCGCCATAGCAACTTCAGATTCATCGTAGGCGTGATCCTCAAGTTTTCCGGCGTTGTAGTCGGTATATGCCTGCATGTCGAAATACCCATGCCCACACAGGTTAAAGAGAATAGCGCGGGACACCCCTTCCTCTTTGCACCGCATGGCCTCAGCGATTGCACCCTTGACGGCATGGTTGGCCTCCGGCGCCGGCACGATGCCTTCGGCGCGCGCAAAGGTGATCCCAGCGTCAAAACACTCGGTCTGTGTATACGCTGTGGGCGCGATCTCACCAAGTTCGACCAGTTGGCTGACCAGTGGCGCCATCCCGTGGTAGCGCAGGCCGCCCGCGTGGGAGGCAGGCGGCAAGAACGAGGACCCGAGGGTATGCATTTTCACGAGAGGCGTCAGGTTGCCGGTATCACCGAAATCATAGGCGTACTTGCCTTTGGTGAGGGAAGGGCAGTTCGCCGGCTCCACAGCGACTACCCGGGTATCGTGCTCTCCCCTCAGTTTGGCGCCGATGAACGGAAAGCTTAAGCCCGCGAAGTTGCTGCCGCCGCCGGTGCAGCCCACGACCACATCCGGATAGTCGTCCGCGAGTTCCATCTGGCGCATGGCCTCCTGCCCCACAACGGTCTGGTGCAGCAGGACGTGATTGAGTACGCTGCCCAGGGAGTACTTGGTGTCATCGCGCTGAGCGGCGACTTCTACGGCCTCACTGATGGCGATACCAAGACTGCCGGTACTGTCGGGATTATCAGCAAGGATCTTTTTGCCTGACTCAGTCAAGTTGCTGGGACTCGCATGACAGGTGGCGCCGAAGGTCTCCATGAAAGCACGCCGGTAGGGCTTCTGGTCGTAACTGATCCGTACCATGAATACCTCGATCTCAAGGCCGAACATCGAGCCGGCCAGGGCGAGTGAGGATCCCCATTGACCTGCACCGGTTTCGGTCGCGATCCGTTTTACGCCTTCTTCCTTGCAGAAAAATGCTTGGGCGATGGCTGTGTTTGGCTTATGGCTTCCCGTGGGACTGACGCCTTCGTATTTGTAATAAATGCGCGCTGGCGTATCCAATGCCTTTTCCAGCCGGCGTGCCCGGAACAGCGGACTCGGCCGCCACTGGCGATAGA
>WTHR01000151.1:5986-11680 GCA_011523045.1 Gammaproteobacteria bacterium | reverse complement strand
ACAGCGGCGAATACGCCGGGAGAGGGCATATGAGCGCGTTTTTTACCGGATCGGCAATGAAGGCAGTAGAGCGGGGATGGGTTCCGGATTCCATCGTCCGCAGCGGGATCCGTTCTCTGTGCCGGCAGCGGATGCGCGAGATTCAGATCCCTCAAGCACAGCAGAGCCAACATCTGGATGAGTTCGTTCGCAACATGGGGAAGGCCCCAGTGGCGTCGCTTGTGCATAAAGCGAATGAGCAGCACTATGAGGTTCCCGCGGCGTTCTTTCAGCAGGTGCTGGGCGCCCAGTTGAAATACAGCTCAGCTTTCTGGGATGGGGTGGATACCCTGGACGAGGCTGAAGTACAGGCATTGGTTTTGTCCTGTGAACATGCGGATCTTAAGGATGGGCAGCAAGTTTTGGAGCTGGGTTGTGGCTGGGGCTCGCTGACGTTATGGATGGCAAAAAGTTACCCAAACTCCTCCATTACTGCTGTTTCCAACTCCCATTCGCAGAGGCGGTTTATCGAACAACGGGCGATGGAGGCGGGTCTTGGTAACGTGCGGGTGATTACTGCAGACATCAACCATTTCTCGATAGATCAGGGATTTGATCGCATTGTGTCGGTTGAAATGTTTGAGCATCTGCGTAACTACGCCAGTATCTTTGATCGGGTCGCCGGGTGGCTGAAGCCGGACGGGCGTTTTTTCATGCATATCTTTTGTCATCACAGCACACCTTACCTTTTTGAGGTTCGTGACGATACGGATTGGATGAGCCGTTATTTTTTTTCGGGCGGCATGATGCCGAGCGCAGATCTTCCTTTAAGGTTTCAGGATTCCCTGTGTTTCAAAAACCGGTGGGACTGGAGTGGCGTTGAATATCAGAAAACGGCAGAAGCTTGGCTGGATAAATTAGATGCAGCGCGTGATGAAGTGTTTGCGATTTTTTCTGATACCTATGGGCCGGCCGACGCGAAAATGTGGATAAACCGCTGGCGAATATTTTTCATGGCATGTGCCGAACTGTTCGGGATGCGCGGAGGAGATGAGTGGCGGGTCAGCCACTTCCTTTTTAATAAACGTTGAGGGCTTTCAGTGAAACGATTTTTTTGGCGCACGGGTGCGTTGATCTCAGTATTGTTGGCCGCGGTAGGATCAACCGCGTGTTCATTTAATTCGATGGCTGTCGAGCCTCTCAGTCCGGTCGAGTATGTAGACCTTGAGCGCTTTATGGGCCCTTGGTATGTGATCTCTTCGACCCCCACCTTTATCGACAAGAAAAGTTATAACGCGATTGAGGAATATACGCTCGCTGAAGACGGCACGATCAAAACCAAATTTTCATTTTTTGACGGCGGATTCGACGGCGAGTTCAAGACCTACCATCCCACAGGTTTTGTCAGACCGGATGGTTCCAACGCCGTTTGGGGAATGCAGTTCATCTGGCCGATCAAGGCGGATTACCAGATCGTGTATCTGGATGAGGATTACCGTCGTGTGATTATTGCCCGGGAAAAGCGCGATCTCGTCTGGTTGATGGCAAGGGAGCCGACTATCCCGGAAGAGGAGTATCAGGCGCTTTTGGCGCGCATTGTCGCGCTGGGCTATGACGCGGCCGACCTGCGGCTCACGCCGCAGCAGTGGGACTGATGGAATAAGTTCCGCGACCCCGCTACGACGTACCGTATCGGGTTAACCCCGTTCTCTTCTCATGCAATCTTCGGTTCAACACCGCGGGCGCGGTCTTTTTCTGGTCCTGCCGGGCCAATGCTTTCCCGTACGCTTCGTCAAACCCTGGCTGCACTGCGACTTTCTCCTCTCCGAATGGGCCCCAAACCTGTTGGGGGACCAACATCACCAGCAGAAGCTTGTGATGCTGCTCCGCTCATTGCGCGCTTATGCAGATGAGTTGCGCAAGGCCGGCGCTCGGGTCATCTACCACTCTCTTGAGGATGAGCGGTGCGGGTCGTTTTCTGACCAGCTGAGACGTGCTGCCACGGACGGCGCTTTTTCAGAACTGGTGCATTTTGAGATTGAGGATCGCCCGTGCGCCACCGTGGTGGCTGACCTCGTGAATTCGATGGGCCTGACGCAAAACCCGCTCCCAAGCCCGATGTTCTTGTGCTCACGCGAAAGTTTTGCCGACTACCTCAAACACGAATCCCGCCCGCGTATGGCGAGTTTTTACCGCCAGCAGAGAACACGCCTTGGCCTGCTGTTGAGCGAGGAGGGCAAGCCCTTGGGCGGCAAATGGAGTCTGGACGCTGAGAACCGCAAGGCCTTGCCCAAATCCGTCGTGCCGCCTGTTCCCAAATTCTCACGCCCCGACAAGACCACCCGGGAGGTGATTGCACTTGTGAAGTCACGCTTTTCGGCCGCGCCCGGCGACGCTGGGGATTTTTGTTATCCCGCAACGCGCAGGCAGGCTGAGCAGTGGCTGGCGGGATTCATCGGCGAGCGCCTGACACTCTTTGGCGACTACGAGGATGCGCTCACGACCCGATCCGAAGTGGTGTACCACTCGTTGATCTCACCTCTTTTGAATGTCGGCCTGTTGACGCCATCGGAGGTGATTCGACGGGTCATGCGTTGTCACGAGCAAAGCGCTATCCCCCTTAACTCTCTTGAGGGCTTCATCCGTCAGGTGATCGGATGGCGTGAATTTATCCGCGGGATTTATCATCATTTTGGCGAAGCGCAGGCCTCGGCCAACTTTTTTGGCCATGGAGCGGATTTGACCCATGACTGGTACGAGGGAACGACCGGTATTGCGCCGCTCGACCATGTCATCAAGAAAACCCAGCGATGGGGCTGGGCACATCATATCGAGCGGCTGATGGTTGTCGCCAATCTGATGAACTTGTGCCGTATTCATCCACAGTCGGCCTACGGCTGGTTTATGGAAATGTATGTCGACTCGGCGCATTGGGTGATGGGTCCGAACGTATTCGGAATGGGGCTCTTTAGCGATGGCGGTATTTTTGCGACCAAGCCCTATCTTTGTGGTTCCAGTTACCTCATGAAGATGGGCGACTTCGGTCGGGGTGACTGGTGCGATACGGTCGACGGCCTGTACTGGCGGTTTGTTCAGGACCATGCCGAGGTTTTGTCGCGCAACCACCGGACCGCGATGATGCCCCGGAATCTTGAACGGCTGTCGAGCGCACGACGAGAGAAGATCTTTCCTGCTGCCGAAGCATTTCTCGCAGCCAAGACCCGTCCAGCGTTGTCCTGAAGTCAGCCACGTCGCTTTCACGCGAACCTCACGTTTACGCGACAGTCTGATCACGTTGCGGACCGTATCTTCCAGTAGGATTCATCAAGCAATTTGGGGAACGTGATATGGAAATTGTGATTTTGGCGATTGGTGTAGTTTGTGCAGGGGTCTTTGTTCATACCTTCCTGACCCTGGAATCCCACGCGAAACAACCCGTACGCATACCGGTCCGAATTGATCGCAGGAGGTAGAGCCAAGGCAAAACCGGCGGTCATGGGGTGCAGACATCAATCGATAGAGTAGACTATCGCTATCGTTTTGATCAGCCCTGTCGAGCTTTTTACCATGACCTTTCGTACCTTTATCTTTTTGATGCTCTCGCTTTTCGTAGGCGGAGTCGTCGCAGACGGCGTGCCTCAGGTGGTGCAGGACAAAGCGGCAGAGCTGATCCCCGACCGATCGCCGGATTCGGTGAGTGCCACTCCGGTCGCGGGTTTGTACGAGGTGACCTTCGGGACGCAAGTGGTTTATCTGTTTGAAGATGGACAGCATCTTCTGAGTGGTGACTTGATTGATCTCGATGCCGGCGCCAATTTGACCGAGGACGCGCGCAAAGCCGGTCGCAAGGCTGTGATTGACGGGTTGGATAAAGCCGGCATGGTGATTTTTTCTCCGCCCGAGCCGGTCAGTTCGGTTACTGTGTTCACAGACACGGAATGCGGCTATTGCGTGCGCCTTCATGACGAAATCGACCAACTGCTGGCGGGAGGCGTGGAAGTGCGCTACCTCGGCTATCCCCGCGCCGGGTTGCAGTCAACGTCCTTCAATACACTGGTTTCTGTGTGGTGTTCAGATAATCCCCAGCAGGCGATGACCGATGCCAAATCGGGAAGGTCCGTGGAGCCGCGGACCTGTCAAACCGACATTGCCCAGCATATGGAAGCGGCAGAAGGCGTGGGAGTGCGAGGCACTCCGACCATTGTGCTGGAAGATGGCAAGACGATTCCGGGATACGTTCCTGCCGGGGACCTGATTCCGATGGCGCTTGCGGCAACGTCCGCGATCAACTGAGTTGTTTTCATGAGGCACCGCGCACTCTTCATGCGTGCGGCCGTGGTCCTGCTGGCTGTGTTATCGCTGTCGCGCGTGAGCGTCGCGGATGGGGCATCCGCCGCTTTGACGCCAGTGCCTTCAGAGCACGCATCCCCGCCCGCACTTGTTCTGAATGATCTCAACGGGGATCGGCGATCGCTTGATGATTTTTCAGGAAAAGTGCTGCTGGTGAATTTCTGGGCAACCTGGTGCCCCCCTTGCGTCAAGGAATTGCCTTCAATGCAGGCGGTGCGCCGGCAGTTGGCCGGTGAGCCCTTTGAAGTGATCGCGGTGAACGTGGGTGAAGATCCAGTTGATGTGAGTAATTTTCTCAACCGAATCGATGCAGACCTGGAATACCCGATACTGCTCGACGAAAACATGGTCGCGGCCAAAAACTGGAAGGTGCGAGCGCTGCCGACCACTTATATCATCGACCCTCAAGGTCGGGCCCGCTATATCGCGCTGGGAGAGCGGGATTTTGGCGCTCCTGATGTGATGTCCATACTGCGCTCCCTTGCTCTACCGGACGCTTAGGGCGGTGAAAGCCTCGTTGTTGGTTCCTGCCTGGGCCTCCTTGTGCATCAGAGCGATAACACCTGTCGGAAGGGCAGTATGAAGTCACTTCGCTTTTTGGCACCATTGCTGGTCTTCCTGGTCGTTGGTGCATTCCTGGCGGTTGGGCTGAAACTCGATCCACGAGAAGTGCCCTCCCCGCTGATCGACAAGCCAGCGCCCCAGTTTGAGTTGCCGCGCCTGCTGCAGATGGAAGGGTTAGTGGGCACGAGTGATCTGCGTGGAGAGGTCTGGCTGCTGAATGTCTGGGCATCATGGTGCGCCGCCTGTCGAGTGGAGCATCCACTGTTTAACGATCTGGCGGGAAAAAAGATCGTCAGGATCGTGGGGCTTAACTACAAGGACGCCTCGGCCGATGCCCGAAGATGGTTGCGGGAGTTTGGAAATCCCTATGATGTGATTGCGGTAGACCGGGAGGGTGCCGTGGGAATCGATTGGGGGGTCTACGGTGTGCCCGAGACGTTTGTCATCGATCGTGAAGGAATCATCCGATACAAACACATCGGCCCTGTTGATCAAAAAGTGCTGAGTGACGTGATTTTGCCTTTGGTGAGCGATCTGAAAGGCTAGCTGGATACGTCAGTGTGCGCATCGTTCGCACGGTTTTTGGTGTGCTAAATTGGCCGGGAGCGTTTTTGCGCAACCCAGACCAACGAAAGAGCGCTCGGCAGACAAGCGGATCCTCGCCGCTCACAGAGCAAAGACAGAACAAAAAAAGCACAGGGAGCAGATTATGTACATCGATTTTGGCGATATGACACCCCAGCAGGTGTACATCACCATGACCCAGACAGTGATTCCACGGCCCATTGCCTGGGTGCTGTC
>WTHR01000151.1:0-5886 GCA_011523045.1 Gammaproteobacteria bacterium | reverse complement strand
GATGCGCGGGTGGCCTTTGCCTGCAGTCTCTACGATATCCACTATATCGGGGAGGGTCCCCAGTCCCTCATTCTCGGCGAAGTGCACGGCTTGTTCGTAGACGACAGCGCTGTGGGAGAAGATGCCAAGGGACGGCGTAAAATTCTGGCAGACAAAATCAACCCAGTCGGCAGACTGGGTGCCAGCGAATATGTCAGTTTTGGCGAACTATTGACGCGCCAGCGTCCCGACTGATTTGCGTTGGGGGCGTCGATCGACTGCGTAGGATGCGACGTAGTCTTTAAGAGACAAGGACGACTGTCCGCGTGTTTTAGGATCTCGGGTGCGAACTTTTTTGCGGGCGTTGAAAAGAGCAATAACGACAACCGCATCCTACCTTGCGGATCAAAGCAGGCGAGGCTCAAAGAGTCCTGAAAACCTGCGTCGCCGTTCAACTCATGAGGCTAAATATCTGATTGGAAAGCGGATCGCGCTTCTGGATACCGTCTAGGCTGCTTGTTGGTTTTGCACAAACTGGTGGTGAGGGCCTGAGGATTGACCAATATTGACCTGTCATCTCGAGACACAACGCCTAGGTTACCTAACTAACTGAAAACTAGACACTATTTGTATGCCTAAAAAATAGGCAATCGGGGGCACAGGCCTTTTGCCAGTTGGTGAGAACTCCTGAGCGGCGACTTGTGCACAAAGTTATCCACAGCTTCTGTGGGCAACCCGGAAACCCTTAGGTGCGTCAATCATTTATGACCCATTACTTGTGTGCGACGGAAAGTGTAATGTGTAAATCATCTGGCAGCATCGGTTCCTTCTTCTCATGAGTGCTAAACGAATTGTGCAGGTGGCATTGCCGGTAAGGCTACGCCGTCTGTTCGATTACCGTGTCGATCACCTAGCCAAGGTGCCCGATACCGGGGCGCGGGTACTGGTGCCGCTGCAAAAGCGAAAAGTCGTTGGTGTCGTTTGCGCAAGCAGTGAAAACAGTGCGCTGCCGCTTTCAAAACTTAAGGCAGTGAGCCGTGTTCTCGACGACAAACCGCTATTGCCAAAAGAGCTGTTCAGACTGCTGCTCTGGGCGGCGGCCTATTACCATCACCCGATTGGTGATGTACTGCAGACCGCTTTGCCGGTTCGGCTTCGACGGGATTGTCCGGCCGAACCCAGGCCGCTTTATCTCTGGCGTATCAGCGATGCCGGGCGGGAGCGCCTTGGTACGATTCCCGCGCGATACGCCGCCCAGCGACAGGTGCTGGAGCTGCTTGTCGGTGCAGAAGGCGGGGCTCTGCCGAGCCAAAGCCTGTCATCCGCCCTTCCTAATGCGACGACGGTGCTGGCGCGTCTTGAGACGCAAAGTTTTGTGGAAAAAGTGGTGGTGGATGTGCCGGGATTGCCTCGAGACCGCGAGACGGCTCCGACCCTTAACACGGCGCAGCAGGTGGCGAGTGTCTCCCTGGAGGAGGCTGCGGGCACTTACGCCCCATTCCTGTTGGATGGGATTACCGGCAGCGGGAAAACCGAGGTGTATCTGGACTGTGCTTGCCGAACTATCGCCCGTGGACGTCAGGCGCTGGTGCTGGTGCCCGAGATTGCATTGACGCCACAGCTCATCTCTCGCTTTGAAGGGCGCTTGGGGAGTGCTTTAGCCGTGCTGCATTCGGGTTTGACGGATACCGAGCGCCATCGGGCCTGGTGGCGTGCGCGGGAGGGGAGCGCAGCGGTGGTGCTGGGGACCCGATCAGCAGTCTTTGCACCCCTTGCGCGCCCCGGCGTCATTATTGTGGATGAAGAGCACGACCTGTCCTACAAGCAAAGAGAGGGGTTTCGTTACCAGGCAAGGGATATCGCAGTAAAAAGAGCGCAGTTGGCCGATATTCCAGTAGTGTTGGGCTCTGCGACACCCTCGCTGGAAAGCATGGCGAACGTGGCCAACGGCCGCTACCGGCATTTGAAGCTTGAATCGCGGGCAGGGTCCGCCAGGTTGCCGAAGATCGAGATTCTTGACCTCAATCGCCTGGCTCTTAACGACGGGCTGTCGGCACCGGTAGTCGGTGCACTTAAGCAATGCCTCTTACGAGGCGAGCAAAGTCTGGTTTTCGTGAATCGCCGCGGCTTTGCGCCGGTGATCGTCTGTACCGACTGCGGTTGGCAGGCACTTTGCCCGCGTTGTGATGCCAGGCAGACGCTGCACAGGGGCACCGGCAGGATGATCTGTCACCATTGCGGACGCCAGGCGCCGGCCCCATCTACGTGCCCGCAATGCCAAAAAGAGACTCTGTTCCCGGCGGGCGAGGGAACCCAGCGGGTGGAAGAGGCGCTGGTTCGGATTTTCCCCGAGGCGGCCGTGATGCGCATAGACAGTGATGCGCTCGGAGGGCCGGACGACATGGCGAGAGCGCTTCAAGCAGTACGGGATCGCAAGGTTGATATCCTGGTGGGTACGCAGATGCTGTCAAAGGGGCATGATTTTGCGGGCGTCACACTTGTCTGTGTGTTGGCGGCCGATCACGGCCTGTACAGCCTGGATTTTCGAGGGTCGGAGAGACTTTTCCAGCAACTTTCCCAGGTGTCCGGCCGAGCTGGCAGACGCGAGACCCGCGGAGCAGTCCTGGTCCAGACGGCGCATCCGGAAGATCCCGCGTTTGTCCGGTTGCGTGAGCATAATTTCGCCGGATTTGCGAAAGCGGCTCTGGTTGAGAGAAAAACTGCTGGATATCCGCCTTATGTCCGTTTTGCGCTGATGCGGGCAGAGTCGACCCAAAGCGGTGCTCCCATCCGCTTTCTCCAATCCGTCGCCCTGGCAGCAGAGAATCTCGCGTCGCGCAGCGCGGTCGAGATTATGACGCCAGTTCCTTCGCCGATGGAACGCCGCGCCGGGCGTTATCGGGCGCAGCTGGTGGTCAGAAGCAAGGACGAGCGGCGGTTTCACCGTTTTCTTGAAGATTGGGTCCAGGGGATTGAGACTTCGCGTACCGCAGCGCGGGTCCGCTGGTCTCTGGATGTCGACCCCCAGGAGATGTACTGAGCGGAATATCTTGCTGACTGGGCCGGCTACCGGATTCAGGGTCTTTTCATTACCCGGGGCCTTGGGCCAGAATCAACGACCGATTTGCTTTTTGGATCCCGTCTTTGTCCCAGTTAGATTTTTCCGGAGTGCTCTGCCCAACCGAGCAGGCCTTTACGCTTCCTCCCGCCTGCTACGTCGATGAGGACATCCTGGCTTTTGAGCAGGAGCACCTTTTTGCCGGGGGTTGGGTCAGCGCGGGCCGAGCCAGCGACCTCGCTCAGTCGGGGGACTATCTGGCATTTTCGGTCGCGGATACTCCGCTGATCGCGACTCGGGGTGAGGATGGAAGGCTTCGTGTATTTGCCAACACCTGCCGTCACCGGGGGATGCAACTCGTGGAACCGGGCAGAGGCCAATGCCGTCAGTTTGTCTGCCCGTTCCATGGTTGGTGTTACAAGTTGGACGGCAGTCTCTTTGCGGCACCGAGAATGGAGGCGGCTCAGGGTTTTGAGTCAGAAGATTTCGGCCTGGTGCAGGTACGCAGTGAAGAGCGGGCTGGGTTTCTGTTCGTCAATCTTGATGGTGAGGCACCTTCCCTGGACCACTGGCTGGGTGACTTCGAGAGCCTGCATGAACCCTGGCGGCTGGAGTCGCTGGTGACAGCGAGCCAAAGAGAGTTCACCGTCAAGTGCAACTGGAAGCTTTTTATCGAGGTATTCAACGAGTATTACCATCTTCGCAAAGTCCACCCGCATACGCTGTCGACGCTCTATGCCACGCCGGATCCGGTCGATCGTACTGAAGGCGCCTTTGTCAGCCAGTTCGGCGAACATGCCAGACGCGGCAGCGTTGGTGTGCTGACCGAAGCCGGCAGGGGTTTTGAGACACTGCCTGGGCTATCAGGCCGGCTGGCCAACGGCACCCGCTACACCTGGGCCTATCCCGGCCTGACGTTTGCCGCTTCCCGTGATGCGGTCTGGGTGCTCGAAGCTGCCCCGGTGACGGTGTCCAGCACCGCGGTACGACTGACGTTGCTGTTCGACGATGCCAGCCTGTCGGTACCGGACTTTGAGCAGATGCTCAAACGCTATGAGAGTCGGATGGCGATCGGCATGGAGGAAGATATCGTGGTCCTCGAAGCGCAGCAGTTGGGCCTTCACTCCCGACTCGCACGCCCCGGGCGGGTTTGTCCAGAGCTTGAGCCCAGTGTTCATGGTTTCCATCGCTGGTATGCCCAGCAGTTGATCGACGCCGGATTGGGAACGGCTTGAGCCTTGCCGGCGCTCAGGGCCGGTGTGCGCTGGCGAGATAGTCTTCCGATTGAAATTCGTGAAGTCGGCTGGCTGTTCGGACAAAATCCTCAGCAAGGCGGTCACTCTGATAAAGCTCGTTGGCCGGCGCCGCAGCAGAGACGATGACATTCACCTTGCGATCATAAAGTTCATCGATCAGCTCGACCAACCGGCGGGCCGCGTCCTCGCTTTCGGTGTCAAAGCGTGGGATGCCGCTCAGCAGCAGGGTATGAAAACTTCTTGAGAGCTCGACGTAGTCCACTTTGGACCGCGGCCCGTCGCACAACGCTTCAAAATCAAACCAGATGACCCCGTTGCCTCTTGCCCGAACCGGGATATCCCGGCCGTTGAGGTGAAGCGTATCGGCCCCAAGAGTTGCCGTGCGATCAATCTCCAGCAGCAGTGCGCGCATGCTGGCTTCAGCCTGTGCGTCGTCTGGGATGTGATAGGTTGGTCTTGCTCCAAGCGTTTCCAGGCGGTAATCGCGATCCCCATCAAGGTGGATGACCTCCGTGTGGCGCTGTATCAGATCAATCGCAGGCAAAAACCGGTCTCGCTGTAGCCCCTGCTGGTAGAGCAGCCGGGGAGGGGTGTTCGAGGTAAAGATCAGTGTCAGACCATTCTCGATCAAAGCGTGCAACAGCCCCGACAGGATCATGGCATCACCGATATCAGTTACCTGAAATTCATCAAAACCGAGTACCCGTGTCTCGGAACTGATTTCCCGACTGATACGCCGCAGCGGATCTTTTTCATCTTTCAGCCGGCGCAGTCCCTCGTGGATCTCCAGCATGAAGCGGTGAAAATGCACCCGTCGCCATGTCTTTGGTGGAAGTGCTTCGAGCAGGGTATCCATCATGAGGGTCTTGCCGCGCCCGACCGAACCCCAAAGATAAAGACCCTTTACCGAGTTTGCTGGTGTTCCCTGGAGCCAGCGCAGGGGAATTAGCCCCCACACCCCCCTGGCCGCCGATTCGGCCAAGCGCTGGTCGAGTCGCTGGACCAGTTCAGTACAGGCGTTTAAGGCGCGTTGCTGGTGTGCGTCCGGTTCCGCGCCGCTGCGACCCAGTCGTCCGATAAAGTTCTGGTGAAGGGAGGCGGAATCCACCACGCTCAGGTGAGGAGGCTGTCAGCGACAGCAATCCCATCTGCATCTGCCCACAGATGGTG
This sequence comes from Gammaproteobacteria bacterium, assembly GCA_011523045.1. Taxonomy (GTDB): domain Bacteria; phylum Pseudomonadota; class Gammaproteobacteria; order Arenicellales; family UBA868; genus UBA868. The sequence goes on along the minus strand of WTHR01000151.1, from coordinate 423 downwards.
ACCAGGTACAAAGACAATGTCGGCGAAGCGAACGCTGATCTGGCTCTGACCCTCTCCCCGCTTTACGCTTTTCGCCGGGCAGGCGGCGAGCGCTTTGATGCCGATAGGGAGATCGGCGAGCTGTTGGCTGTCCCGGATGCAGCCGTTGATCACCAGGCCGGACCAGCAGTTGGCGACGGCGAGTGCACCGATCTGGTCACCGACGAGGGCACAGCGCAGCGAGCCCCCGCCATCCACAACGAGTATTCGGCCGTCCCCTTCAGTTTCCAGCATGGAGCGGACCAGCGTGTTGTCCTCGAATACCTTAACGGTTGCAATCTCCCCCGAAAGGGATGCCACGCCGCCGAAATCCCGAAACAAAGGGACGCCGACCTGAAGGCGGGCGCAGTGCGCGTCATAGAGATCCGCAGTACCGGTCATGAG
>WTHR01000138.1 GCA_011523045.1 Gammaproteobacteria bacterium | reverse complement strand
CTTTGGCAGTGACTCCGATCACCAGTACACCGAGTAGCGCGATGAGGCCAATAACAAAAAGGTGGGGCGATAGGCGACGAAGTGTCTCGGGTGATACCTGCGCCAGAATCAACATAGCGGCGACCGATACCCCAAGGCGGACGCCTTGCTTCAACATCACATCCCAATTCTCTCCGGAGGCGCTGAAAATCACCACAAGCCCAAGCGCAGACAGGAAGACAAGCGCGATCAGCAATGGGCCATCCAGATGCAGTGGCCTACCCGAAAACATGATGCTTGCTGGAAACTGCTGCTCGTTGCAGTTTCTTCTGAAAAAACCGGTCCATTATTTTTCGGGCGATGGGAGCCGCCGCTTTTGCACCGCTTCCGCCGTTCTCCACCACCACCGCTATCGCGATCTGGGGCTTATCGACCGGGGCAAAGGCAATAAAGAGCGCATGGTCATGGAATTTTTCCGGGATCACACTTTCGTCGTATTCCTCGTCCTGGGCAATGCCGATCACCTGTGCCGTACCCGTCTTGCCGGCGATCTGATAGGGGCTTCGCCGCCCACTTGCGCGCGCTGTGCCTCGAGGACTGTGCATGACTGCCGTCATTGATTGAATGACCTGATCCAAAGACGCTTCCGTTGCGGGTTTGGCCGGTTGGGAGGAGGCATTAGTGGGTATGGTTTCACCACTCAGCGAGTCCTCTTTCGAAAGCAGAAGACGAGGCTGCACGGGAATGCCGCGGTTGGCCAGTGTGGCTGTCATGCGGGCAAGCTGCATGGGGGTCACCATAAGATAACCCTGGCCGATAACGGTAATCAGATCCTCTCCCGGATACCAGGATTCATTGCGGGTTGCGCGCTTCCATTGGGGTGTGGGGACCAGCCCGTCGGGCTCTTTAGGCAGATCAACTCCTGTTACCGCACCCAAACCAAACCGCGTCAACACATCCGCCATGGCCTCAATGCCAAGCCGTCGGCCCATTTCATAGAAATACACATCACAGGATTGCTCAACGGCGCCGTGCAGGTTTACCGGCCCATGACCTGTTTTCTTCCAGCAGCGATACCGTCTCGTACTGTCGGGCAAGGTATACCATCCCGGGCAGTACACCGACTCCCGCGGGCTGATCCCGGAATCCAGAATGGCCTGCGCAATAACCGGCTTGATCGTGGACCCGGGTGCATATCTCCCGTAGAGCGCCCGATTCAGCAAAGGCCGGTCTTCCAGGCCGCGAAGCGCGTCATAGGTCCGCTGATCGATGCCGTCGACGAACAGGTTGGGATCAAAGGAGGGACTGCTCGCCATAGTCAGCACTTCTCCGCTCGAGGGCGCTATCGCCACCACTGCCCCTCGCCGGTTCCCAAGCGCCTCACGCGCAATTCGCTGCAGATCCGCATCGATAGTGAGGTTCAAGGTATTCCCGGGGGTTGCGCTGTTTCGGCTAATCGTGCGCAAGGTTCTGCCATGAGCGTCAATCTCTACCTGTGCAAATCCAGGACGGCCGAGCAACAGGTCCTCATACTGTTTCTCGACGCCTATCTTGCCGATGCTGCGAACCCCTTGGTATGCGGCAGGATCGATCATCGCCTCCTCGCTCTCGCTGATTCGACCCACATAACCCAGCACATGCGACACCAGACTGCCTTGCGGGTAATCCCGATGCAGCACCGCCTCCAAGGTGACGCCCGGAAAACGATACTCGTTCACCGCAAACGTTGCCGTCTCAACATCATCCAGCCTCGCCTTAAGCAATACTTTTTCGAACGACGGGTGCTTCTTCAAACGGGAACGAAATGCTTCAACCTCTGTGGCACTCAGTCCGACCAGGTGATCGACCTTCCGCAGCATCGCCTCCATGTCATGCACTTTCTCCGGGACCACCTGCAGAATGTGAACGGCCGTGTTCTGCGCCAGAACGACACCATGTCTATCCAGAATGAGTCCCCGCACTGGGGGCACCGCCTGGATGCGGATATGGTTATCCAGTGACAGCGTCTGGTAGCGTTCGTATTGCAAGACCTGGAGCGAGTAGAAACGCCAGATCAGTATCAAAGAAAGTGCCAGCGCCAGAACGGCAGCGATCCGAATTCTCCGGCGCACCGTTTCGGGTGCGACAGCACGGGCTGAGGGCAGTTCGCTGGCGGCCATCGTTTAACGGCCCAAGTTGGCGAGGTGCCGACTTCGCCGAAGCGCAAAATAAACCAGGGGCCAAACCAGACCACCGACAATAACGGCTGTCCAGCGATGCACTTCGTCCATATTCCCCGTCACGGCGAAGTCAACGATCACAAAAAGGATCAGTTCTATCCCAAGCAACAGTGCGATCACGACGCTCTGCTGCCAAAGCGGATAGGCTCTCACCCGTAAGGACAGATGCTTGGCCAGGTAGACCAGGAGTGTCTTGCTCAGTGCATGCACACCCGGAATCCCCAGGACAACAAGATCTATAACCAGACCGACACCCCAGGCAAGGGGCAGCCGCATTCTGTCGGGCAAAGCCAATGCCCAGTAGATCAGCACAAGGGAAACCCAGTCCGGCAAGAAACCCCGAATCAGTTCAGGTGCTGGAATGACCAGCAGCACCAACGCGACAAACACCGTTGCGAACGGGATCCAGGAGCGGTGTTGTGCACTGCTGACGCTAATCATCGTCCTCTTCCGTTTCCATCGGATCTTGCAGCGCTGTCGCTTCTTTTGCGGGCAGCCATAACAGCAGCACTTCCCGATCACGGCCCAAATGGGAAGCCGCTTCGGCTGTAATCGTCATGAATGCCTCGGCGAGGTTGCGCTCAACAGCAGTAATTCTGGCGACGGGATACCCCGGCGGATACCGTCCCCCCAACCCGGAAGTCACCAGCAGATCTCCTGCTCGAACGTCGGCATTTCGATCAAGGTAAGGGACCCTGAGCAGACGACCGGATCCGCTGCCATAAACCACGGTCCGAAGGCCGCTGCGCGCGACTTGTGCCGGCACTGCCTGATCTTCCTGAGTGATCAGGCTGACTTTGCTGAAAAACAAACTCGGCTTGGTGACCTGCCCCACCAGGCCTCCCGAATCCACCACCGGCTGACCCTGGAAGATGCCGTCAGCGCTGCCCTTGTTAATCATGACAGCGAGCGCTGCAGGATCGGGATTAACCGCGAGTAATGCTGCCAGCGTCACCTGTTCCGCCTCGGAGGGCATTGCGGACAACAGTTCGCGCAAACGCGCATTCTCGTTTTCCAGAAACTCAAAGCGGTGCAGCCTGGCCTGCAGGATGAGGTTACGCTGGCGCATTGCCTCAAAATCACTGCGCAACTGATCCGCGGTCGTCAGGTGGCCCTGCATGCCTTTTAGCGCGGTGCTGGGCAAAGAGGCTAAGAAGTGAACCGGGATGCCGATGACGGCCGCAGACTGAGCCACCGTACGGACCGACGGCAAATACAGGTAGGCTGCCATCAGCACGGCGGACAGCAGCAGGTAAGGACCGAGACTGCGTACAACGCCGTCCCTGCTCTTCACCATCGCGTCACTCCTGGATTCGGATAAGCCTTGTCACTCAGGCAACAGCCATACTGCCAGGGCACTCGCAAAAACATGCGGCGCGGCTACTCGTGCGTGAAGACGTCACCGAGTGCGCTCATTTCCTCTAACGCTCTGCCGCAGCCCCTGGCCACACAGGTCAACGGATCATCTGCCACGACGACCGGGAGTCCTGTCTCCTGCATCAGCCTGCGATCCATGTCGCGAATCAGGGCGCCCCCACCGGCGATCACCATTCCGCGATCCCCGATATCGGCAGCCAGTTCAGGCGGGGTGTTTTCGAGCGTTTCTCGAATCACCTGCACGATTTGGCGGAGCGAGTCACTGATGGCTTCATACACTTCGTCACTGCCTATCGTCAGGCTGTGGGACATGCCCTGGGCCAGGTCCCGCCCTTTAATCTCCATCTCACGATGATCGGACTCGTCCCATGCGGTTCCGATGGCTTTTTTCACGCGCTCCGCCGTGGCCTCACCGATCAGCAACCCATGGCGACGGCGGACATAATTGATGATGGCCTCGTCGAAAGTATCCCCGGCCACACGAATGGAAGTCGCATAAACAATGCCGCCGAGTGAGAGCACCGCGACTTCGGTGGTGCCACCCCCGATATCAACAACCAGTGACCCTGTGGGTTCCGCAACGGGTAAGGAGGCGCCGATTGCCATCGCCATCGGCTCTTCGATAAGGAAGACTTCTCGCGCACCGGCCGTAATGGCCGACTCGCGAATGGCACGACGCTCCACCTGGTTTGAGCCGCCCGGCACACAGATCACGATCCGGGGAGATGAAAAAAACCGGTTCTGCTGCACTTTGCGAATAAAGTACTTCAGCATCACCTCCGCCACCGTGAAATCGGCAATGACGCCTTCTTTCAGCGGCCGGATAGCCTGGATATTGCCAGGCGTGCGCCCCAACATCATCTTTGCCTCCTGACCTACCGCCAGCACGGTTTTCTCAGGTGCCAGGGAGCCCGTGCGGATAGCGACCACTGAAGGCTCGTTGAGAATGACGCCCCGGTCTGGAACGTAAACCAGCGTATTGGCCGTACCAAGATCTACTGCCAGATCGTTGGAGAAAAATCCAAAAAGACGTTTGAGTACCATGAGTCCGCGCAACAGAAAAAGTGGCAGGTGCGAAGGCGGTAATCTATCACAGGGGGCCGCGATACCCCTAACGGCTGGGATATAATTATTGATCCCCTTCTTGGCTTTGCCCTTCCAGAAAATTCGGTGTCCATTTCAGAAAAAGACGTACTGCGTGTCGCCCACCTTGCAAGGATCAGGGTTTCCAGCGACGAGTTGGAGGATTACCAGGAAGGCCTCTCGGGGATTCTGTCGCTGGTAGAGCAAATGCATGACTGCGATACAGACGGCGTAGAACCCATGGCTCACCCGCAGGATATCCAGCTTCGATTGCGTGAGGATCAGGTGACTGAGCCTGACCAACGCGATGCCATGCAGGAAAGTGCTCCACAGGTGGATGAAGGCCTGTACCTGGTACCGCGTGTCATTGAATAGTGCGGCCGCAGAGCGGCACTAGCGCCCTCAAGCCCAAGAGAACCGTTTTTCATGCTTCACGAACACAGCCTGACCGCCCTTCGCGACATGCTGCGCCGTCGCGAAATCAGCAGTACTGAGTTAACTCAGCATTGCCTGGATCGCATTGCTAAACACAGCGATCTCAACGCATTTGTCACCGTAGATGAGTCGGGCGCCATGACCGCCGCGGCAGTCGCTGACGAGCAACTGGGCCGCGGCGAGGCTGACCTGCTGACCGGAGTACCCATCGCGCACAAAGACATTTTCTGCACCCGGGGTGTTCTGACCACCTGCGGCTCGAAGATGCTGGAAAATTTTGTCTCGCCCTACGATGCGACGGTTGTAGAGCGATTCCATCAGGCTGGCAGCGTAACTCTCGGCAAAACCAACATGGACGAATTTGCCATGGGATCGTCCAACGAAACCTCGTTTTTTGGATCCGTGAAAAACCCCTGGGATCGAGATCGTGTTCCCGGAGGGAGTTCAGGCGGCTCGGCGGCAGCCGTCGCGGCAAGCCTGGTGGCGGGCGCGACCGGCACAGATACCGGCGGATCGATCCGGCAGCCCGCTGCTTTCTGCGGACTGACCGGACTAAAGCCAAGTTATGGGCGCGTTTCCCGCTATGGGATGATTGCCTTCGCCTCCTCTCTTGATCAAGGCGGACCCATCACAAGAAATGCAGAAGATGCCGCTCTCATGCTCCAGTGTATGGCGGGGTTTGATCCTCGGGATTCCACTTCGATCAATGCGCCGGCGCCGGATATGGCAACCCTGCTGGGTAAGGAAGTACGCGGCCTGAAGCTTGGCCTGCCAAAGGAATTTTTCGATACCTCGGTTGACGGACAGGTACTTGAGAAAGTGCGCGAATCCCTTGCCGTCCTGGAAAAACTGGGGGCAACACTGGTCGATGTTTCCCTGCCTAACAGTGCCGCCGGGATTCCCTGCTACTACGTGATCGCCCCCGCGGAAGCTTCCTCGAACCTTTCGCGATTTGATGGCGTTCGGTTTGGTCATCGCTCTGAACACGCAGAGGAACTCGTCGACCTTTATGAGAACTCCCGAGCCGAAGGATTCGGCGAGGAGGTCAAACGTCGAATACTGATTGGCACCTACGCCCTCTCTGCCGGCTATTACGACGCGTACTACCTCAAAGCGCAGAAAATCCGGCGCGTTATCGCCCAGGATTTCGAAACGGCTTTTGAGCAATGTGACGTAATTGTTGGTCCGACCAGCCCGACCACCGCGTTCCCCCTTGGCGCAAAAACTCAGGATCCGGTCGCGATGTACCTCAACGACATCTTTACCAATACCGTCAATCTGGCGGGGTTGCCGGGGCTGTCGGTTCCATGCGGCTTTGATGCCACCGGGTTGCCGGTGGGTCTGCAGTTGATCGGCAAATTTATGGATGAGGCTTCGCTTTTGAGCACAGCTCATCAATTGCAGCAGGAAACAGACTGGCATCAGCGCATGCCGGCGGAGTATTGAGCATGGAATTCGAGTGCGTCATCGGGCTTGAGGTTCACGCACAACTGATGACCCAGAGCAAGATCTTCTCGGGGTCCTCGACCGCCTATGGCGCGTCGGCCAACACCCAGGCCTGTGCCGTGGATATCGGTTTGCCCGGGGTGCTCCCCGTGATGAATCGCCAGGCGGCATTGATGGCGGCCACTTTTGGCCTCGCGGTCGGAGCGACGGTCAATCCCGTTTCCGTTTTCGCCCGAAAAAACTATTTCTATCCGGACCTGCCCAAAGGCTACCAGATCAGTCAGTATGAAATTCCGGTCGTGAGCGGGGGCAGCCTTGAGATCACAACCGATGCAGGGCCCAAAACCATCCGGATCACACGAGCCCACCTTGAGGAAGATGCCGGGAAATCCCTTCACGAGGACTTCCATGGCATGACGGGCATCGATTTGAATCGGGCAGGGACGCCATTGCTCGAAATCGTCTCGGAGCCGGATCTTCGCTCTCCTGCTGAAGCGGTTGCATACCTGAAGAAACTTCACACGCTCGTGCGGACACTGAAGATCTGCGACGGCAACATGCAGGAGGGATCGTTCCGCTGTGATGCGAATGTCTCTATCCGGCCGCGCGGAGAAACCACACTCGGGACGCGTACTGAACTCAAGAATATCAACTCATTCCGTTTCGTCGAGCGCGCGCTGTATCATGAGATTGACCGACAGATCTCGGTGGTCGAGGCAGGCGGAGCGATCGTGCAGGAGACCCGCCTCTACGATCCTGACGCAGATCTGACTCGACCCATGCGTGGCAAGGAAGAAGCACATGATTACCGCTATTTCCCTGACCCGGATCTGCCGCCGCTCGTCATCGACGAGGCGGATCTTGCCTTGCTCAGATCGCAGTTACCCGAGTTGCCCGATGCGAGACAGGCCCGGTTTGTCTCTCAATATGAACTGAGTGAAGACGACGCTGCGCAACTGACCGGACAAAGTGAGATAGCCGATTATTTCGAATCCGCTGTTGAGCATGCACAGGGGGAATCGCGCCTCACTGCGAACTGGATCAATGGCGAATTGATGTCCTGGCTCAACAAGCACGATATCGGCATTTCCAACAGTCCTGTATCACCCGCAATGCTGGGCCAGTTGATTTGCAGAATCCAGGACAAGACAGTGTCCGGCAAGATAGCCAAGCAGGTTTTCGCAGCGCTGTGGGAGGGTGAAAGCGACGGTGATGTCGATGCCTTAATCCAATCCAGGGGATTGACCCAGATTACGGATACCGACGCCATTGCCCAGGCAGTAAACGACGTGATAGCAGGCTTTCCCGATCAGGCGGAGCAGGTGCGCGCGGGAGAGGAAAAAGTGATTGGTTTTCTCGTGGGACAGGTCATGAAAGCCACCTCGGGGAAGGCTAATCCACAAGCGGTCAATGAACTCCTGAAAAAGCAGCTCCTGGATTGATCGCGCTGGTTGTAACCACAAAGGAAAAGCCACCTCATCATAGGCGCAAGACCTGAGATCGGGTAAAGTATCTTTGTGACCCCTCTGGCTGCCAACGCGATGAAAACCGCAAAATCCATTACTGCAATACTGACAGTAGTTCTGGCGGTCGGCGGATTGGCTGCGTGCAGCGGGGGCAGCAGCGGGGGCGTCTTCAATCAGGCATTCAACGTCTCAGGCCATTGGGCTGGTACCATCAGCGATGAAACCGGAGTGGCACGAGCGGCGACCATGACCCTGTCTGATGGTGGAGGCACCGTGAGCGGCACGATCAGCATCACCGGACACACATGCATTTCTGGAGGAAACCTGACAGGCACCGCCGTTCAGGCGCCGGCCAATACCACAGGGGACAATCCCTTGACGGCTGATCAGGAAAACAGCAACAGCGGCACGGTCAGCCTGACTATCAGTTCGGCCCAGGCCACTGGTGGAGTGAGCGCGGTCACGATTTCTGCCGGCGGCGCCGGTTATACGTCTGTCCCGGTGGTCAGTTTCAGCGAGCCCCCCAGCGGCGGTACAAAAGCCGAAGGTAACGCCGTACTGGGCACAGGAGACACCGCCGGCGAGGTCGGGGGAGTCGTGATCACCAATCCGGGATCGGGATATGTACTCGCCCCAAGTGTCTTCTTCTCAGGCGGGGGCGGATCAGGCGCTATCGCCGACGCAACCATTGACACCGCAACCGTCTCAGATAGCGTGACCTTTACCTTGACGGGTTCGTCTTCTTCCCTGATCGGGTCTTATAGTGGTGTCTGGAAAAGCAACACCGGCACCTGCTCTGTCGAAACGAGCGGCACCGTAAACCTCTCCAGGCTCTAGTCGCCCTCTTCCGGGGCTGCCCTAATTGGTCACGTCGTTGCGAATATAGGCTGGCGCGGCTTCACGCCACTCCCCTTTCGCTCCTTGATTCAGTAACCGACTGGCGATCCGTGCGCCACAACCCGCTTGGGGAAACGCACCGGCATGCCAGACGCAATCTGTATCTGCCTGAAAAACTGAGGCATAGCGATCCCAGCCGCTGCCGACACCTACACAATCAGAGACGTACTCTCTCAAGGATTCTGGATTACTGACCCTGGGCTCCTCCAGCCAGCGCCAGCCTCCCGATGCGTCGGCATCGCTCTCAAGGCAGCCCCAATAGACTTGCTCCATTCGGGCATCGATCGCTGCCACAATCCGGTCTGATGACTTGATCTGATCCCGAATCCCCTCGGCCAGAATCATCAGGGACGAAATCGCCAGCATTGGCTTGTTGAGAGCCAGCGCAATCCCCTGAGCCACTCCCGCGCCTATCCGAATCCCGGTAAAAGACCCCGGCCCCGCATCGTAGGCGACAGCATCCAGCGCATTTTTTGAGATGCCTGCCTCTCGCAGCACCTCTTCGATCATCGGAAGCAGCAATCGGGAATGCCCCTGTGGGTCCATCGCGCTACGCTGATGCACATGGTCATCCGTTAGGCACGACGCTGAGCAAGACTCAGTGGCCGTATCCACGGCCAGAATATTGGGCGATTTTTCCAAGACCCGGCCTGTTTTTAAAGGCGGGCGATACAGCGGGTCAGCGCATCCTGCCAATCAGGCATTTTGACGCCCACCACCCGGTTCAGACGACCGCTATCGAGAACCGAATAGGCAGGGCGCGGCGCCGGCGTAGGATAGGATTCCGTTGGGATCGGCGTAAGATCCACCTGATCAGCCTTAGCGAGTTCAAAGATCTTTTGGGCAAAACCATGCCAACTGGTCACCCCGGCGTTGGTTGCATGGAAAATCCCGTAAACATCGTCCCGACCGCTTTCCAGGGCATTCACCAGCGCGACGCTCGCCATGCCGAGATCCCAGGCAAAGGTGGGCGAACCCATCTGGTCGTCAACCACGCGCAGCGGCTTTCCCTCAGATGCGACGCGCAGCATCGTCTTCAGAAAATTATGCCCGATATGGGAGTAAAGCCAGGCGGTTCGCAAGATAATGTGCTGATCGGTCTCTTTGGCAACGCCCTCTTCTCCAGCCAGTTTGGTCCTGCCGTAGACGCTTTTGGGTGCCACCGGCACCTCTTCGGTGTACGGCGTCGAAGCGGTACCGTCAAAAACATAATCAGTGGAATAATGTATCAACGGAATTCCGAGCGTCTGGCAGGTCTTTGCCATCGCCCTGGGGGCGTGCGCGTTAATGAGCTCAGCAAGCTGCGGCTCGGATTCCGCTTTATCCACCGCGGTATAAGCCGCCGCATTGATAACCAACTCTGGCTCAATTTGACGAATAAGATCAGGCAGGGTCTCGGGCTTGGCAAGATTCACGTCCGGCTGGTCGAGAAAGGTTACGACATGATGGGAAGGCAACAACTCGGCAAGCGCCGAACCCAATTGTCCCACCCGGCCAAAAACAAGGATACGCACCTTCTAGTCTCCGACAGACAGGGCGGGGAGCTCAGACAGCCGTGGTGCCACGGCATCCTTTCCAGACAGGATCGGATCGTCGATCGGCCACTCGATGCCGATATCAGGATCGTTCCAGAGTACTCCTGCATCATCTTCCGGCATATAAAGTGACGTGCATTTATAGGCCATCTCGGAGACCTCGCTGACAACGCAGAATCCATGGGCAAAACCTGCAGGAACATATAACTGCTTTCGGTTGGAGGCAGAGAGCGTCACTCCAAACCACTCGCCAAAGTGGGGCGACTCTCGACGTATGTCTACTGCAACGTCAAAGATCTCACCCACCAGCGCTCGGACCAGTTTGCCCTGCCAGGAGGGGTACTGATAATGCAGTCCGCGTAACACCCCCCTGGTGGAACGCGAATGATTGTCTTGCACAAAATGAGTGGGAAGCCCCGCCTCGGCAAAATCACTGGCCTTGAAGCTTTCCATGAAAAAGCCGCGGTCGTCTTCGAATACGCGCGGCTCTACGATAACCACGCCGGGCAATGGAGTCTGGGTAACGGTGATCAAGCGGTCTCGCCCAAATACGCTGCAAAGGAAACCGCAAGGATAACTGATTGACGGCCCGCGCGGCGCGACGGAAGTCTGTTGCGAACGCCTTTGCTCGCCCGAGGCTTTACGGCCGCCGACTGGGTCAGGAAGCTGTGAAAAAGCTCTTAAGTCGATCCGCCCAGGAACTCTCCCGAGGCGAATGCCGTTCACCACCGGCTTTCAGCATGTCATCAAATTCGCGCAGCAGGTCTTTCTGCTTTCGGTTGAGATTGACGGGTGTCTCGACCTTGATTTTGCAAAACAGGTCTCCGACGGCGCCGGAGCGCACATTCTTAACGCCCTTACTTTTCAGCCTGAAGACCCGCTCCGACTGGCTTTCAGGCGGCACTTTAAGTTGTGCGCGGCCACTCAATGTTGGAATCTCAATCTCTCCACCCAGAGTCACCATCGCAATACTGACCGGCATCTCGCAGTACAGGTTATCTCCATCCCGGGAGAAAATAGGATGCTGGCGAATGCGGATCTGAACGTACAGATCTCCGCTTCCGCCTGTCGCACTGCCTTGCCCCTCTCCCGCCAACCGGATCTGGTCGCCCTCATCCACGCCCGCGGGGACTTTGACCTGCAGCGTTTTGGTTTTCTGAACCGTCCCGCTGCCGCTGCAGTCACTACACGGCGACTGGATCACCGAGCCGCGGCCACGGCAATCAGGACAGGCCTGCTGGATCGAGAAAAAACCCTGCTGCATTCTTACCTGCCCCTGGCCGTTACAGGTGGTGCAGGTGACT
>WTHR01000110.1 GCA_011523045.1 Gammaproteobacteria bacterium | reverse complement strand
AACCACAAGCCAAACTGAGAGAGGGTATCGGCAGAGAAATAACTTCCCAGCAACAGGCCCATTACAGCGATCGTGCTTTTCCTGAGTCTGACCGACCGTTTAACGGGCATTCCACAGACTGCGGCGACGGATACCAGGAGCATCGACCCCAGCATCCAGGGCAGCGGCAGTGACAGCCAGAAAAAGAGCAGACCTCCGAGACTGCCGGCGACCAGAGACAGCAGTACTCGACTCCCAGGATGCTGGCGACTGGCCTGAGGTAAGTCCATTGCTAGAACTCGCCCGCCGCGCAGTTGATTACTGTACCCGGCGGTAAGTCGGGATGGCTGGCGCTCGCCCGGTTTTTGGCTTAGCGTTCGTAGGACTCTTTTCGGGAAGCTTCGGAAAGTGCAATCAGGTACTCCAGAGGGTCAGGCAGGATCGCCTCCCTGGCCTTCTCCAGAGAATCACATCCGGCATAACTGACCGCTGAGCGCAGGTGACCGCGAATCCGATGCAGGATGTCGACGACACTGCCGCGATAGGGCACCTGGATTTCCTGTCCTTCGGGCGGCGTTGCCAAGGCGGCATCGACCGCGTCCGAGTCCTCTGAATCATAGAGGGATTCCATTACGGCCTCGGGGGAGGTCATGCCACGGTAAATCTTTTTCTTGGTGTGTGTGGCCGGATCCTCGATGACCCGCCCGGGGGCTTCGTCTGTTCCAGAAAGCACGCTGCCCAGCATCACGGTGTCTGCACCACAGGCGAGCGCCAGGAAGATGTCCTTGTCGAAGCGAACGCCGCCATCCGCCATGATGCTGATTTCCCCGCCGACCTCGCACCAGGCTTCGCGGATCGCCTGAAGCTGTGGTACCCCGGCAGCAGTTTCCAGTCTGGTTCGGCATCCCCGCCCGGGTCCGACGCCAACCTTGACCGCGTCGGCACCGAGCTCGCACATAAAGCGTGCCCCGGCACCGGTAGCGACATTGCCGCAGATAAGCGGCACGTCAGGGAACTCTGCACGCAGGCGTTCGATCCCCTGCTGCATCACGAGCGAGTGGCCGTGGGCAATGTCGACAAAAAGAGAGTCAGCGCCTACTTCCAGCAGCGCTTGCGCCCGCTCCATGAAGTCACCGGCGCAGCCCACTGCCGCTCCGGTCAAAAGCCGGCCTTTGGCGTCCTTGCTCGCGAAGGGCCGTTCACGAAGAAAGCGCACGTCCTTGCGTGTGATCAGTCCGTGGATGCGACACTCATCATCCACCAGCGGCAGCCGTTCAATACGCCCCTCAAACATGATGCGTTCGGCCTCTTCTGTTGCCACATCGGGCCCGGCTGTCTTGAGCTCCGCCATGGGCGTCATGAAACGCCCAACGGCCTCGTGGTCATCGGAGCGATCCCAGGGAATGTCTCTGCGGGTCAGTACCCCTGCGAGGATCCCGCTGCCGGGAGCCGTTTCTATGAGGATGCCATTGATCTTGTGTCGACGAGCAAAGATCCGGGCCTCGCCGATAGTGGCATCCATCGGCAGGGTTCTCGGATGTTCGATCACGGCACTGTGACTGCGTTTGACACCTGCTACCGTCTCACACTGTCGCTCGATACTCTGGCCACGATGGATAACGCCGAGCCCCCCTTCCAACGCCATCGTCCGCGCCATGTCGCCGCCGGTCACGCTGTCCATGTTGGAGGAGACAATCGGGAGTTCCAGTGGCAACGCAGTGGTCAACTGGGATCGAAGTGCAATGAACGCTCGGGTTGCCGTAATTCCCTTCTGGGGTCGGAAGAGAAAGTCGTCAAAGGTCTTGCCGATCCACGCGGGATCGAGAGAAGGCTTATTCATGGGAGACAATAGGGAGGTGACCGCTCACAAGGCCGGACACAGCAGGTGGATTACAGCCAGATCATAAAACCCCTGCTGCCAGGGCTCAAGAGCCGCTTAGGCCGCGGTCGGGTGCCAGCCCGCGTCAGCCCAGAGTTGGCCGCTTACCGCGGAGTTTCTCACCATAAAACAGATGGCATCGGCAATCTCTTCGGGGCGGATCAGCCTGCCGAGTTGCGTATCGGGGAGGATATTCTGTTCGACATAACCCTCGGGCATACCCTGCAGCAGCGGGGTATCGACAAATCCCGGGTGAATGACCCCGGTACGCACACCGTGGAACATGGCTTCTTTCATTAAAGTCGAGGCGGCTCCTTCAAGCCCGGCCTTGGTGCTGGCGTAGGAGACCTGCCCCCGGTTGCCCTGGGAAGAAACCGAGCCGATGAAAATAATGGTTCCCTGTACTTTTTCATCGGGATGCCATTTTTTGAGACCCCGCCGGTTTCGGTCAACGGCAATTCGGGCAATGGTTTCCATCGCCCAGTAGACGGGATGGATGAGGTTCACTTCCAGCACCTGCCGGAACACATCAGCCGGATAGATGTCCGCATCACCGGTTTCCCGATCGATCTTGACTGCCAGCCTGTCCCGGAAGATGCCCGCAGCAGGCACCAGGATCTGCACCATGCCGCACCGCTGGGCAGTCTCATCGAATACCTGCGAGCGAAAAGTTTCGTCCGTCACGTCACCGGCAAAAGCCAGTGCCACATCTCGATCTGCCGCCGCGTTGATCTCGTCGGCGAGTGCCACGACGGCACTCTCGCTGATATCGACCAGAGCGAGCCCTTTGACACCCTGGTTTATCAGTTCGAGCGCGGTAGCGCGACCGATTCCGCTGGCAGCGCCTGTAACTAGTCCGACCTTTTCCTGAATCTGCATGCTGGCCTCCGGCGACCTTTGGCGCGACTGGCCAGATGAATGCCCGCGCGATGTATGGATCACGGATGGTGCACTGCACCATATTTGTTGTCAACTCAATCGAGAAAACAAAAATATGTCTTGATACATGGAAAAAATAAGCGTGTGCAGAACCTACCTTTATTAATCAAGCTATGGCAGTGCAACAAAATCCCTGCAGCAGCCGATCCGTTACAGCGCCACCCGGATCGCGAGTGCGATAAGAATGAGACCGAACAGGCGATCAAGCAGGCGGGCCCGCGCGCGAAGCCGCTCGAGGATGATGGAGTGCGAAAGCACCACAGCCACAATGATGTACCAGAGCGCATCGATCACCCCGGCTGTAGCGGCCATGATGACTTTTTCGGTCATCCCGGCGTCCGGACGGACAAACTGACTGAATAACGCCAGAAAGAAAAGCGCAATCTTGGGATTCATGATTGCAATGAGAAAGCCGTCCCG
>WTHR01000109.1 GCA_011523045.1 Gammaproteobacteria bacterium | reverse complement strand
ATGGCGCGCCCGGAGAGATTCGAACTCCCGACCTCATGGTTCGTAGCCATGCACTCTATCCAACTGAGCTACGGGCGCGTACTGTGGGAAGGCCCGCGATTCTAACATGCGGGTCTTTATTTTGATTATGGATAAATGGCGGAGAGGGAGGGATTCGAACCCTCGATGGAGCTATTAACCCCATACTCCCTTAGCAGGGGAGCGCCTTCAGCCGCTCGGCCACCTCTCCTTGAGTTTCTACTTCAGATCAGGTTTTCTAATCTTCGTTGCCGGAGTTTCCGGAACCGGCAGAATTCCTTCCATCCTGACTATGCTGTGCATCACGGTCCAGGATCTCCTCCCGATGCACGGCGACATCTTTGGGAGCATTGATCCCCATCCTCACCTGGCCGCCTCGCAGACCCAGCACAGTCACTTCAATATCATCGCCAATCTTCAGCGTTTCGCCAACCCGGCGAGTCAATATCAGCATCCCTGCATCCTCCGTCTCGGAATTCTACAATACCATTACTGCCCTGCCCCAATACTTAAGTATCAGGCTTCTTGTGCCTCGGTTAACGTTTCCTCGGTTACATCGCCTTCCAGTTCAAAGGCTTTATGCAAGGCCCGCACGGCGAGTTCGAGATACTTGTCGTTGACTCCAACGGAGATCTTAATCTCTGACGTCGAGATGAGCTCAATGTTGATGCCTTCTGCCGCCAGCGTATCGAACATCTTTGCCGCCACGCCCGAATGGGAGCGCATCCCCACTCCCACAATAGCAATCTTGGCCAATGTGTCATCACCCACAACATCGCGCGCATTCAACTCCTGTGCAATCTCATTCAGCAGCTTCATTGCCTGAGCGTATTCATTGCGATTAACAGTAAATGTCAGGTCAGTCGTACCGTCCTGGGCTACGTTCTGGATGATCATGTCGATGTTGAGATGTGCCGCTGAGATCGGCCCAAAGATTCGCGAAGCGATTCCAGGCTGATCGGGTACACCCCGGATGGTGACCTTTGCCTCATCGCGGTTGTAGGCGATTCCGGCGATTAAAGGCTGTTCCATGTCACTTACCTCATGAGTAATCAATGTGCCCGGGCCATCCTCAAACGAAGACAGCACCCGAAGCGGCACGCGGTATTTACCGGCAAACTCGACTGAACGTGTCTGCAGGACTTTCGCCCCCTGACTGGCGAGCTCCAGCATCTCTTCGACCGTGATCTGATCGAGGCGCCTCGCCTCGGGGACAATCCGGGGGTCAGTTGTGTAGACCCCGTCGACATCTGTAAAGATGCGGCATTCATCAGCCTCAAGAGCGGCTGCCATCGCCACGGCAGTAGTATCAGAACCGCCGCGCCCCAGGGTGGTGATGTTCCCTTCTTCGTCGACACCCTGGAATCCCGCGACCACAACTACACGGTTATTCTCAAGATCCTCACGAACACGGGCGGCGTTTATATCCAGGATCCTGGCTTTGCCATGGACGTTGTCCGTTAGGATCTGGACCTGGCCCCCGGTGTAGGAGCGGGCTTCGATACCCCGCTTGTTGAGCGCCATCGACAGCAGCGCTATCGTGACCTGCTCGCCGGTCGACACCAGCACGTCCATCTCCCGGGCCTGCGCCTCGGGATCAATCTCCTCTGCCAGTCCTAACAGTCGGTTGGTTTCTCCCGCCATCGCCGAGACAACCACAACGAGGCGCTCGCCCTTTTGATGGCTTGCGCTCACGCGATCTGCTACTGCGTTGATCCTCTCAACGGAACCCACGGAGGTACCGCCATATTTTTCGACTGCTATAAACATATTCTTTGCAAGACTCACAACCGGGGCGCGCATTAAACCCCTTTTGGGGAGACAGGTAAAGTTCTGAAAGACTTAAAGCGCTCTAAAGGGAGCCCAACCAGTGCGGTACGTCAGCGAGCGCACCGTCGAGACCATCGATTTTTGCGCCCCCGCCTTGAGCAGAGTCCGGACGGCCCCCGCCCTTGCCGCCCACTTTAACGGCCAGGTCTGCGACGAGTTTGCCTGCATGACAGCGATCGGTGAGATCCTTGCTGACACCCACCAAGAGGGTCGCCTTATCGTTTTGCACTCCTCCCAAGACCACCACAGCCGAGCCCAGTCGATCTTTCAGTCGATCCATCATTGCCCGAAGCCCTTTGATATCCACGTCGTCATAGCGCTTAACGAGAACACGTATCCCGTTAACTTCCTGAATCTCGCTTGCAGGATCATCGCCCGTGCCGCCTGCAGCCAATTGGCCCTGCAACTGCTCGACCTTGCGCTCGAGCTCTCGAACCCGTGTCGAGAGGCTGGTGGCACGTTCTTCAAGATCAGAGCGTCCGGTTTTCAAGGCTGCGGCGAGCCGGTTAAGCGTCTCGCTTTCATTGACCCCATGCACGTAGGCGGCTTCGCCGGTCAGCGCCTCAACGCGGCGCACACCGGCTGCAATTCCGCCCTCTGAGATGATGCGGAAACTGCCGATATCTCCAGTGCGTCGCACATGCGTGCCCCCGCAAAGCTCGAGCGAGAACTCTCCCATCGATACAACCCGCACATCTTCCTCGTACCTTTCCCCAAAGAGCGCGGCAGCACCCTGCGCTCGCGCATCTTCCAATTTCATGAGACGTGTGCCGACATCATTATTGGCCCGGACCTGCTGATTTACGAGACGCTCGACTTCGTTGATCTCGGCGCCGGACATCGCATCGCCATGCGAGAAATCAAATCGCAATCTTTCGTTGTTCACCAGCGAGCCTTTCTGCTGAACATGAGCGCCCAGCACCTCCTGAAGCGCAGCGTGCAGCAAATGTGTCGCCGAGTGATTCGCTGCAGTTGCACTGCGGCTTTGCGCATTCACTTCAGCATTGACTTGAGCGCCTTTTGCCAACGAACCGGAAACCACCTTGCCAGCGTGGGCAATGACCTTGTGTGCCAGAAAATGCACGTCCGAGACCTCAAAGCGGCCGCCGGGCCAGGTCAGCAAACCCTTGTCTCCCACTTGCCCGCCACTCTCTGCATAGAAGGGCGTGGTGTCGAGAATCACCAATGCCTCGGTGCCTTCGCTGATGCTCTCCGTCTCGGTGTCTTCGACAACGAGCGACAACACCGTTGCATTGCCATCAAGATGTTCATAGCCAGAGAAGTCTGTTCGCTCCTCAATGCTGACTTTGGCAACTCCTTCCATCCGGAACTGGCTGGCTACGCGGGCACGGTCACGCTGACCTGTCATGGCGTGCTCGAA
>WTHR01000222.1 GCA_011523045.1 Gammaproteobacteria bacterium | reverse complement strand
TTTACGAAAAACGAGCCGCTTCGGTATCAATCCTCCTCCATCATGGAGCGAAGCTTCTGTCCAAGTTGTGGCAGTCCGCTGGCATTCCGTTATCTTGTGTCGATTGAGGACCCCCCGACCGCAAATCCTGAGACGGTCTGGATATCAGTTGGCTCGCTGGATGAGCCGGAGATCAGGTCGCCGGACTGGCACTTCGGTGTGGAGGGGCAACTTTCCTGGGTCAACTTTGATGACGGTCTGCCGCGAACGCGCTGTGATGAGAGCGCCGGACTTGCGAAGGCCTATGCCTCTCAGGAAGATAATCAGGCGGACAACTGAGTCAGCAAGACGATGAATGTGAAGCGTGACCCCCGTTACGACGTTCTCTTTGACACCGTAGCAATCGGTCCGGTGACGGCACCAAACCGGTTTTATCAGGTTCCCCACTGCAACGGCATGGGGCGGATGTTCCCCGACAGCATGATCAGCATGCGCGGCATGAAGGCGGAAGGCGGCTGGGGAATCGTCACTACAGAACAATGTGACTTTCATCCAACGGGTGACGTGCAGCCGTTTACGGAAACCAGCATGTGGGATGACGGTGATCTGCCTTACCTTTCCGCAATGGTGGATGCGGTGCATGAGCACGGTGCGCTCGCAGGGATTGAACTTGTCCACAACGGCCAGGACAGCGGCTGTCTTTACTCGCGGGAAGTGCCGATTGGTCCTGAACATCGCCCGGTCACATGGCATCAGCATCCGATCCAGGCACGCGCGATGAGTCGGGAGGATATCCGCAATTACCGCCGCTGGCACCGCAAGGCAGCCCTTCGGGCCCGCGAGGCCGGTTTCGACATTGTGGTGGTTTACGCAGGACACGACGGCACAGTGCCGAGCCATTTTCTTTCCCGGCAAAGCAATCAGCGCTCCGATGAGTATGGCGGCTCTTTAGAGAATCGGCTGCGTCTTTATCGTGAACTGATCGAGGAGACGAAAGAGGCGGTGGGCGACACCATGGGCGTGGTGGCACGGTTTGCCGTTGATGAAATGATGGGGGCAGACGGACTGGAATGGGCCAGTGAGGGCAAGGAAGCCCTAGAGATGCTGGCCGAATTGCCCGACATGTGGGATGTCAACGTGAGTGACTGGGAAAACGACTCCATGACGTCGCGCTTTGCGCAAGAGGGCTATCAGGAGGAATACATCTCCTTCGTCAAATCGGTTACCAGCAAGCCTGTCGCTGCTGTGGGACGCTATACCTCTCCCGACACAATGGTGTCAGCCATCCGTCGCGGTGTGGTCGACATGATCGGTGCGGCCCGTCCGTCGATTGCTGATCCTTTTTTGCCCGCCAAGATCAAAGCAGGGCGGCCGGAAGATATCCGCGAATGTATTGGATGCAATGTGTGTGCCGCCTGGAACAATCTTTCGGCGCCCAGTCGGTGCACACAGAATCCCACCATGGGTGAGGAGTGGCGCAGGGGATGGCATCCCGAAACGATTGAGCCCAAGGAGTCCGACTCGACAGTTCTCATTATCGGTGCGGGGCCTGCAGGCCTTGAGGCGGCACTTGGATTAGGCAAGCGCGGCTATGACGTCATACTCGCTGAAGCAGGGAGCGAGGCCGGAGGCCGGGTGACCCGTGAAAGCCGGCTGCCTGGCCTGAACGAGTGGGCAAGAGTGCGCGACTATCGTCTTGGTCAGATCGAGCGTCTGTCCAACGTTCAAATGTACCTTGAGAGCGAGATGGATGCCGGACAGATCCAGGAGTTTGGCGCAGATGCGGTGGCACTGGCGACCGGTGCGTTGTGGCGCAACGACGGCGTGGGTCGGAGTATCCGGTTTCCCGTCCCGGGCTGTGAGGCGTTGACCCCGGACGACATCATGGACGGCAAACGCCCGTATCAACCGGGCAGTGCCGTCACGGTTTACGATGATGATCACTACTACATGGCTTCGGTCATCGCTGAACAGTTGGCGAGTGAAGGTTACCGTGTCACGCTGGCCACGCCGGGGATGTGTGTGGCGAGTTGGACCGAATACACCCTGGAACAGCGCCACATTGAAAAGCGACTGCTGAATGTGGGAGTCGAGATCCTGACAAGGCATGAGCTGAGCGCTGTCGAGGCAGGGGGGCTGCGACTGTCCAATACGCTCACGGGTGATACCCGCGAGCGCGAAGGCAGCATCGTCTCGGTGACGGCACGACTGCCACGAGATGAACTTTACGACGCGCTTAAAGGGAAAATACCGGTGCGGCGCATCGGTGACTGCTTTGGCCCTTCTATCATTGCAGCCGCGGTTTATGAGGGTCATCGCTATGCGCGGGAGTTCGATGCCGAGATTGACCCCGATGGAGTGCCCTTCAACAGAACCCGATACGAACTCCAGCATTGACGAATAAAGTTCAGGAGTCCAGAAGCGGGTAACAAGAAGCAAGAGCAAAGTGCCGCTCTTGTGAGACCGAAAGAGGAGACAGATATGGAAACCCCCGAAGAACTCGAATACGACCAGGACATGATCTCGCTGCTGGAAGCGGTATGGGGAGAGGGGTTCATGTCGCCTGGCGGAACGGAGGAAATCGACCGGGTACTCGGTGACAAAGATCTGAGAGAAGCCCGTGTGCTGGATATCGGTTGCGGCATCGGCGGTGCGGCTGTTCACATTGCCCTGACCCGCCACCCCCGAAGCGTCACCGGAATCGATATTGAAGAAAATCTCATCACGCTGTCTACATCACTTGCCGAAAAGAATGACGTCTCGGCCATTTGTGACTTCAAGCAGGTAGCGCCCGGCCCGTTGCCTTTTGATTCGGAGAGCTTTGACGTTGTCTTCAGCAAGGATTCCATCATCCATATTGCCGACAAATCCCGATTGGCCAAAGACATTCACACGATTCTCTCGCCCGGCGGTTGGTTTCTTGCAAGTGACTGGTTGTGTGGTTACGAAGGCGAGCCCTCACCGCAAATGCAGGCCTACATAGAAGCTGAGGGGCTGGACTTTGAACTAGCTTCAGCGCAGGTTTATCAAACGGCCCTCGAAGCGGCTGGGTTTGTGGATATTGAGATCATCGAGCGAAATGCATGGTACAGGAACCAGGCCCGGATAGAGCGCGACAATCTCGCCGGTTCCCTGTATGCCGGACTGCTTGAGCAGGTGGGCGAGGATTATCTGAACCGGGCCATCGACGTGTGGGAAAAGATGATCGTCGTGCTGGACAGTGGAGAACATCGGCCGACGCTGCTGCGTGC
>WTHR01000137.1:2877-11892 GCA_011523045.1 Gammaproteobacteria bacterium | reverse complement strand
GCAGGAAGTATTCTTCTCCATTACCCCTTACCGTTAACATGATCCCTTGGTAGTCGCGAGTTTTGTCGACAGAAAGTTTTCGGCGCGCTTGAATGAAACCACCATTGTTCTCGGTACTGACGGTGCCGGAAAGCGTCATGACGTCGTTTTTTTCGACGTGATTAAACTGGACGCTGCCGTAAGACACGCCACCCATTACACCATCCGCAATAAATTCCCAGCGAGTTGAAGCATCGTCGGAAAAATCATCGATGAGTAAATCATCGGCGAATCCTGAGGCGCAGTGCATCATTAGTGTTCCCGCTAGACTCAGTGAAAAAATAGCTCGTTTCATGCGTTGATCGTAAGCGGTCCGGAATCAATGGCATGTGAAAGAATCATCACCATGTGCCGTGTCGTTTCGCTAGATTAACCGCTGCGGTCTTAAAGTATTGCTATCTGTCGGAGTCGATATGCCCAACCCACTTGAAGAGGTCCTGTCCGTAAACGCGAGTTTTTATGAGGCACTCGCAACAGGTGATTTTGACCTAATGCAAAAGGTCTGGTCCAACACCGACGATGTCACATGCATCCATCCAGGTTGGGGCTCTATTTTTGGAAGGCAATCTGTTATGAGAAGTTGGGAAACCATTCTTCAAAGTCCTCCACAGATCGCCTGCACTGAACCCCGAGGGTTCGTCAGTGGGGATTCTGCCTATGTCATTGCGTACGAGAATCTGGGCGACGGCAGACTCATTGCCACCAACCTTTTTCGGTTAGAGGATGATCAGTGGAAAATGATCCATCATCAGGCCGGCGTTGCGCGTCCTGCCAGCACGGCGCAACCGGTTTCCCAAACCTCAATACATTAATCATGTCTAATTTTGCCGACATCAAGTCCAGTGTGTCCCGCTGTCATAACGCTCTGATTCACAGCTCAAAATATAAGATAATCCAGTTTCTCGCTCCCGCCACCTTGCTCAAGCTATCCTGACCCTATGACCCTCAGCAAGCAGATCGTAATTGTTGCAATCGTTGCGGCGGTGGGCGGCGCCGGATATTACTCCTGGCCGGTCGCAAAAACAGACGCCGCGTCTTCGAAAGCAGCATTCAAGGCGCCGCGTCAGCCTGGAGTCGTCGAGGCCTCTGCGGCTACCGTGCAGCGCATGGAACGCGTTATCGAAGCAGTCGGGACCACCCGGGCAGTCCGCTCGGTCGAAATTGCCCCACTTTCGGCCGGCCGTGTCGTTGAATCACAGTTATCGCAGGGAACAGAAGTCCAATCCCGCTCTTTATTGATTGCTCTGGACTCAGTTGTTGAAAAAGCGGACGTGCTCGAAGCCAAAGCGCGTCTTGAAGAAGCCTCCCGGGCACTGCAGCGTTCAGACAGTCTGACGGCATCCAGCGGTATGTCTCAGGCCGCTATCGATAACCTGAAAGCACAGACCAAGATCGCCCGTGCCCAACTGGAAAGAGCGAACAAAAGATTGGAAGACCGGTTTTTGCGAGCCCCGTTTTCGGGCGTCGTCAGCCTCTCCGATATCGAAATCGGCTCTCGGGTGAAGGCGGGTCAAGTGGTAGCGGTGTTGGATGACCTTTCCGGCGTCCTCGTTGAGTTTTCTGTGCCCGAAGATCACTTTGGCTCGCTTGGATCAGGCGATGCCCTGACGGCACAGGCTGCGGCCTTTCCAGGCAGAAAATTTACCGGCACGATCGACGCAATCGACACTCGGATCGATACCGCTTCCCGTTCTTTTAAAGTGCGAGGCTTCATCAAGAATGCTGATCGGTCCCTCCCGGCAGGCATGTTCATGCATGTCAGCATCGCGCTTAAGGAAAGCGAGTCTCTGGTTGTGCCCGAAGAGGCGCTGATGATTGACCAAGGCCAACCCTTTGTCTTTCGGCTCGATCCCGCCAAGGACCCCGGTCTTTTCAGAGTTGATAAGCGTGCGGTGGCTATCGGCCGGCGAGGATTTGGATTTGTAGAACTCACCGACGGGTTAAATCCGGGCGACGAGGTAGTCACACGAGGCACTCAAAAGGTCCGCCCAGGAGCAATCGTAAAGAAACGTGATCTCGCAAATACGGATAGCGCGAATGCGGCCCACTCGGCGGGCACGGGTTCCTGACGCATTGACACTCTTCTGACACCGCTGAAGTCTGCTTAACGGTATTCCTTGATGGCGCGACGTGGCTACGCCCTTTCTGATATTGCGATTCGTCGTCCGGTCACGACGATAGTCGCAAGCCTCCTGATCGTTACGGCAGGTCTCGCAGCGCTTCAATCCATTCCGATCCGTGAGCTGCCCGATGTCGACCGCAGTGTGGTGACGATTACCACAGGCTACCAGGGTGCTTCACCCCAGGTCATCGATACAGACATCACCGAGGTGATCGAGAGTGCCATCTCCGGTGTCGCCGGGGTCGAGTCGCTCAGTTCACAAAGCCGGCGCGGAAGAAGTCGCACCGTGGTGGAGTTTCAATCAGGTCGTGATATCGATGAGGCCGCCAATGATGTTCGAGATGCTGTTGGCAGAGCCCGCGGCGCTCTGCCGGAGGATGTCGATGAGCCGATCATTCTGAAAAGCGACAGCGATGCAGATCCTGTCATGCGGATCGGAGTATCTTCTAGCCAGCACTCTCCCGAGGAGATTACAGACTACGTCGAAAGATTCATTGTCGATCGGCTATCGACGCTCGAGGGCGTCGCCAGCGTCGATGTTCGGGGCGAACGGCGGTTTGCGATTCGGATTTGGCTGGACCGTCAGGCACTGGCGGCACGTAACCTGACAGTATCCGAAATCCAACAGGCAATCAGTCGAAGTAACCTGGAATTACCCGCAGGCGATATCGCCTCCCGGGAACGGATGCTGGAAATCCGGTTGGACGGTCGGTTGAGCACTCCCGAGGATTTCCAAAACATCGTACTGCGGAAGGTCGATGACTATCCGGTACGCCTGGGTGATGTCGCGCTGGTTGAGCAAGGGGTTGAAGACGACAGTTTGATCGTCCGAGCCAACGGTCAACCGGCGGTGGGCCTTTCGGTGCTTCGTCAGAGTCAAGCCAACACCATGGAGATCTCCAGGCGTGTGCGCGCCGAGATCAGCCGTATCGAAAAAACGCTTCCCGAGGGAATGACGATCATTGTTGGCTCGGATGATGCCCTGTTTATCTCGGCATCCATCCGGGAAGTCCTGATCGCGCTGAGTATTTCACTGGCGCTGGTCATCGTCGTGATTGTGCTCTTTCTGGGTTCGTTCCGCACGGCGCTGGTGCCCATCGTCACAATCCCGGTTGCGCTGATTGGTTGTATCGGTGCGATTTATGTTCTCGGATTTTCGATCAATCTCATTACGTTGCTCGCGCTGCTGCTTGCGATCGGACTGGTGGTCGACGATGCCATTGTGGTCCTTGAGAACATCAAGCGTCGTATCGAAAACGGCGAACCGGTGCTGCGTGCCGCGCACGAGGGTACTCGACAGGTGGTCTTTGCTGTGCTGGCAACCTCCGTCACCTTGATCGCCACCTTTGTTCCAATCTCCCTGCTCGAAGGACAGGTCGGTCGACTCTTTAGCGAATTTGGCCTTATCCTGGCGGCGGCAGTTGTCATCTCAACTTTTGTGGCGCTCACACTCTGCCCGATGATGGCGTCCCGGATACTGCGACGATCAAAATCCATCTCACCCGCTGAGAGAGAAAAAGCGGGCCCAAACGCCAGTACGCATTTGCCCAAAACGGCGATGAGTCGAGGCTATAACGCGCTCTTGAAGCGTGCCCTCGATGCACCCGTTGTTGTCATAGCCCTGGCCATTGTGTTTTCTCTGGGTGGCGTTGTGCTTTACGACACGCTGCCAAGAGAGCTGGCGCCCAGAGAGGATCGGGGCGTCGCCT
Organism: Gammaproteobacteria bacterium; assembly: GCA_011523045.1. Classification (GTDB taxonomy): domain Bacteria; phylum Pseudomonadota; class Gammaproteobacteria; order Arenicellales; family UBA868; genus UBA868. Next base: position 8,022 of record WTHR01000137.1, on the reverse strand, counting down.
TCATTCCCATGACCGCACCGCAGGGATCCACCGCAAGCTACACCGACTCTCAGGCGCGAATTATTGAGCGCGATCTACTGCCCTTCCAGGAAGACGGCAGTATCGAAACGGTCTACAGCATTGTCGGCTGGGGTAACCGACCTTATCGTGGTTTCGTTGTGATGCGTTTGGCACATTGGGATAACCGTGAAGCCTCCCAGGGCGAGCTGGTTAGACAGATGCGTCCCATCACCCGACGTCTGATTGGCGCAAGAGCCGGCGTTGCCAGTCCGGCAGGGCTCGGGTTGCGGGGCAGCTCGACGCCGCTTCGGATTGTAGTGGGCGGCCCAGACTTCGAAGAGGTCAAACAGGCAGCGGCTGAGCTGCTTCGCTACGCTGAGTCCAACGATAACCTCATCAATCCGGGAATGGATTACGAGGAAAACCAGCCACAAATCGACCTCAAACTGGATCGACGGCGCGCGGACGATCTGGGTGTCAGTGTCGAAGAGATCGCGTTCACCTTGCAGTCAATGTTTGCTTCCAAAAAGGTGAGCTCCTACATAGACCGCGGACGGGAATACCCCGTGATCATTCAGGCGCAAAAGAAAGATCGGCGTGACATCAATAGCCTGGAAAATGTATTCGTGCGCTCGATTGATCCCGATTCCGGGGCCCGCAAACTGGTGCCGCTCAGTGTTTTCGTCTCGTCCACGGAAAACGCCGCAGCGGCACAGTTACGCCGCTTTGACCGGCTTCCCTCCATCACGATCTCTGCAGGTTTGTCCCCAGACTACACGCTTGGCGAGGCCGTGGCGTTTATGGAACAGGGCGCAGAGTCCATTCTGCCCAGCAGCATCAAAATGAGTTACTCAGGGCAATCCAAGGTCTTCAAGAGCGCGTCCAGCGGTGTGCTTTTGAGCTTCTCCTTTGCCCTCCTGATTGTCTTTTTGGTGCTGGCTGCACAATTTGAGAGTTTTGTCAGCCCAATGGTGATCGTTTTGTCAGTTCCTCTGGCCGTGGCCGGCGCCATCTACTCGCTCACCCTGATGGGACTATCCCTTAACGTGTACAGTCAGATCGGGATCATCCTGCTGATCGGACTCATGGCAAAGAACGGCATACTCATTGTTGAATTTGCCAACCAGCTGCGCTCGACTGGAAAAACGGTTCGGGAAGCAGTTCTCGAAGCCTCTATTCTGCGTCTTCGCCCCATTGTCATGACCGTGATCTCGACCATTCTCGGCGCCACTCCGCTTGTTCTTGCGAGCGGTGCCGGCGCAGAAAGCCGGATCGCTATCGGCTGGGTGATTGTGGGCGGCCTCACAATGGCGCTGATATTGACTCTGTTCCTGACCCCTCTGCTCTACAACCTGATGGCAGGGCTTTCGAAACCCCATCACTCTGCGGCACTAGAAACGCACGACTAAACTTCGGTTGTTACCCAATCTGCCCGAAAGACACAGATTCAACCTGTCACGCGGGCGCTATTCTTCCCGAGCGCCCTCTTTTCATAAGGTTCTGATTGCAGATTCTCGAAAATCACATTGATTTAGTTGAAATCTTTCCTTTCTGAGGGTCTAATCTACTGACGCTGTGAAAAACAACAGCGGCAATAAAGTTTTACCCAACCGAAGGAGTTAACCATGAAATCTCTGACTACCAGACTGGCGGTCGGCGTGGTCGCGGGCGTATTCGTATCTACCCTCGCCTCCGCTGAAACGATCCGCTGGGCACGTGCCGGCGATTCTCTGACCATGGACCCCCATGCTCAGAATGAAGGCCCAACCCATGCATTGGCACACCAGATTTATGACTCGCTGCTCCAGCGTGATATGTCAGGCGCCATTATTCCGTCATTGGCAACCGAGTGGGCAGCGCTGCCCGATAATCCAAACGTCTGGCGCTTCAAACTGCGCAAGGGCGTGACCTACCACGACGGCGCTGCTTTTGATTCTGAAGACGTCGTCTTCTCCCTCAATCGTGCAATGGCGGATGGTTCTGACATGAAAGAACTGCTGTCATCTGTCAAGGAAGTCCGCGCTGTCGATTCTCACACTGTCGACATCGAAACACATGGCGCCAATCCGCTGTTGGTCAACAACCTGACCAACATGTTCATGATGGACAAGGGCTGGGCTGAAGCCAACGACGTGATGACGCCGCACGATGTGGCCAAGGGCGAGACCAACTTCGCGACGATGAACACCAACGGCACCGGCGCCTTCAAGCTGGTTAGCCGCTCGATCGACGAAAAGACCGTTCTGACTGCTAATCCTGACTACTGGGGCAAGAGTATCTACCCCAACCAGGTGACGGAGATCATTTACACCCCAATCCAATCCTCCGCGACCCGCGTTGCTGCTTTGCTCTCGGGTGAAGTGGACATCATTCAGGACGTTCCTGTTCAGGATCTGGGTCGCGTCAGTTCGACTGCGGGCCTCAAGGTCGGCACGGCTGCGCAGAACCGGGTGATCTTTTTTGGCGTAGACAATGCGGACGGCCCTACGGCTGACCTGCGTGTGCGTCAGGCAATGAACATCGCGATCAACCGTGAAGCCATCAAGAAAGTCGTCATGCGTGACCAGTCTGATCCGACTGGTGTCATCATGCCTCCGTTCGTAAACGGCTGGACTGCCGCCCCTAACGAGTATCCCGCTCACGACCTGGATAAGGCCAAGGCTCTGATGGCCGAAGCCGGCTACGCTAATGGTTTTGACATTACCCTGAACTGCCCGAACGACCGTTACATCAATGACGAAGCGATCTGTCAGGCAGCTGTGGGCATGATGGGTCAGATCGGAATCAACGTTACCCTCGATGCCAAGCCGAAAGCGCAGCACTTTCCGTTCATCAAAGGGGGTGACTCCGACTTCTACATGCTGGGCTGGGGTGTTCCGACCTTTGACTCCCACTACATCTTCAACTTCCTGGTGCACTCCCGGACCGGCGACCGTGGTTCCTGGAACCCCACCGGTTACTCTGACTCTGCCGTCGATGACATGATCGTCAGCCTGGAATCAGAGACCGATCTGGCTGCGCGGAACGCCACGATTGCCAAGATCTGGGCGGCCATCCAGGCTCAGCAGATGTATCTGCCGATTCACAACCAGGTTCTGAACTGGGGCATGAAAGACAGCATCGAATTCGCTGTCCAGCCTGAAGACCAACCGCACTTCCAGTTCCTGACCTTCAACTAATTCACCGCGATTCGCCTGGCTGATCCCTCAGGGATCGGTCAGGCAGTTTCGGTGTCCAAGGAGTGATTGGGTCCAGACAGGTGCTGTCGGGGCCCAATCAACTTTTGGCGCTATGCTGCTGATTATTCTTCGGCGCCTCGGCCAGTCCGTTTTCGTACTGTTCCTGGTCGCGTTCGTTTCATTCATGATGTTCCGCTATGTCGGTAACCCGGTCGACAATCTGCTCGGCCAGGAAGCGACTGTGGAGCAGCGCGAGGCGCTCATCGAAGCGCTGGGCCTGAATGACCCATTGCATACGCAGTATCTCGACTTTGTAACCCGCGCCTTACAGTTTGATTTTGGCAACTCATACCGAGGGGCCCAGCCGGTCGCGGATATGATTCTCGAACGCCTGCCGGCGACTCTGGAACTGGCGCTGGTCTCGGCGATCTTCGCGATGCTCTTTGGAGTGATTGCGGGGGTTTATACGGCCATCTTCCGAAACGGTTTTTCTGCCCATCTCATCATGTCGACCTCGTTGATTGGGGTATCTCTGCCGACCTTCCTGATCGGGGTGCTCCTGATCTGGCTGTTCGCAGTGGAACTCGGATGGCTGCCCAGCTTTGGCCGGGGGGAAACTGTGCAGATCGGGTTCTGGTCGACCAGTCTGCTTACCGTTTCTGGCCTGAAATCCATGGTGCTGCCGGCAATCACGCTCGGGCTTTACCAGATGACCCTCATCATGCGCCTTGTACGGGCAGAGATGCTTGAGATTCTCCGACAGGACTTCATTCGATTTGCCCGGGCCAGAGGCCTGCCCGAACGGGTGGTGTATTTTGGTCATGCGTTGAAGAACACATTGGTACCGGTCATCACTGTCGCCGGTCTGCAACTTGGCTCGATTGTGGCCTTTGCCATCATCACGGAGACCGTTTTTCAATGGCCGGGGGTTGGATTGATGTTCATCAACGCAGTGTTCTTCGTTGATATCCCGGTAATGTCTGCCTATCTGCTGCTGGTAGGTACCTTGTTTGTGATAATCAATCTCATTGTGGATCTGCTTTACCTCGCGATTGATCCTCGGATCCGCGACGGCCAACTTAAACGCCAGACTACATGAGCGCGCAAAAGTCCCTGATGGGCCGGTTTCGCGAGAGCGATTTTTTCTACGACTTTAAGCGATCGCCCGTTACGGTCGTTTCGTTTGTAATCGTTGTGATGCTGATTCTGCTCGCGGTATTCGCTGACCTCGTCGCGCCCACGAATCCGTTTGATGCCGGGTCGCTGAACCTCATGAACGGTTTTACTCCTCCGATGCAGCCCAATGCCTTTACCGGGGAAACGTTTTACCTTGGTACCGATGATCAGGGACGTGATCTGCTCTCCGCGATTATTTTTGGTCTCAGGGTCTCCCTATTCGTCGGCTTGACGGCGGTGATCCTGGCGATGGTATTGGGCGTCAGTCTTGGACTGATCGCTGGATACCGCGGCGGATGGGTCGACTCCCTCATTATGCGGGCCGCAGATATTCAGGTGACCTTTCCCTCGATTCTGATCGCGATGCTGATTTTTGGAATTGCCCGAGGCCTGCTGCCGCCCCACATGCGCGACGAACTGGCCATTACCGTTCTGATTATTGCCATTGGGCTTTCGGAGTGGGTTCCCTTTGCCCGTACGGTGCGTGGCACCACCATGGTGGAGAAAGAAAAAGAATATGTTCAGGCGGCACGGCTTATCGGTCTGGGCAGTGGCCAGATCATGCTGCGACACATTCTGCCCAATGTGCTATCGCCGGTTCTTGTCATTGCAACCATTACCCTGGCGCTTGCCATCATCGCCGAGGCCACGTTGTCGTTTCTTGGGGTCGGCGCACCTCCCACGGAGCCCAGTCTCGGCACGTTAATTCGAATCGGTCAGGATTTTCTTTTTTCCGGTGAGTGGTGGATCCTGCTCTTACCTGCCGTGACGCTGCTGGCGCTCGCACTGT
>WTHR01000137.1:0-2867 GCA_011523045.1 Gammaproteobacteria bacterium | reverse complement strand
ATCCAAGACTCAAATGAGCGAAACCATTCTCTCTGTCCGGAACCTGCGCGTGGTCTTCCCCCACCGTCACGGAGCACTGGTGCCCATTGACGATATCTCTTTTGATGTCGAAAAAGGAGAGATCATAGGATTCGTAGGAGAATCGGGAGCCGGCAAATCCATGACCGGCGCAGCGATCATCGGACTGATCGACCCACCCGGATATATCGAGCGTGGGGAGATCTGGCTGAAAGAAGAACGCATTGATCAACTGGGTATCAGTGCGGCCAACCGCATCCGCGGCCGGCGTATCAGCATGGTGTTCCAGGATCCGCTCACAAGCCTCAACCCTCTTCGCACTATCGGTGATCAATTGGTAGAGACGATCCTGACACATCTGCCGGTCAGTGCCGATGAGGCCAAACGCAAGGCAATCGCTGGACTCGAGGAGGTCGACATTGATCCCGCCCGCTTTAATGCCTACCCGCATGAATTTTCTGGCGGTATGCGTCAACGCGTGGTCATTGCTCTCGCCCTTTGCGCTGAACCCGAACTGATTATCGCGGATGAACCCACAACCGCGCTCGACGTCTCTGTGCAGGCGCAGGTCCTGGAATTGCTTAAGAGACTTTGCCGCGAACACGGCGCATCGGTCATTCTGATTACCCATGATATGGGTGTCATTGCCGAAACCACAGATCGTGTCGCCGTCCTCTATGCTGGGCGGCTTGCAGAAATTGGAGACACGCAGACTCTTTTGCGGAACCCGCAACATCCCTATACAAAGGGCTTAATTGCTTCCACACCGTCTGTGGAATACGGCGATATCTCCACAGAACTCTTTCAGATTACCGGCGCCATGCCGCGCCTCGACGCCCTGCCCGACGGCTGCGCATTCCATCCACGCTGCGGACAGGCGTTAGCGCATTGCGCCACGAAACGGCCGCACATGGAGCGAAATCGTGTCGCTTGCTGGCTTTACAACGATGTCTGATTTTATTCGGGTCGAGCAACTTTGCCGGCGCTTTGATCTTTCGGAGCCATGGCTGGTCCGAATGATCTATCGCAAGCCAAAGCGGTTCCTGAACGCGGTGGACAATGTCTCATTCGCCATTGAGCGGGGCAAAACATACGCACTGGTCGGCGAAAGCGGCTCGGGAAAATCGACCATCGCCCGAATCGCGGTGGGGCTGCTCGGGCCGAGTAGCGGACGGATTCTGATCGACGGACATAATCTGCACGATCGAGAACTCTCGCAAGCCGAGCATCGGCGAATTCGCCAGCGTCTTCAGATGGTTTTTCAGTCGCCCTACGCTTCTTTGAATCCCCGATGGCGCGTGGGCAATATTCTTGCCGAACCCCTTCGAACCTTTTCACTTGTCGATGGTCGCCAGGCAGAGCAAAACCGTGTCGACGAACTGCTAGAGCAGGTTGGCCTGTCGGCGTCAGATGCCCGACGCTTTCCCCATGAGTTCTCTGGCGGTCAGCGCCAGCGCATTTCGATCGCTCGGGCACTTGCGTCGCGGCCGGACTTCATTGTCTGCGACGAGCCCACCTCAGCTCTGGACGTCTCGGTTCAGGCACAGGTACTGAACCTGTTGAAAGAACTGCAACGCGATCTTGGTCTCACCTACCTATTTATCACGCACGACCTGGCTGTCGTTCGCGTGATGGCACACACAATCGGTGTGCTCAAATCGGGTCAGCTCGTCGAAGAACAGGATACGGCAACCCTTATCGAGTCTCCGGAATCTGACTACACAAAAATGCTGATTCGATCCGCCCCACGCATCCGGGATGATCGGCCTGTCATCAACTAGGCCGGCAAGAGATCATCCGGAACGTCGCGCTCAACGGCTTTTTCAACATTATCGAAGCTCATTAACGCAATCAGTCGAGGAGTCTCTCCTTGGATTTCGGTAACACGATGCAGGCTGTGCCGGCCCCGGAACAGCACCATATCCCCTGGTGCAAAATCCACATTCGTCCGGTGATGATCCTGGCCTCCCAGGACTGAAGCCACGACCGGGAAACTCTCATCGTCCGCTGTTCGCACCGCCGGTATGTACTGAAAAAGTCCGCCCGCCTCTGCCGGGCGCAGCAGAATCGATGCCACGAGTTCGCAGGCATCAAAGTGCCAGCCCAACTCGTCCCCTTGCGCCATGACGGTGTAGTTGAGTGAGCCTCGGGCATCGCTGTACCGATACAACGGCTCGTCCGGCAACAACGCATGGAAAAAACTCAAAAGTCTGCTGTCCTCAAAAAGATAGCGGAGCGGTGACTCTTCAGACAGCAGGGTGCGCGAGACATAGCGCACGGAAAAATGCACGGCTGAATTGAGGGGATGCCCAGCAGGATAACTGGAGTCGGGTCGGCCATAGTAAGGGGTGTACCAGTTGTCGCTGGCATGCGCTGACGACTCTAAGGCCTGCGCTTCTGCAAGCAGATGATCTAAACCCCTGTCGCTCAGAAAACCCCCGAAATGACAGGCACCCGTCGATTTCAATTGCTGCTTTGCCCGGGCGATAACCTCCAGCGACTCCGGCCGGCCGAGGTCATCGATGGGGTAAGCATCAACATTAACGATTGAGTTGAGTTTATCCATTGACTTATCTTAAAGAATAAGAGCGTTGGGCCGTTTTTACGTGTACAACCGTTCGTCCTAGTAACCCCCCGGCGATAGCACCCCTCTTGGGAGCGGTTTTCTGGCAGGTGACATCTTGCTATCCTAGCCCGAGACCCGACCCCAGGTACACCCATTGACCCGCAACCGCCTTATTGTTTATCCCGACGCAGATCCGGAGGAAAATTCTATCCTGACCGAAGTCGGCGCCGAACGGCTTGCGGCGTATGGCACTCTCGCAATTCACCATGGAGAGCCCCAAAGC
>WTHR01000165.1:6385-11971 GCA_011523045.1 Gammaproteobacteria bacterium | reverse complement strand
CGAGACTGTTTGGCCGATAGCGCCACAGCCAGTGGTTGTAATCGGGCGTGATGAGCTCGCACAGCGCGTCTTTGTCTTCGGCTTGCTCAAGCAATGCCCGGATGCCCGCGGCAGTATCGACCACCTCCTGCACCCACCGCTTGCCGTTCATCAGCTGATACTACTTCATGCCCGAAGGCGTGAGGTAATCCACAAAATCCTGCGGCCCGGCGCCGCTTTCCTGGCGAATGGCCATAGCGTAGGTCGTAACCTGAAAGGCATGATCATCAACAATACCGGGGCGCGGTTTGCCCGAGCTTTTTAACTCGCGCACCGCATCGGGGTAGCGCAGATCAATAAAACCGATCACGGGCACTTCTATCCCCTGAAGGTTGAGACGAATCGGATGCTGATAGGCTGCGGGCGTGTCCCAGCTGCTGACGATGGGATAACACTCATCGAGGCACCGGCTGACCACCTCGCGCTCGCGTTTGATATCAGAAGGGCGGTACTTCTCGTCGGTGTTCTCAATCAGACAATCATAATGCGCCGTCGCCATCTCCCGAGCGCCTGCCTGATCCAGCGTGGCGCCTGCTTCCAGCATCTGGCCGATGGTGTGATCAAGCGCTGAGCCCCGATGCATGGCGGGGGAGCCCGCTTCACGGATCTTGAAAACGAGATACAAAACACCCAGCGCGGGATCCGATCGAAACTGCAGCATCGACGTCGCCGAAAGATGCTCGACCCCAAAGCGGGCAAAAGGATCGGTCATGCCCGAAGACCTCCGCGAGCAGCGATTGACCCTTTATTCATAGTGTTTTCAGCGCTGGATGGGCTTGTATTTGATGCGGTGCGGCTGGTCGGCATCGTCGCCCAGACGACGCTTGCGGTCGGCCTCGTACTCGGCAAAGTTGCCCGCGAACCAGGTGACCTGGCTGTCACCCTCAAAGGCCAGAATATGCGTCGCGATCCGGTCAAGAAACCAGCGATCGTGAGAGATCACTACCGCACAACCCGGAAAATCCGTCAGCGCGACTTCAAGCGCGCGCAGCGTTTCCACATCCAGATCGTTGGTCGGTTCATCAAGCAGTAGTAGGTTGCCGCCCTGGCGCAACACTTTGGCAAGGTGCACACGGTTGCGCTCACCACCCGACAAAGACCCGATATGTTTTTGCTGATCCGGTCCTTTGAAGTTGAAGCGCCCCACATACGCGCGCGACGATGTCTGGTACTTCCCGACTTCAAGCATATCCAGCCCGTCGGCAATTTCTTCCCAAACGGTTTTGCTGTCGTCCAGTGCATCGCGGCTTTGATCCACATAAGCAATGTCGACGGTATCGCCGTGATCAATCTCACCGCTGTCGGGTGTTTCAACACCCGTCAGCATTTTAAAGAGCGTGGTCTTGCCCGCGCCGTTCGGTCCGATGATGCCGACAATGCCGCCCGGCGGCAAAGAAAAAGAAAGATCATCAATCAGCAGTTTGTCACCAAAGGCCTTGCGCAGGTTTTTGACTTCGATCACCTTGTCGCCCAAACGCGGTCCCGGCGGAATGTAGATCTCATTGGTTTCGCTGCGCGACTGAAACTCCTGATCCACGAGATCATTAAAGCGCGCAATACGCGCCTTGCTTTTTGCCTGGCGTCCCTTGGGATTGGCGCGCACCCATTCGAGTTCCGAGGCGATGCTCTTGCGTCGCGCCGAGGCGCTCTTTTCTTCCTGCTCGAGTCTTACGTCTTTTTGCTCAAGCCAGGAGGAGTAGTTGCCCTCCCAGGGAATGCCGTGGCCGCGGTCGAGTTCGAGGATCCAGCCGGCCACGTTATCCAGAAAATACCGGTCGTGGGTCACGGCGATAACCGTGCCCGGATACTGCTCGAGATAACGCTCCAGCCAGGCGACCGATTCGGCGTCGAGATGGTTGGTCGGCTCGTCCAACAGCAGCATTTCAGGCTCTGAGAGCAGCAAACGGCACAGCGCCACCCGCCGGCGCTCGCCACCGGAAAGATGCTTCACCCGGGCCTCCCAGGGCGGCAGGCGCAGGGCATCGGCGGCAATCTCAAGCTTGCGCTCGATCTCCCAGGCCCCGATGGCATCGATCCTGGTCTGCAGCTCTCCCTGTTCTTCGATGAGCGCTGTCATCTCGTCGTCGGTGAGTTCTTCGCCAAAGCGCGCGCTGACGCGCTCGAATTCATCGAGTAGGGCTTTGGCTTCACCAAGGCCCTGTTCCACATTGGCACGCACGTCCGTGTCGTCATCAAGCTGGGGTTCCTGGGGCAGGTATCCGACTTTAAGGTTCTTCTGCGGGATCGCTTCGCCTTCGATCTCGGTATCGATGCCGGCCATGATTCGGAGCAAAGTGGACTTGCCCGCGCCGTTTAGCCCCAGCACGCCGATCTTGGCGCCGGGGAAAAAAGACAGCGAGATGTCTTTGAGGATGTGCTTTTTGGGCGGGACGACTTTGCCCACTCCCATCATTGAATAAACATATTGCGCCATGGACTTAAGAGACTGCTTTAACTTTAAAATGAAGCGGCCGATTCTACACGCGCCTAACATAGAACGAAACGCATGCAAACACTATAAAACCCGATCTTTTTGTGTTTAAAATGCTCCCACGACGCCTCTGGTGACTTAACCCGCCAGAGTCAACGAACACTGGCCGCAAGGCTTTTTAACCACAATCCATCTGGAAGCGAGATCATACTTATGAGCAACTACTCAAAGCCCCTTTCCAAAACCGAGTTACTCAACGCTATTGCCGAAGAGTCAGGCTGCGACCGCAAGCAGGTGCGCGCCGTTCTCGACAGTCTGTCCAACGTGATTTCAGGTCATGTTGCGAAAGGGTCTGCTGGTGTTTTCAAAATGCCGGGTCTGTTTAAAATCAGCGTGGTCGACAAGCCCGCGACCGAAGCGAAGTACGGGGTCCCCAATCCTTTCAGACCTGGGGAGACCATGGACGTGGCCGCCAAGCCGGCGAGCCGTCGCGTGAAAATCCTGGCCCTTAAGAACCTAAAGGATATGGCTTCTTAAAGCGAGGCTGCCTCAAATAAAAAAAGCCCCGCCCGGTTCGCCGCGCGGGGCTTTTTTAATGCCAAAAACGCTATCTTTTGCGGGGCATCGGCGAGCCTGAACGAATCTCGGCTGCGGCAAGATCCCAGGCGGCCAGACGCTCTGGCCCCGCCGGATGGGTATCGAGAACCGTCGATTCAGTGCGCCCGCTCATGCGCCCAAGCTTCACCAGAATCCCCCGGCCTGCATCAAGATCAAAGCCTGCGCGCGCGATGATGTAGGCCGAAAGATAATCTGCTTCCATCTCCTGCTTGCGGCTGAAGGTGAGTGCGCCCGCCACGGCGCCGATCTGCATGCCGTCGGCAATCACCTGTCCGCTGTATGCGGCGGCGTCTCCCAAAAGTAATGTCATCGCCACACCGCCGATGATCGCACCGACCGCCTGACTGTTTTGGCTTTCACGAATGTGATCGGCAATGTGATGCGCCATCTCATGCGCAATCACCATCGCAATCTCGGCATCGCTTCTGGCGTACTGCACGATGCCTTTGTAGATCACCACCGTTGCGGCATCAGACGCGTAGGCGTTGACTTCTTCTTCAGGAGAATAAGTGAGCTCCCATTCACAATGATGCTCACCCACATAACGGCACACTTCAAGCGCCGCGGGTTTGAGTTGGTTGTAAAGCGCACTGATGCGCGCAACGGCCTCATGATCAGACACTTCGCGCGGCGTCGGTTCCGGTGTTGCTGCAATCTCCGCAGCTGCCGCATACACGCGGTTGTCCTGAATGTCGGGCAACTGATGCTGAGGCGTCGCACACCCTGCCAAAAACAAAAGACCCAAAACAAAAACAAAAAAAGACGTCTTCCTTAACATCACATCACGCCAAGGCAGTTGTCATCTAGAGGCACCACCGGCGAGAAATCCTGATGGTGTTTGTAGTCCGGGCGGCCACAAAGCGTCGCCGCATTGGAAACGGGATTTAAGATCAATGAAAAAATGGCTCTGTCCCAGGGCGACATATTGGGCGGCGAGCCATGCAGCAGGGTATCGAAGAAAATGAGCCCCGTGCCGCGCGCGCCCGTGGCTGAGACCATGCCGTTTTTCTCAGCAAGGGCTTTTACCGTGGGCGGATCCACGACCCAGAGCGGATAACTCGTGGTCGCCGTGTCCAGATGTGCCCCGTGGGCTCCCACGGCGTGCGAGCCCGGAATGAACCAGAGCGGGCCGTTAAATTCGCTGACGTCATCCAGAAATACGTGCAGATTAAGCGCCAAAGGCCGCAAAACGCCGTCTTCTTCATGGTGCGTGGCAAAGTCGTAATGCCACTGCCAGACCTCCCCGGAAAAGGCCGCTTTGACGTTCACCTTCACCTGCTGGATATAGGCAGGCTCTCCCAGGATCTGAAGCGCGGGCTCCACCAGCCGCGGATGGCGCGTCAGCGCCGAAAAGCCCTCATCGCGAAGATGCAGCCCCATGGACGTGCGCACCTCGCCCGATTCGCGCTCCACGATATTGCCTTCGTGGCCATCGGCAAAAAGCGCGGGCAATCGGGAGCGCAGCGCATCGACCTCCGCGCCTGAGAACAAATCCGGCAGCACCAAAAAGCCCTGGCGGTTTAAAGCACCGATCTGTTCTTCGCTTAAACGCATGGGCGTATCTTACGCCGCTGGGCCACCGCTGCCACAAAGCGTCAAGAGCACTTTTTGGATCTCCACCATCGCAAGCGTATCCTGCTCGCAGTAATCAAGTAATTGCTGTCGGTAGTCATCCGCTTCACGCCCCGTGTAAACGCCATGCACGATGGCGGCAAAGACCCTTGAGGCTTCACCGCCCTCGGCCACACCATCAAGATCGGCATAACTCATCGAAGGCACCAGCGCCGGCAACACGTTCTTGATCGAATACGTTCCCGCGTCAAGCGAACGCTTGGTGATGAAGCCCGGGTGACAGACGTGATCACGCACCACGGGCAATAGATCCACCACGTTTTTCATGATCGCGCCAAGGTCTTCGGCAAGATCAGGAAACATCTCACAAAGCGCGCCTAGGACGCCAAGCTCAAAGCTTTCGTTATAGACCACGACTGGAACATCCGTGCGATCCATCGCAGCGATTAATTCTTCTGCAAATTCGCGCCCGGGGTGCACATCGCCTTCAGCAAGATAAGCGGTGTGCGTCAGCACACCGTCTTCATCTATATAGTGCACAGAGAACTGAGAGGGAACCGTCTCATAAGGCCGTGTGCCGACATAGGCCGGGATCCCGGGCGCCATGGTTTCAAAGTCCATGTAATAAGCTGGCGGCCCCAAAGCGCGAAGCGCATCAGCCAAATCCTCTGATACCCAGATCTCGCCCGAGGCAAGGCAATCAAGCGCAAGGGCCTGTTTTTCAGGGAGTTTGAAATCCTCCGGGATATCCGGAATCGATTCGATGCCTTGCGCATGCAGCGCCGCCAGGCGGTTAGGATGAATGCGGTACAAAAGCCCCGTCCAGTCTTGGGGTTTGGCCGCCATGCAGTGATCAAAATAATCACAGCGGTAAGGTTTGGCACAAAGCGACTTGGTCGCATAAACCTCGGGCGCTTCATCAAGCG
>WTHR01000165.1:0-6285 GCA_011523045.1 Gammaproteobacteria bacterium | reverse complement strand
CCCTCATCAAGGCGCTCAAGAATATCCACGCGGATGCGGATGCCATGGGCCTCAAAAGCCGCCTCAAAGATCGAGGGCGTATCGCCCGCCATTAGTTCCAAAGTGCGGGCCACCGCGGCCTCATGCTCATAAGGCTTTTCGGTGACTTCAACCCCGCCCGGAAAAAGCGCACAAGCCCCCCGGCCAATACGGTTACCGGTATCCAGCACAGAAAAGGGCAGGGCCTCCTCATAAGGCAGGCGCTGATGCCAGCCCAGCCAGAGTTTTTTCTCACAGCGCAGGCCGTCGATATAGCGGGATTTGGTGAGGTAGGGCGTTTTCAACGGTGGTCCAGATGGATTCTTAAGGAGGATGGTTTGCTGCTAGAAGCGCTATCTCGTAAACCTATCATCAGTCAGATAATCCCGGAACTTATCTGCAATCTCAACACGTTGCTCTGCCGTAAGATCAGTGACCTGAAACGACCGTACGTCAGGGGAAACGCCATTTTCCGGATATACCCAGACATTGACTGCGAGGTGCGGTGATTCGGCAAACATAATCGTGAACATCGATCCGCCAAATGCAAATGGCTCAACCATGATCACACCGAAACGCTGATCGATATGCTCGCGCGGGTGTTCCCGAATACTAGCCCCCTCGGGAGGTCCATCAAGATTGCACGGGTATTGGTCTTCTGGCTTAAATATTACTCCCGAGAGGCAAGCGTCGAGGTAGTGTCTGATTTCCTGAATCTCTGGCGAGTTCATGGTTCGAAGATACTCACGTTCTTCGTCTGGAGTGAGTGAAAACGCAAATAAGGGTCCGGCCACAAAAGAGCAAATCAGAATGACTAGTAAATGAGGATTCTTTGTCACTATTAGTCGCCCCTGCCTAGGGCCAATATTTTGCTAGATTAATCGATTAGTGCGAGGTACTGGTCGGTCTTGAATGTATCTATTCAGAGGATTGCATGATGTCGGACAACGTGAGCCCCATTAACTCGACCAGCCGGGCCAATATGACCGAAGGCGAATGGAAGAGCCGTGTGGAATGTGCGGCAGGGCATCATCTGCTCGAGTTCTACCACCTCACCGATATGGTGGAAGGCGTGCTCGGCGTGCGGATCGAAGATGAGCCAGATGCCTATCTTCTGAAAACCTACCGAACTTTTTTTGATGAAGTCCGTGCTTCGGATCTTGTCAAAGTCCGCTTTGATGAAAAGCCGGATCAGGGGCCGGGGCGGCCGCTTAATTATTCTTCTGTGGCCCAGGCGGGTGGGATATTAAAGCAACGGCCCGAGATCAACTGCCTGCTGCATACGCATATTCCTGCCGCCACTGTCGTGGCTTCACTGGAATGCGGTTTGTTGCCCGTGATCCAGCATGCGCTCATTGTTTTTAATGAGATCGTTTATGTGGACTGTGATACCGGCAACGACGAAGACGCCGTGCGGGATGTTCTGGATCAGTTAGGAGAGAAGAAGATTGCCATGATCCGTAATCATGGCGTTTTTGTGCTGGGCAAGAGCGTTGCGGAAGTCTTGTTTCTCACGATTACTCTTGAATACGCCTGTCGCTGTCAGCTCGATGCCATGCAGACGCATGCCAAGGTCAAGACCTTTAATCTGGAGAGCGCTGAGCAACTCGCTGCCGGGTTTACCGGCAATCCCGATAACGAGTTTGTCTTCGACGGCACCTTGCAGTGGGAAGGCTGGCTGCGAAAGCTCGACCGGATGGGTTCTTGCTATCGGGAGTAGGTTTTAGCGCAGCTTGAAACCTTTGCCCTGGCTGCCTTTCGACCCTGATTAAGGAGGCGATATCGGAGCTTTACTGGCCAATTTCAAGATGGCAGGCAGCATTCGATCTACAGCATCAGCCGATCACTCGAAAATGCACCTCAGTCGGATCACAACCAATGCCGTTGATGGGATTCATGTCCTGTGGGCAGGCCGACATGACGGCGATCACGTCACACAGCGCTTTCATGCGGATGTAGTCGGCCGGTTTTGAAACGGTGGGCTCAAAAGCCGTCGCGCCGTCTTTGGCCACGGGGATGTTCATCCAGAGATTAAAGGGATCGGGGATAGACGGCGCCTCAAGGCCGATCGCCATCATCGCCATGCGCAGGTTGTCCGTGCAGTTGTCGTGATAGCCCTCACAGCCAAGGATCCGGTAGCGGTTGCTGTCACAGCACGACATCAGTGTGTCATGTACGCCGGGGGAGGTGTCTTGCGTAATCTCGAACATCGGCCGGCGGATGTTGGAAACAATCCTGTCGCCGGTTTTGGGAAAGATGCTCTCTAATGAAGTGCGCGTATGCGCCATGGAGAGAAACTCCCGGATATCGTCTGCGCAAAAGGCCCAGAAATCACAGACCTGCGTGCCATGGGTGTTCTGTACTTCGATGGTCTGCCCCTGGGCCACCTTGACGGCGACACCGCAGCGGGCGGGAACGCGATACTGCGTTTCGAGCGACGGGTTGCCGTCTGGCGAAACCGCGCTTTGGAGCGAGTCATTGCGTCCGTCTGGCTGTGATGCTGAAAATCCCATGGTGTTGTCTCCTCTTTTATATTCCTTTATCTATCTTTAGGTCCTGCTCAGGCGTTACCAAGGGCTAAGCCTTCGACGATCTCGGTGTTGGGGGTGAGCTCAAAGACCGCGGGCGAGATTTTGATTTTGATCGAGCGGCTGCCCCCGCCCAGGATGATGCAGTCACACTTCATGACTCTGCTGTCGACCCAAAGCGGCAGGTCGTCCGGCAGGCCCAGCGCGGTGACACCGCCGATCTCCATGCCGGTGAGGGCTTTGGTTTCCTCGGCGGAGGCAAAAGAGCATTTTTTGACGCCTAACTTTTTGCGCACGCATTTGTTGACATCAAGTCGTGTGGTGGCGAGCAGCACACAGGCGGCGTACTGGCGCGGGTCGGATTTGCCGGCCGCAATAATGACGTTGGCCGAGACCTCGGGCGGGATGTTGTAGTGTTCGCAAAAAACCGCCGTATCAGCAAGTTCCGGATCACAGTCCATCACTTCATGCTCGATGCCAAGGCTTTGAAGTGCCGCCAGCACTTTTGTTGCGGCGTCTTCCGGAGAATTGATTGGTTGCTCTGTCATTCGCGGCCGTCTACACCATCGCAATGATGTCGATCTCGATGTTCATGTCCTCGTAGGCCAGATAGGGCATCGGGATACCGGTGGTGGCGGGTCCTGGCGGCGCAAAGTGCGCAAATCTTGCGTGCAGGTTTTCTTTCCAGATGCGCTCGTCGCTATCAGGTTGATCACCCGTGGCGTAAAAGGTATTGATGCGCAGCACATGCCCAAAGTCGAGGTTCATCTCAGCGAGCACGCGGCGGATGTATTCCATCGCCATATTGGTCTGTGCCTTGAGATCGCCCTTGTGGGCGACGCTGGCATCCGGGTTGAGCGGAACCTGCCCGCCCAAAAAGATGAGATCACCGCAGCGGATGCCGTGGCGATAGGGAAGATGCACGGTCCAGTCCCAGTGATTGTCGGGCCACACGTGAGTTCGCGGCAGCCTCGCGCCGTCATGCCCTCGCATGGCCACCACATCATTGATGATCATGAGCCCTTCGGGACGAAGGGATTGCAGGCTGAGTCCGGTGGCAGCGGGGCCGGGCTCGCGGTAGTAACTTGCTCTCGCCAGCGCGGGCGCTGCCCAGTCCTGCGCAACGCCGGCTTCGACGTTGAAAAGATTGGTTTTCACCGTATCGTTGATGTCGGCGCCGAGCTGTCGCAGCAGAGCGTCGATCCGGCGCAGGACGGCGTGTGATTGGCCGGTGAGATCGCCCGGGGCTTCGATCGCGCTGTGGCGCTGCGCGGTAACGCCGCTGGTGAAACACATCTCGCCCACGCGAATCGCATGACTGAAGGGCGCGGGTGGGCCGACCCAGTTGGGGTCCCAGGCGGCCGTGCGGGCGAGGGTCTCGCCGTTTTGGCCGCGCATGGCGATGGCCTCGATTTCAAAAAGCGGCCCCGGCGACATCATCGCCTGTACGGGTGCCACGGTGAGCGCAGGGCCTGGCCCTGCCAGGGGGCCAAGCGCTTTTGCGATCTGGTTTGCGACTGAATCAAACGTTGCAGCGGGTTCGTCTACATAAAAGGCGCGCATCTGCACGAGATCCGAAGGTGACATGCCTGCCGCATCGAGTACGCCGATGAGATCTTTAATCGCCGCGTCGATCTGGCCGTTAAGGTCTCCCGGGGCGATCACCTTCAAGGTGTTGTCGAGCGCCATCTGCCCCGTGGTAAAGAGCATCTCGCCGCAGCGCACGGCCTGGCTGTAGGGCAGCGGCGGGTCAGTGACCCAGTGATCAGGCGGGTTGATGTAGGTGCGTGGCAGCATGGCAGTCTCTGGTGAAAGTGTTGAGCTCGATGTGCTCCGCCGGGAAAGGAATCAGTTGAGCGGCACGCCCTCAAGGGTAATGCGGTGCATGATGCGCTGCTCGCCATGGTAGTCATTGATGGCGTAATGCCAGGTGGCCCGGTTGTCCCAGAAAGCAATGGAGCCCGGCTCCCAGTGAAAGCGGCAGGTGAACTCCTGGCGGGCGCCGTGGGCATAAAGAAAATCCAGAAGCGGTTTGGATTCTTCAACCGTCCACCCATCAAAGCGCACGGTGAAATCGGCATTGACATAAAGCGCCTTTCGGCCAGTGAGGGGATGGGTGATCACCACGGGATGCAGGGCATCCTGGGTGGCAAGGTCCGGGTTGGCGAGACGACCGTCCTCGTAATGTTCAGAGTCAGAAACGCCGTAGCCAAAGGCATGGCGGCTTGAGTGCCAGGCCTTTAAGCCGCTGAGCATCTCTTTCATGCTGTCAGACAGGGCCTCATAGGCAAGATACATGCTTGAAAAAAGCGTGTCGCCGCCAACTTGCGGCACTTTGCGCGCATAGAGGATCGAACCCATCGCGGGGATCTCATCGTAAGAGTGATCCGTATGCCACGCGCCGCCGATGTTCTCTTTTTGGTCGGCCTCTTTTATGACCTGGGCAATCTTGGGATAGCCCTCAAGCGGTTTGAAAAACCGGTTGACGTTGATGCTGCCCCAGCGCTCGGCGAGGTCAATGTGCTGCTGCGGTGTGAGATCCTGATTGCGGAAAAAGATCACTGAATAGCGGCCAAAGGCGCTTTTCAGTTCTTCAAGTGTGCTGTCGCTCAAATCCTGGGCGAGATCCACGCCCTCGATCACGGCGCCAAGCGCCGCCGATTGAGGCGTCACGCTGATCTCCTGATGGATGGCCGTCTGACTCATGACGAGAAGTTTACCTGACTGTCTGCCGGGAAAATCCTTTAGCGCTCTCCATTACAATGGCCCGACTCACGGCAGGGGAAGGCATGTATTTCGATTCAAGGCTCTGGGGATTTACCCGGGGCGTCAGGCTTCGTATTTTTGGCGCGGTGGCGGTGGGTGTGCTTGCCGTGTTGTTTGGCATCGCGCGCCTGGGCCTCCTTGGCTGGCTGATCATCCAGGTTTTTGAGGGCGCGCCGGTTCAGGACCTGGTGCTTCCTTTTATAGGCGTGGGCGTGGTCATGGTGGTCCGCGGCTGGCTCGAATACCTGCGGACCATGGTGGCGCACAACACGGCCGCCCGGGTGCAGGTGCACCTGCGGCAGGTGGTCTTCGATCAGGTCACGCGTTTGGGCCCCGCCCATTTCGGGCTTGAGCGTACGGGTGATGCCATTGTGGCGATGATCGAGGGCGTCGAGCAGCTCGAGATTTATTTTGGGCAGTATTTGCCCCAGCTCGCCGTCTCGATCCTGACGCCCTTTCTGATTTTTGCGGTGGTGGCGTTTTTTGATGTGCCGATCGCCCTCGTCATGCTCGGCGCTGCACTCTTCACCCTGATCGCGCCGCAGATCTTTCACCGCTGGGACAGCCAGAAGAGCCTTGAACGCGGGGAAGCCTACAAAGCCTTTGCCGCGGAATTTCTGGATTCGGTACAGGGTCTTGCCACCTTAAAGTCCTTCGGCCAGAGCACCGCCCGCGCCCGAAAACTCAAAGACACCGCCCACGCTCTGTTTAAATCCACGATGTGGGTGCTCGCGACCAACTCGCTCGCGCGCGGCATCACCGATACCGGGATCACGCTCGGTGTCGCGGTCACGCTGGCCTTTGGCGCCTTTCGGGTGGCTGATGGCGAGATGAGTCTTGGCGTGCTGCTGATGGTGCTGATGCTGGGCGTCGAGGTATATCGGCCGCTTCGCGATATGCGTGCGCTTATGCACAACGGGATGCTGGCGCAGTCGTCTTCGCAGACCATCTTCCAGCTGATGGATGCCAAACC
>WTHR01000018.1 GCA_011523045.1 Gammaproteobacteria bacterium | reverse complement strand
GTGCCGTGATCGGTGTGGCCGCCGGCGCGGTGCAGGGATACTTCGGCGGCTGGACCGACCTTTTGGGCCAACGCTTTATTGAAGTCTGGTCCGGATTGCCAACGCTCTACCTGCTGATCATCCTGGCCAGCGTCGTGGAGCCCACCTTCTGGTGGCTGCTGGGCCTGCTGTTGCTGTTTTCATGGATGGGGTTTGTCGGTGTGGTCCGCGCCGAGTTCCTGAGAGCGCGCAACTTTGAATATGTCCGCGCCGCCCAGGCGCTCGGTGTCAGCAACACCGTGATCATGTTCCGTCATCTGCTGCCAAACGCCATGGTGGCGACAATCACCTTCATGCCCTTTACTCTCGCCGGCTCCGTCACCGTGCTGACCTCGCTGGATTTTCTGGGGATCGGCCTGCCGCCCGGGTCCGCATCGCTGGGCGAACTGCTCGCTCAGGGTAAAGCAAACCTTCAGGCTCCCTGGCTCGGGCTGACCGGGTTCTTTGTTATCGGACTGATGCTGAGTCTGCTGATATTTGTCGGCGAAGCAGTCCGCGATGCCTTTGATCCGCGAAAGGCAATCGACTCGCGATGAATACCTCCCCGTCCGTCCGTCCGCTGCTCGAGATTCGTGACCTCTCGGTGCGGTTTGCGACTCCGAAAAAACAGGTTGATGCGGTCAAAGACGTCTCGCTGGATATCAACGCGGGTGAGCGGATTGCGCTGGTAGGCGAATCAGGATCGGGTAAATCGGTGACGGCGGCTTCCATCCTGGGACTGCTGCCCTATCCCCAGGCCAGTCATCCCGGCGGGAGCATTCGTTTTGAGGGAGAAGAGCTGCTTGGCGCCGATGAAAAGACCCTGCGGGGCGTGCGGGGCGGTCGCATCGGCATGATCTTTCAGGAACCCATGCTGTCGTTGAACCCACTGCACACCGTCGAAAAACAGATCTGTGAAACCCTGACCCTGCACAAAAGACTGAAAGGGCCTGTCGCGCGCCAGCGCGCATTGCAACTGTTGGAGCAGGTACGGATCCGTGATCCGCAGCGTCAACTCAAATCCTGGCCGCACCAGCTCTCAGGCGGCCAGCGTCAAAGAGTGATGATTGCCATGGCGCTTGCCAATGAGCCCCGGCTTCTGATTGCTGACGAACCCACCACCGCGGTTGACGTCACTACACAGGCACAGATTCTTGTGCTCCTCGATGAGCTCTGCCAACAACTCAATATGGCGCTGCTGATCATTACGCATGATCTTGGGGTGGTACGCAAAACCGCCGACCGGGTGGTTGTGATGCAGGGGGGAAAGGTAGTGGAATCCGGTAATACGGATCAGATCTTTCAGGCGCCCTCACAGACATACACCCGGACGCTGATTGAGGCAGAACCCAAAACCCGGCGAGCGGCGGGTGCGGCACCAGGCAAAGTGCTTCTCGAAGCCGATGAACTTGGCGTGTGGTTTGATGTGCGCAAGGGTCTGTTGCGGCGTACCGTAGATTATGTTCGGGCAGTGGATGGTGTCAGTCTGACGCTGCGTGCCGGGCGTACCGTGGGGGTGGTCGGCGAGAGTGGATCCGGCAAGACGACACTGGCGCTGGCGCTGCTGCGGCTTACCCAAAGCCGCGGGGCCATCTCCTTTAAAGACCAGCGTATTGATGGCTTGTCCCGCAAAGCACTACAGCCCTTGCGCCGTCAAATGCAGATCGTCTTTCAGGATCCCTTTGGCAGCCTTAGTCCGCGCATGAACGTCGGGGACATTGTGGCGGAAGGCCTTGAGGCCCACGGTCTTGTCGAAAAACCCGATCAGGATTCAAAGGTTATCGAGGCTTTGCGGGAAGTCGGATTGGATCCTGATGCCCGATGGCGCTATCCACATGAATTCTCAGGCGGGCAGCGCCAACGGATCGCCCTTGCCCGGGCGCTGATCCTGAAACCTGAACTGATTGTCCTCGACGAACCCACATCCGCGCTCGACCGGGCCGTACAGTCACAGATGATTGACCTGCTGCTTCGACTGCAGGAGACCTACGGGCTGAGCTATCTTTTTATCAGTCATGATCTTCGAGTGGTGCGCGCACTCGCGGACGAGATCATCGTGATGCGCTCGGGTCAGGTAGTCGAGCAAGGCGGTGCGGAACAAATATTCTCTGCACCGCAAAATGACTACACCCGCTCACTGATCAAGGCAGCGATGGATTTTGAGGTCTGGAAAGGCGAAGCGCTCGAGCAATAAGGCCCGGCTGCGGATCAGAAACCGGCTAGCCCGTCGCCGTGTGCCAATTGCCGATAAGGGTACAAAGCCGTGACAATCCGTCACTGAGTGCAGCGGGGCCGGGCTGAAGAATCTCTGCCGACTTGATCTCATAAAGCGCATTGTTTTTGACTGCCGGGATTTCGGACCATCCCGGGCGGGCAGCCACTTTTTCGGGCCGGAATTTCTTGCCGCACCACGAACCGATAATGATGTCCGGCTGCCGGCGGATCACTTCTTCTGGGTCAGCAATGATCCGGCTCTTGCCGTCCGGACACTGGGCGAGTTCGGGAAAGATATCCTGCCCACCGGCTATCTCAATCAGTTCGGAGACCCAACGGATTGCAGAAATCTGAGGGGTATCCCACTCTTCAAAATAGACACGGGGCCGCACGGGCGGCGCCTGTCTTCTGGCGCGGTCAAGATTCGCCCGGCATTCCCCAATCAGGGCTTCGGTCGACTCCAGCGCGCCCACCATGGCGCCCAGTGTCTTCATCATGTCCAAAATGCCGTTGACCGATCGGTGATTGAACACCATCACACTCACCCCTTGGCGAATCAGTTCCTGAGCGATGTCAGCCTGCAGATCTGAAAAGCCCAAAACCAGATCGGGTGACAGCGCAAGAATCCGGTCGATGCGGGCGCTGGTGAACGCGCTGACCCGGGGTTTTTCCTTGCGCGCCTGTGGCGGCCTGACCGTAAACCCCGAGATGCCGACAATTCGATCGGCTTCACCGATCCGGTAAAGCGTCTCGGTGGTTTCCTCAGTCAGGCAGACAATCCGGCTCGGCAAACGCGCTTCCATAGCGCTCGATCATAGCGGCTTTGGGTTGAATGCCGCACCCCTTTTCAGGCTGAAAAGCCCTGTCTCGCCGACGCACGGCTAATCGGTTATGGTAGCCCTCAAAGACCAGCGGAACAGTGCGATGGCAAAGCAGGCAGAAGGCAATATCAGCGTTACCGCTCTGGCCCAGGTGCGCATTCTGGCGGCTCTGCCAGAAGAGGCCCTGGCCAAGCTCGCAGAGCGATGCAGTTGGTCACGCCATGACGGCGGCAGTGAAGTTCTGGCTCAGGATGCACCCTGCGACGAGGTCTACTTTATCTGCAGCGGACGCGTCAGCGCCAAGACCTTCTCGGATGCGGGCAAGGAAATCACCTTTGCCGAATTGGTCCAGGGCGATATTTTTGGAGAACTCTCTGCGCTTGACGGTCATCCACGATCCAGTTTTGTGGTCACTCTGGAAGAGAGTCTGCTGGCCTCATTGCCGGCCGCTGTCTTTAATGAAGTGATCGACTCGCATCCGGAGGTCATGCGGGCACTGATGATTGAACTCGCCGCAAGACTGCGCCGGGCGGACGAAAAGGTTTTCGAGTTCAGCACGCTCAACACCAGCAATCGGATACACGCTGAACTGCTTCGGCTGGCCCGCACGCACCCGGCAAAAGGCGGGGTCGTCGAGATTACGCCGCCACCCACCCATGCGGATCTGGCGAGCCGAACCAACACCACCCGAGAAAGTGTCACCCGCACGCTTAATCAACTGAAACAGGCGGGCCTCATCGAAGCCACACGCCAATGTTTGACGATCTTTGACCTGGACACCCTGACCCAGTTAATCCGCGATTCAGAATCCGATTGAGTCGGCACTTCGTCGAATCAGTTCACAGGCCAAGAGCCAGCGCGATGCTAAAATCGTGCGCGTTAATGAGCAGGAAACCACACAGAGCGCCGTCCATCACGGCCAGCCTGAATCACCGGACATCTTGCCCCAGGTCAGGTCGGAACCCCCTCATCGCACGTTAAGTTATCAAACCAATGAGCAAGTCTTCCTCCCGTCGACAGTTCCTGGGCGCACTCGCACTGGTTGGTGCCGGCGTGGGCATCAATGCGCTGGCGATGCGGGGCCTTCGAGTGCCTATCATGGCAGAACCGCGGCATGTCAGGCATGAGGCCCGCCACCCTGAGGGAGATTTCCCTGTGTTCGCAGAGGGCGCCTTTCTCATCGGCACGGAAGGGCCTGCCCTTTCCTGGCGGGCATTCACCCCGGAGCCGGTGCTTCGGACCCAAGGCGTCTTCCACATCACGATCGATAACATCCATCCCCTGGCGATACTGAGGGGTGATGGGGCGGGTCAGATCCATGATGAATCTATAGATGGCCTTAAGCGAACCGTGCGGGGTGAAGCGACTTCCGACCGTACACTCACACTGCGCTGGGAAGTCCCGTTTGCCGACAACTATCGGTTCGCCGCCATCGGAGATACCGGTGGGGGTCGTGAACTCGAATGGTCCTTGCAGAGAACCCATCAGCTCGGGGCACAGTTTCTCCTTTTACTGGGCGATATCTACTACGAGCCGGGCGACGATCTCAGCGTCATTCATCACCTCGCCAACAGTCCGGTGCCCGTTTATTCCGCCTTCGGCAATCACGATATCGTCCGGGGTTTCGATCGGAACTTGCTGCACTGGTTTGAGCGTGGCGTCGGCCCGCGCAACTCCACGTTTCGTCTTGGCGGTATCCAGTTCATCAATCTCGATACAGCGGCAGACATCATTCCCTGGTCGGCGGGGATGCGGGGGGCACTGCTCCGCCAGCTGCCAGCGCTGCGCGATAACCCCGGCATTCGTGAATACGTTGTCTTCAGCCACCGTCCGATCACTGATCTGAGGCCAATTGAAGAGCAGCCTTCTGATCACAGTATCGAGAACTTCGGCGAAGGAGAATGGCTGCGTGAACAGCTACTGCGGATCGGCGCCCGAACCATTCTCAATGGGCATATTCACAACACCATCGAACGCGACGACCAGGGTCTTTATACCTATATCGCGGGAGAAGGCCTTGCCCACCTGGACATCGTCAAAAGCCAGGGGCATGTCGACTGGTTTAAGCACTCGGCCGAAAAAAGTGCACGCATCCTGATCGGTGAAGTTGAGCCACAGGCGCCCGTAAGTTATCGCTGGGATCTGCTCAATATGCCGCTTGAAATGCACTGCAGTGCGCGCCTGCGTGCCGACATGGCCAAGGAACAGGGGCACTTCGATGCCATGCTGGATCACCTGGCAAAGGTCTGCACGCACAACTCATGATCTGCCCGGACACGACCTGACCCAGACCGGTGCTAGACTGTGTTGTGGACCGCTCTTTAAGCAAAGCCCAACCACGCGCCAGAAGAAAACGCTGATACCGAAGCGGTATTGTTCCCAACTGACTCCCGTCCACCGTCCCAACTATGTTTGAACAAGTCGATCAACACCATCGTCACCCATCACGCCGATCTACTGTATACGCCGGCCAGATGGTCAGCACCTCGCAGCCTCTGGCCGCCCAGGCAGGGCTCGAGATGCTCCGCCAGGGCGGTAACGCCGTTGATGCCGCCGTGGCCGCAGCGATCTGCCTGCCCGTGGTTGAGCCGACCATGAACAGTATCGGCGGCGACGCTTTTGCGATCATCGCCAATGACTCAGGGCTTCATGGCTTCAACGGTTGCGGCCAATCGCCCGCGGGCTGGACACCGGAATACTTTGCCGGCCGCGACGGGATTCCCGAGCATGGCTGGGACAGCGTAACGGTTCCGGGGGCGGTCGATACCTGGATCCAACTCTGGAAACGATTTGGCTCCCTGCCCCTTGAGTCACTTTTTAACAACGCGGTCCGGTACGCCCGTGAGGGCTATCTGGTCTCGCCGGTGCTGGCCCAGGCATGGAGCCGGGTGGTCGACCGATTCGTCCAGAACGAGGGCTTCTACGACACCTTCACCGTTGACGGGCGGCCCCCTAAAGAAGGGGAATTGTTTCGTTGCCCGGCGATGGCCGACACGCTTGAGGAGATCTGCGCCTCACAGGGCGAGAGTTTTTACCGCGGCGACCTGGCGCAAAAGATCGCAGCAGACTGCGCCCGCCATCAAGGGGTGATGACGCCCGATGACCTGGCAAACCACGAAGGCTTCTGGACCGACTGCATTACGCTGGACTATGCAGACCTCACCGTCCATGAGATTCCCCCGAGTGGGCAAGGCATCGTTACCTTGATCGCGCTGGGTATCCTGCAACACCTGGAGATTGAGCGCTATGAGGCCCTGTCAGCCGATCGTGTTCACCTGCAGATCGAAGCGATCAAGGCCGGATTCTTTCTGGCACATCGCCATGTCTCTGATCTCGACACCATGCGGGTCTCGACTGATCAACTGCTCGACGATGCTTTCCTGGCACGCTGTGCCGGGGACATCCGCCTCGACCGCGCCAGCACACCGGCGATTGAGATTCAGCCCGACCAGGGGACAGTCTATCTGGCAACAGCGGATGCCAACGGGATGATGGTGTCAATGATTCAGTCGCATTACGATAATTTCGGCGCCGGCATGGTCGTTCCCCATACCGGCATCTCGATGCAGAATCGGGGAAAAGGTTTCGTGACTGAGCCCGGACACCCCAACCAGGTCGCAGGCCGCAAGCGGCCTTATCACACGATCATCCCGGCCTTTGCGACGCGGGACCGCCATCCGTTCATGGCCTTTGGGGTGATGGGCGGACATCACCAACCACAAGGCCAGGTCCAGGTACTGAATGCCATTCTGCACGACGACTGCTCTCCGCAGCAGGCCCTGGATGCGCCCCGTTGGCATGTGCACGAAGACTTTTCCATCACGATCGAAAGCGGCCTGAATCATCTCGCTGATGAGCTCAAGCGCCGAGGCCACCACCTTGTCCCCCAACCCAAGCCCGGACTCTTCGGCTGTGGCCAGGTCATCATGCAAACCGAGCATGGCTATGCGGGCGGATCGGATCCTCGAAAAGACAGCCAAACCGTCGGCTTCTGAAGCGGTCCGATATGGGTTATCAGGAACGTCGCGACCGCCTTGCCGAACACCTGCGCCAGCAGCGTAGCGGAGACATCCGTCTTGGCAAAGCAACCTCTAATCTGTTCCGTGATCGGCAGACCCAGGATCGCGCGCTCGATGTAAGTGACTTTCAGCACGTGCTGTCGGTCGACCCACAGACCCGCGTGATCGAAACCGAGGGGATGGTGACCTACGAGGCCCTGGGGGATGCCGCCCTGACACACGGACTGATGCCCGCAGTGGTGCCCCAGTTGAAGTCGATCACCATCGGCGGCGCAATTGGCGGCATCGGGATTGAATCCTCCTCCTTCCGATACGGCCTGCCGCACGAAACCGTGCTGGAAATGGACGTGCTGCTGGGCAACGGCGACATTATCTGCTGCACTCCCGATAACGAGCATCGGGATCTTTTCTTCGGCCTCGCCAACTCCTATGGTTCGCTGGGATACATCCTGCGCCTCAAGATTGAAGGGATTCCCGTGAAGCCCTATGTGCGGCTGACACACCTGCACTTGCGGGACCCGGAAGAATTTTTCGCGAGACTCGAAGCAGCAACCCGCGAGTCTTATGATTTTGTCGACGGGGTCGTTTTCTCTCCAGGTGAGCACTACCTCGTATTGGGTGAATTCTGCGACGAGGCGCCGTATACCAGCGACTACACCTATCTGAACATTTTCTACCGGTCCATTCGCCAGCGCAGTGAGGACTACCTCACGACTCGTGACTACCTGTGGCGCTGGGATACCGACTGGTTCTGGTGCTCCAAGAACCTCTATGTGCAAAACCCGCTGATGCGTCGCCTGCTGGGACGCAGACGGCTCAACTCGATCACCTACCAGAAGGTGATGCGATGGAATACCCGAGTCGGCCTGACGCGGCGACTGAACACCCTGACGGGTATTCATCGCGAAGCAGTGATTCAGGATGTCGACATCCCCCTGGAAAATGCACCGGCTTTTCTTGACTTCTTTGAGCGCGAGATCGGCATTCGCCCGGTCTGGATCTGCCCGGCCCGCCACGACCGGACACGGGGCGAATACCCCCTCTTCCCGATGCGGGATGACACCCTGTATATCAACTTCGGTTTTTGGGACGGAGTCCGTAGCCGGCAAAACTATCCGCGCGGGCATTTCAACCGGCTGATTGAAGACGAAGTGGCCAAACTTGGCGGAATCAAGTCATTGTATTCAGAAAGCTTCTACACGCAGGAGGCTTTCGATCGCCAGTATGGCGGGAGCCATTACCGAGCCCTAAAAGCGCGCTACGATCCGGACCACCGCCTTAAAGACCTTTATCAGAAGTGCGTCCTGCGCCAATAAAATTCTGGCGCTCTTGAAAAACACGCCTTAAGGCGCCATCTCCCACTCTCTTTCCCGCATCATTGCTCTGAGACACCGTTTGGAATTCGCCCTCAAAACGAC
This sequence comes from Gammaproteobacteria bacterium, assembly GCA_011523045.1. Taxonomy (GTDB): domain Bacteria; phylum Pseudomonadota; class Gammaproteobacteria; order Arenicellales; family UBA868; genus UBA868. The sequence continues at coordinate 3,557 of WTHR01000018.1, read as the reverse complement.
GCAGCTGTCCAAGACCTACGGCAACGGCGTCACGGCACTGCAAAACGTTGACCTTGCTGTGCCCCAGGGGGATTTTTATGCCCTGCTGGGGCCCAATGGGGCCGGCAAATCGACAGTCATCGGCGTGCTCGCCTCGCTGGTCATCAAAACCTCAGGGCGCGTCGAGGTGTTCGGTGTCGATATCGATAACAACTTCCCCCAAGCGAAATCCTTTTTGGGCGTGGTGCCCCAGGAATTCAATTTCAATATTTTTGAGACCCCTTTGCAGATTGTCCGAAACCAGGCTGGCTACTACGGCATCGACCGGCGCACCGCACTGGCACGTACTGAGAAATACCTGACCTTGCTGGGTCTGTGGGAGAAGCGTAACGATCAGGCCGGGCAGCTGTCAGGCGGCATGAAGCGCAGGCTTATGATTGCCCGTGCCCTGGTGCACGAGCCGCGCCTGCTGATACTCGACGAGCCGACTGCCGGCGTCGATATTGAAATCCGCCGGTCGATGTGGGACTTCCTTCGGGAGATTAATCGGTCGGGGACCACGATCATCCTGACCACGCACTATCTCGAAGAGGCCGAGCACCTTTGTCGCAACATCGGCATCATCGATAGCGGCAAACTGGTGGAAAACACTTCCATGCGTGAACTGCTGCGCCAGTTGCATCTTGAAACCTATGTGCTTGACCTGGAGCAACCGTTGGCCACGATGCCTGTCGGCCTCGACAAGGCAGCGAGGCTCATCGATCCGACGACTCTCGAGATCGATATCAAAAAGGAAGAGCATCTGAACGATTTTTATCGCCTCCTGTCGGATAACGACATACGTGTGAACAGCATGCGCAACAAAGCCAATCGACTAGAAGAGCTCTTTATTAGCCGCGTGGGCCACAGCCCTGTGGAGGGTAAGTGACGCCCCGCGAGCAATGGATCGCCTATGCGACCATCGTAATCAAAGAGATCACGCGCTTTATGCGGATCTGGCAGCAGACGCTTGTGCCTCCCGCCATTTCTACTCTGCTGTACTTTGTGATCTTCGGCAGTCTGATTGGCGAGCGGATCGGCCAGATGGATGGTTTTGACTACATGGACTTTCTGGTGCCCGGGCTGATTCTGATGGCCGTCATCAACGCTAGTTACCAGAACGTCGTCGGCTCCTTCTTTGGTGCCAAGTGGGGAAAGTCCCTTGAGGAACTGCTGGTCTCTCCCACTCCCAACAGCGTTATCCTGCTCGCCTATATCACTGGCGGTGTGGCTCGAGGCTTGCTGGTCGGATTGATCGTCACCGGGATCTCCCTGCTCTTTACCGATCTCAATGTATTCAGTATCGGTATCCTGACCAGCATCGCGGTGCTGACGGCGATCCTGTTCGCGCTCGGGGGATTCATCAACGCGATCTTTGCCAAAACTTTCGATGATGTCTCTATGGTGCCCACCTTTGTCCTGCTGCCGCTGACCTATCTGGGCGGGGTGTTCTATTCCATTCACCTGCTTGGGGACTTTTGGCAACAGCTCTCCAAAGCAAATCCCATTCTGTACATGGTGAATGCATTCCGTTATGGCTTTCTGGGTATCAGCGACGTCAGTCTGTCAGTTTCCTTCGCCATGATCGGATTTTTTATCGTCTGCTTTTTTGCGCTGAGCCTTTATCTCCTGACTCACAGTAAGCGTCTGCGCGCCTGATTCACGAACCTGCCTAACATGGACCGAAATGAGCGATTTATCCTATACACCCGCGACTGGTGTGGCTATTGTTCACTGGTTAAACAGGCTGCGGCGCAACTTGGGATAGTTCTTGAAGAGCGCAATATCTGGGAGAACCCGCAATGGGAGTCGGAACTGCTTTCAGCGCGCGGTCGCCCAACGGTGCCTGTTCTCAGACGCATGACGCTAGATCAAGGGGATGAGTGGGTAGGTGAATCAAGAGAGATCATCCGCCTCTTGACCGATCATGCATCAAACATGAAGGCGCTATCTGCATCGTCGTAGGCTGATCGCGGAAAAATATTATCCCCAGCGAAAGACATTCAATTTCTCTCAGGATGTCGGGGCGCTGACCTGTCGGTCGCTTATAATGGGTCCGTAAGCAACACAAGTCTGATAACCCCCCCCCGGATGATGAGGTTTTTTAAAAATAAGGCGCTGCGTCCCTGGCCGCGTCTTCTGTTTGTCGCTATTTTTACAACCGCATCCATATCGGCCTCGGCGCAAACTGCCGACGCTCCGCGACCTGATCAGATCGAGCTGGCGAGCGGTTCGGTCCTTTTTGGTGAAATCAAAGGGGCGAGCGGAGGGAAGCTTTCTTTTCGTTCGCAGAATGTCGGTCTGATCACAGCGTCTTTTGAAGACATCACCCATCTTCGGTCCGATAACCCAACGGTCATCAGGTTTATGGACGGGCGCGTTATTCGCGTCACCGAGCTGGATCTCACACAAACGCCTTTCGACGTCATCACGGAGTCCGGCGTTCAGCAATATTCACTTATCGACATTGACGTCATAAACCCGGAGGATTGGCTGCTTGGCCGAGGCATGCACAAAACGGGCAAACTGTCTCTCGCCTACTCAATTGAAACCGGTAATACCGAAAGCTCAGAGCTCGACGTCGATCTTAGGGCGTCGTGGGCAAACCTTTCCACCCGCTGGAAGTTTGAAGCCCGCGGAGAGCTTGATACTGAGAGCAGTGAGAAAACAAAAGACAAATACCTCCTTATCTTCAAAAGCGATCGATTCCTTTCAAACACGACCCATTTCGGCGTGCGCGCCCTTTTTGAGTCTGATAAGTTCTCCGAACTGGTTCGCCGCGATGTGTTTGGGGTTTACCATGGCAGACAGTGGTACACCTCTCCCAAATTCAATTTCCTTTTCGAACCGGGGATTGCTTTCGTCAACGAAAACCGGCTCAACGAAAATCGCGAACAGTTTCCCGGATTAACGTGGACATTCGATATCAATAGTCGACTGCTCGGCGGGTCAACCGAGACCGAGATTCAGCAGCTTGGACTTTGGAACCTAGCCGATACGAGCGACCTGACGCTATACACTCGCTTAACCGCCACCTATCCGTTGACCAACCGATTGGGATTGGTCGGGCGACTCCTCTTTGACTATGACTCCGGCGTGCCTGAAGATGTAGAGAAGCTCGATAACACGTTCAAACTGGGCATCTCCTACACGTGGTAATCGGCCGATGATGTGCCCGTCCCGTAATGTACCGGTGATGTGACGAATCGACCGGGCTTTGCGTCAAAACACCACCGCACCTCGCTTTAAACCTTTTGTTAGAGTAGGTAGCGGAGTCAAGCGTCGACAGAAAGTTTTTTCAAAAAAGTATAGAAAACGGAGGAAGCCCGCATGTCGGATCAAGTGAAATTTTTGCTCAGCGAAGAGGATCTCCCCCGCAGTTGGTACAACATCATTGCCGACCTGCCCGAGCCTCCCGCTCCGGTCATGCATCCCGGCACCGGCCAGCCCGTTGGGCCTGATGATCTCGCGCCCCTTTTTCCTATGGCATCCATCATGCAGGAAGTCAGCGGCGAGCGCACGATCGATATCCCGGCACC
>WTHR01000089.1 GCA_011523045.1 Gammaproteobacteria bacterium | reverse complement strand
GTCCAGTCAATGCCGGGAAGTGGACGGGAGTCCTCGATACTGTTGAAACCTGCCATGTCGTCGAACTGCGCCCTGACTTTGGCTGCAGCATCATTGAGTAACTCCGGGTAGATCGAAGAGAGCTGCAACTGCAGTGCTTTCCCCACCGGCGGCCCCCCTTCTTCTTTTCGAAGATCGATGATGACGCCCGAGATATCCTGCAACCTTCTTTCGAGAGTATCGAAGATCTCACTGACACGCGGTCGTAACCGCCAATCGGAAAACTCGAGCGACACCGAACCGATAATATCCTCTGCTTCCTCGTTGTTCTTGTCTGAACCGACGCGCGTATAAAAGGTTCGAATCCCGCCAACATCCAGAACACGCTGCTCTACCGCGCGCATTATTTGGTCCTGCTCAGAAATTGAAAGATTGCCCCGGGCCCGCACCTGGATCTGTGCATTGTCGGGCTCTACATCAGGAAAGAATTCCACTCCCGGCCCAATCGTTCCGTACAGCAAGAACACACCCACAAGAGAACCGAACGACGCCAGCAATACCAACCCCGGACGCTTGACGGCATTTTTCAAAAGGCCAAGATAACGGCCGGTAAAGCCATCAACACTATCCAGGTCACCCTGCTCGCCCGCAAGCAAGGTCTTCAAAGCACGCTCGCTGATGGCGGTCTTTTTACCAATCAAGGCGCCGATCGTTGGCACGAAGATCAGTGCCATCAGCAGGGAAGCGATGAGCGTGATCAGTACCGTCATGGGGAGGTACTTCATAAACTCCCCGACTACGCCGGGCCAGAACACGAGCGGCAAGAAAGCCGCCAGCGTCGTCGCCGTCGAAGCAATGATCGGTGTTGCCATCCGTGACGACGCCTGCAGGTAGGCCTGATGCCTTGGCACCCCTTCGCTCAGTTTCCGCTCGGCAAATTCCGTCACCACAATGGCGCCGTCCACCAGCATCCCCACGGCCAGAATCAGACTGAAAAGGACAACAATATTGAGCGAGACATCGATCAAAAAGAGCGTGAGCAGCGCCGTCAGAAACGAGCCCGGAATCGCGATGCCCACCAAAAGACCACTCCGCACACCCAAAGCGGAGATCACCACAACCATCACGAGCAGGACCGCGCTGATAACACTGTTCTGAAGGTCATTCAGCATCGTCCGGATCTGATCCGAGCGGTCCTGTGAGTAACTGACCGCCACCGTTTCACCCAGAGTCTGCGGCCACTGCGCCCGTTTTTCCTCAACCACTGCACGTACCTGCTCAATGGTCTCAATCACGTTCTCACCGGTGCGTTTGGAGACTTCGAGTGCGACGGTGGTCTTTCCGTTAACCCGAGCGAAGCTCGCCGGATCCCGAAACGTCCTTCTCACCTCCGCAATATCACTCACCCGCACCACAGCATCGCCATCCACCAGCACGGGCAGATCGGCAATATCCCGGATACTTTCAAACAGACCCGGAACCTTGATCGAAAACCGGCCCTTTCCTGTATCCTGAACACCGGCCGCCACCAGCATGTTGGAACTCCTCACCGTCGCCGACGCGAGGGCTGGATCCAGGCCATAACTCTCGAGCTTCAACGGATCGACGATCACTTCCACGACTTCATCGCGATTGCCGGCGATGTTGACTTCCAGCACCTCTGCAATGCCTTCGATTTCGTCCTTGAGTTCTCTGGCAATACGGTAAAGCGCCCGGTCCGGCACATCGCCGGAGAGAATCACCACCACGACGGGGAACAGGCTGAAATTCACCTCATGTACTTCCGGATCATCGGTCGCTGTAGGGAGATTGCTCTTGGCCAGATCAACCCCCTCGCGCACATCCCTCAGTGCGGCATCAGAGTCAAAACCTGCGTCAAACTCCAATAGCACGTTCGCCCCGCCCTCGTAGCCACTGGAACGCATCTCCTTGATTCCTTCAATCGACTTGAGCGCCTGCTCCATGGGCCGTATCAACAAGCGCTCGGCATCTTCAGGGGAGATGCCGTCATGGTTCATCGTGACATAGATGATCGGAATATCGATATCCGGCTCGGACTCTTTGGGGATATCCTGATAAGCAATCGACCCGGCAATCAAGACAAAGAGCAGGACCGCGAGTACGGTTCGTGAGTATCCGAATGCAGTGCTGATAAGCGACATGGTCAGCGCGTGCTATTGCACACCGCGGCTTACGGTCACGCGTTGCCCGGCCGATACAAACTCGTGACCTACCGTGATCAGTTCAACAGAGTCCGGCAAACCACCAAGCCACATGCCTTCGGGGCTATCTGCGATCAGCTCGACCGGCATGAACTGCACCGTAGCGTTGTCGTCAATTACCTTCACGCCGACCCGCCCCTCATCGTCCAGCGTCAATACAGCAGGACTGAGACGATGCCCCCTGCGGTCACCGAGATTCAGGCTGATCCTGGCGGTCATGCCTGCAGAGACCGCCAACCCAGGGTTATCTGCCGTAACCTCCACCATGAAGGTACGGGTCGCACTATCACTGGCGCGGGAGATAAAAGTGATCTCACCGGGAAGGCGCTGACCGCCGACAAAACTCAATTCAGCGGGCATACCGGGCTTCAGCCGTGACACCTCACGCTCTGCGACCTGCCCCTTTACTTTCAATTTTGACAAGTCCAGCAATCTGAACACTTTATGACCGATATCAAGATAGTCACCCAACTGAACAAAACGCTGCTCAACCACCCCGGCAAAAGGCGCTTTCACTTGGGTTCTGCGGATATCCAGGCGAATGCTTTCCAGGCTTGCCTTGGCAGAATCGAGCAGTGCCTGAGAGCGGGTCAGTTCCGTTGCCGACTGAAGATTTTTCTTTGAAAGCTGGGTCGCTGCCTGATATTCGGTCTGTCGCTGCTCCAGCAGCGCCTGCGCCTCGCGCAATCTTGCAGTTCGATCGCCCATATCGATACGCGCCAGCAACTGCCCCTCTTCAACGAGGGCTCCTGTTTTGACTTGCAATGTCGCGACGGTTCCCTTGGTTTGGGCCGGCACATCCACCTGACGCATGGGAGCGGTGACTCCCATCAGGTGCAGCACCTGCGCGACAGAACTTGCCTGAAGTGTCTGGACCTGCACAGACGGCGGTTGGACGGACGCAGACGGCACTGCAGACGCACTGGCTGAGGTGGGCGTTTCTTCGCGCTCTGAAAAAAGACCTGATCCAATCCAAAGCCCCACGATCAAAACGAGCGCAAACGCAGCAATAACGGACTTTCTCAAGCAATCACCTCATGTCATCAGGTACGGCGAGCGCCTGAATCCGATCAACCGGTTCCGCATCCCTGATCTCGCCACAAGAGGCACGGAATTATAGCGGCAGCACTTGAAGACGCAGATAATCTCTCACGAAAATGACCCATCACTGGCGAGATAAGGATGGCGCTTAAAGGCCGAGGTACCGCGTGCTGATTGACCGATCCGACTCGAGTTCCACTGAGCTTCCGGACCACACAGTCTGCCCTTTTTCAACAATGAAGTGTTGATCAGCAATGCGGGCGATATCCGAAACGTTCTTGTCAATTACGAGAATCGAGAGCCCTTCATGTTTCAGCTGCTTCAGGCACCGCCAGATCTCCTGGCGCACCAGAGGGGCGAGCCCTTCTGTCGCTTCATCAAGAATGAGCAAAGTAGGATTGGTCATCAACGCCCGGCCGATCGCCAGCATCTGCTGCTCGCCGCCCGAGAGCTGGTTGCCAAAACTCGACCGCCTTTTGGCCAGGTTTGGAAACAACTCATATATCTCTGAGATTTTCCACGTCTTCGAACCGGAACCCCGCTCGCCTGAAAACGCACGCAATTGCTCCTCAACTGTGAGATTCGGGAAGATGCCCCGCCCCTCTGGAACAATTCCGATTCCAGACTGGGCCACCCGGTAACTGGGGAGACCAACAAGGCTGGCCCGGTCAAACTCAATGACGCCTCGCGCAGAGGCCAGCAATCCCATGATGCAGTTAACAGTAGTTGTTTTTCCCATCCCGTTGCGTCCAAGGAGGCTGACTAATTGGCCTTTGCCGACAGACAGATTCACGTCAAAAAGCGCCTGACTGCTCCCGTAGAAAGCGGAGAGGTTTCGCACCTCAAGCATATTCTGACCCTGATTCGCCGAGGTAGGCTTGCTGCGCCTGCTGGTTATTGCGGATATCGTCGGGGCTTCCGGTGGCAATCACTGCGCCATCGACCATGACAGTGACCTCATCCGCCACCGAAAACACGACGTCCATATCATGCTCAACCAACAGGACGGCGGCATCCGACTTCAGCCGGTTCAGAATCGCAATCAGGTTCTGGGTTTCCTCGGCGCCAAGTCCCGCGGCTGGCTCATCAAGCAACAATATCGATGGAAAGCCTGCAAGCGCCATCGCAATTTCCAGCAAACGATGTTTGCCGTGAGACAAAGCCTCAGCCCGAGCATCCAGTTCGTGGTCAAGACCTGCATCGCTTGCCAACTCATGAACTCTTTTGATTAGCGCGCTCTTGCGATTGGCGGGGGCCCAGAAACGAAAGGAATGACCCTGATAACCCTGAACCGCGATGGCGATGTTCTCAAAAACGGAAAGCTCTCCAAAGAGACTGGTGATCTGAAAGGTTCTGCCAAGACCCAGCTTCACCCGCTCATGCACCGGCAACAACGTGGCCTTGCGTCGCCCCAGACGGATCTCACCCTTGTCGGCTGTCAGGCTGCCCGCAAGTAAGCCTACGAGCGTGGTCTTGCCGGCTCCATTGGGGCCAATGACGGCGTGAATTTTTCCCTTCTCCAGACAAAGATCAATATCGGCGACCGCATGAATACCGCCAAAACTTCGGCTGATTCCCCACGCTTCAAGCTCGACACTCATGGGCGAGACCGGCCTTGCCACCGTGTCCACCAGCCCAGCAAGCCGCCCCGTCCGAATTTGGCCACGATGATCAACAGGATACCCAGATACAGGTGCCAGTAAATGGTCATCTCCGGGAGCAGTGTCTCGACGCCAATAAAGATCCCCGCGCCAAGCAGCGGCCCCACCACAGTTGCCGCACCTCCCAGGAGCACCATCGCGATCAACTCGCCAGAACGGGTCCAATCCATCATTTCCGGACTGATGAATCCAGTGAAATTGCCCAGTAGCCAGCCCGCGAGCCCGCAGATCATCCCCGAGATGACATAGCACACCAATCGGTAGCGGAATGTGTCAAAACCCAGCGCCTGCATCCGGACTTCGTTTATCTTGATACTTCTGATCACTTGTCCGAAATCGGATCGCGTCAGTCGGTGAATCAAGATCATCACTGCGATCAGGCAAAAGAGCACCAAAAAATAAAGTTGACTGTTGTCATCCAGATCAACACCAGGACCCATCTCGCTACGCGAATAGATCACCAGTCCGTCATCTCCTCCGTATTCCTCGATACTGACAAAAATGAAATACATCATCTGGGCAAACGCCAGGGTAATCATGATGAAGTAGGCGCCTCGGGTTCGAAGACATATGAGGCCTGTCAGCAGCGCAAAACATCCTGATGCCCCAAGAGCCGCCGCCAGCTGTAGCCAACCGCTATTGAGATCATAGTAAGCCGGGATTCCAACCGCATAAGCCCCGATACCGATAAAGACGGCGTGGCCCAGGCTGACCATCCCGCTGTAACCCAAAATCAGATTGAGGCTGCTCGCTGCGATCGCAAGGATCATTAACCGGATAATGACATCCAGAATAAAGGGTTCCCCGGCATATTCCGCCCAGAAAGGCAGTAAAAGTGCCCCAAGAACCGTGACAACCGCCAACCACCCGCCACTTTTCGACATCACGAACTGCGAACTCCAAACAATCCCTGTGGGCGAAAGGTGAGGATCACTGCCATCAGGATGTAAATCAGCATCGCTGAAATAGCCGGCGCCGACGTCTCCGCTGCCTGGTGCGATAAAAACAATCGCAGAAAATCATCAAGAAAAGACCTGCCGAGAGTGTCAATCAGTCCCACCAGCATCGCTCCGAGAAAAGCTCCCTGAACAGAGCCGATACCGCCGATCACGATAACGACAAAAGCCACAATCAGGATTTCATTCCCCATGCCGATGCTCGCTTCTGTAATCGGCGCAATCATCAAACCAGCAAGCCCGGCCATAGCAGCGCCTGCGGCAAAGACCAGGGTAAACAGCATCCGGATATCCACACCTAACGCCTCCACCATGCGCCGGTTGGATGCTCCCGCCCGGATCAACATCCCAATCCGTGTATGACTCACGACAAGATACAGCGCCAAAGCAACCAGCAAGCCCGCCGAGATGATAAGAATCCGGTAGACAGGGAATTCGACGTCGTAAAAAAGCCTAACCTGACCGTTCAGGATCTCGGGCAGTGCAAAGGTCAATCCTTCAGGACCCCAGATCATCTGCACCAACGTATCAGCTATAAGAATGAGACCGAAGGTTGCCAAAATCTGCTCAAGATGATCTGCCTGATACAGCTGCCGGGCGATACCCAATTCCACCACGACTCCGATGACAAACGTGATGGGCACCGCCAGCAAAACCGCGAGCAGGAAGGAGTCGAGCCACAAGGCCAGCGTGGCACAAATGAACGCCCCGAGCATATAAAAAGCGCCATGGGCCAGATTGATAAAGTCCATGATGCCAAAGACCAGCGTGAGTCCGGCAGCAAGCAGAAACAGCAGGACGCCTAACTGCAGCCCATTCAGCACCTGAATCATGACGAGTGCACTGTCCATGGTCAGGTCTCGCTGAAAACTCTGGAGCGTTGCCGGATCACGAATCCGGGGGAAAGCCTGCCCTTAGACACCCTGGCCGCACTCCGGCCCATCACGCCGGAGTGCGCAGTTCGATCACTCAAAACAACAAACCGAAGCTCTTCCTTTTTAAAGACGGCAATCTGCTACGTAGGTATCCTGATGGTTTTCGAAAACCGTCGAACGAATCTCCGTGGTCCAATTGCCGTTGCCGTCAGCGACGACTTCAAGCAGGTAGAAGTTCTGGATCGGGAAATGGTTGGCACCGTAGGAGAATGATCCGCGCACAGAGGGGAAATCCGCTTTTTCCATCGCAGCACGCATTCCGTCTCGATCTTGCAGATCGCCACCCACGGCTTCCACTGCGCTGTTGATCAGAAAAATACTGTCATAGGACTGCGCTGCATAAAACGAAGGGTAACGTCCAAATTTCTTCAGGAACCCTTCGACAAAACGTGCGTTTTGCGGGTTTTTGAGTCCGGGGCCCCAAAAGCCCGTGGTCAAAGAACCCAGCACAGCTTTCATGTTTGCCTGCTGAAGTTTTGGAAGTGAAATGGCGTCCACGGTGAACACCGTGTAAAGCGGCAGTTTGTCAGCAAGGCCCGCCTGCTCATACTGCTTCATAAAGGCGCCTCCAGCTTTTCCCGGATAAAAAACAAAGAGCGCCTCCGCACCGGACGCTTTGGCTTTGGCGAGCTCTGCAGAGAAATCCAACTGCGCATCCTTGCCCCACTTGGTCAGATCCTTGCCAACGATCTCACCTTTAAAGGTGCGCTCAACTCCCGCCACCATATTTTTGCCCGCTGCGTAGTTGGGTGCCATCACGTAGAGCTTGCTGACTCCGCGTTGGCTCAGAACCGCACCCATCGCCATTGGGGTCTGGTCGTTCTGCCAGGAAGTGGAGAAGAAGTCGCGGTGACAGAGCTTTCCGGCAAGCTGTGAGGGTCCGGCATTGGCGCTGATCAGAAACTTGTCGGCATTGAGAACAGATTTCTGAGAGGCCAGTAATACATGTGACCAGATGTATCCCGCTACAAAATCGACGTCATCTGATTTGACCAGTTTATCGGTAACTTGTTTCCCGGTTTCCGGCTTGAATCCATCATCTGCAAAGATGACCTCAATATCGAGACCGCCCATTTTGCCGTTTAGATCCTCGACCGCGAGATTGACTGCGTCCCGCATGTCATTGCCGATCACGGCTGCCCCGGTGGTCAGCGTCGTCACAAAACCAATCTTCACACTCTCTGCCGAACCCACCCCCGGCAATACCAAAATCATCAGCGCCAATGCGCCACGAATAAATTTCTTTATCACTTTAATTCCTCCTTAAGGACCACATGAACCATAGTCTGACCAACGCTTACGCCACTCTTTCTTGGATGAAAGGCTGGTAAGGCCTTTTGGCGTCTCGCAGCCGAATCGATCGTGGCAGTCGAATTTCGACAGTATTTTAAACAATAATAGGCACTTCGAGCCTTTTGGCTTTCCAAAGCCGTCATCGCGAAATGGATACACCTCAGACGCTTGTTATCGGAACGGGCATGGTTGGCAGTTGTTGTGCGCTGCATCTTCAACGCGCAGGCCACAAGGTTGCCCTGATTGATCCTCATCCGCCAGGCAGTCAAACGAGTTATGGCAATGCCGCGACGATTGCCACGTACGCCTGTATCCCGGTCAACCATCCCAAATTACTGAAATCCCTTCCGAGACTTCTGTCCGGATCGGAACGGCCGCTATCGATTTCCCCTGCCTACGTGCCCCGTATGCTGCCCTGGCTTTTGTCGTTTTTGCGCCATTGTCGGCGCGAGCGGGTCGACCAGACCATCTCCGCACTGGGCGCACTGCTCCGGCATGCCGAAGACACGACTCTTGCGCTCGTCCAGTCAGCAGGCGCCGGGGATTTTATTCGCCGCAACGGAACACTGTATCTTTATTCGGATGCCCATAGCCGTTTGGCTGCTCAAGACGACATCGCCCGGCGGCGCGAACAAGGCATGTCGATCACAGAAGTTGAAACTGACGAAGTGCAGGAACTCGAACCCGCGCTCGCCCCCATCTTTGCCGGCGGAATACTTTACAACGACGGTTTTCAACTGAGCGATCCACAACAGGTGATCATGAGACTCGTCGATCAATTCGCACGGGACGGCGGTGAAGTCATCCAAGACCGTGTTGACCGCATCGAGTCCGCGGGTCTGGATCAGGTCACTGTGCATTGCTCTGGACATTCAAGAACGGTTCACCACGCGGTCATTGCCGCGGGCGCCTGGTCCACCCGGATTCAGGGAGCAGTGCTCGATCGTTTGCCGCTTGATACGGAACGGGGCTACCACGTGATGTTTCCAGAAAACCTCTCGATTCTGTCACGGCCGGTGGGGCTCGCTGACGCCGGACTCTATCTGTCCCCTGTAGATGGTGGCTTGCGGGCAGCGGGAACCGTTGAACTGGCAGGTCTTGATGCCAAACCCAACCCAAAGCGTCTTGACTATATCGAGCAGGCTGCCCGCCGTGCACTACCGTCGCTGAAACAGCGCGGGGATACCTGGCTGGGCTTTCGACCTACATTCCCTGATGCCCTGCCCGTTATCAGTCACTCATCAAAACATCCGTCGGTGGTCTACGCCTTTGGTCATCAGCATGTGGGGCTGACGCTTGGCGCTGTCACAGGAAAACTGGTCCAGCAGATCATCGATCGTGAGACACCCATCGTCGACCCGACACCCTATCGAGCCCAACGGTTTCTGAACTGAAGATCGCTAGGCGATCAGATCCGTTACGGCGCGCAAATACATCCGGGTAGCGCGCACACACTGCTCAATCTCAACAAACTCATCTATAGAATGCGCCTGAGACAAGGAGCCTGGCCCGCAGACGACTGCAGGCGTCTTGAGATGGGGAGCATCCGTCGCTCCAGGAAAGGACCTGGCAGACTCAGGGCGGCCTGTGAGGTCTGCCGATGCGTTAAGCAGCGACTGAACCACGGGCGACTCCACAGGCAGATCATTGGCGGGAATATCCCAGGAAGGCTCACTGAGTTCATAGCGAAACCCGGGGTCTTCCTGCCTTAACGGCTCGAGTCGTTCCGAAATATCCTGGCGCACCTGCTCAGTTTCATCACTGGGCAGCACTCGGCGATCGATCTCCAGCTCGCAATAATCCGGTACCGCGCTCGCGAGATCGCCGCCGCGGATCACGCCGGGACTGTAAGTGCCATGCCCACAAAGCGGATGCGGCTCTCGAGATGCGAGTTCCTCGTTGTAATCGGAAAGCGCATTAACCACGCGGGCCATACGCTCGATGGCATTTTCCCCCTGTTCCGGAATACTGGAGTGCACTGCCTTACCAAACGTGCGAATGAACAAGCCAAACTGTCCTTTATGAGCCGGACAGACCGACAGATCTGATGGCTCACCGATAATGCACTGATCGGCAAACGGACCGTTGCGTCCGATCTCTCGAGAACCGATCATCTGCCACTCTTCGTCCGCCACGCCGCAGAGAATGAGCGACCCAGAGAGAGTGACATCTGCGTCCCGAAGCAAGCGCGCCACCTCAAGATAGCACGCCAGGGCCGCTTTCATGTCGCACGATCCCCTGCCGTAGATACGGCCGTTTTTTTCATGGGGGGTGTAAGGATCGTCGTAGCCCTCGGTGGGCACCGTATCCAGATGTCCACACAGCATCAATGACGGACGATCCTGACTTCCGGCTCGCGTACCGAAAACGTTCGGACGACCGGGCGCTGCCTCCCGGGAGGCAACCGTCAGGCCGAGTTCATGCATCTGTTCAAGATAATATTCGCCGATCTCCTGCTCCCGGTGACCGGGGCGGGCGTCACCCTCCATCGGGTTTACACTTGGGATGGCAATCATCTCTTTGAGCCAATGAGTGATGGAACTGACCGACACCTGGTCAGAGAGTTCACGGTAAAGGTCGGTTGTCGTTGGCTTCATCGGGCGCGGCACCATTTTCCGGGTTTTTCGACATACATCGGCAGAGGCACTCTATTGAATGCTTTTGGGCACGCGCAACATAGCACGAATCCATGCCGCCAATGCTACACTCGCCGTCCCTTTACAGACATGATCCGGAACAGCCATGGCCTTCTTGGCGGAATACGGCCTTTTTTTCGCAAAAGCCCTTACCCTTTTTCTGTTAATTGTTGGCATTCTGTTGAGTGTCGTCGGCATCGCCATGCGCAATCGCCATGTGCCGTCCGAGCAGATTGACGTAAAGCGGATCAATGACCGCTTCCGGGATATGGCTGACGCGCTCGAGATGGCCACCCTGCCTCCCGGGCTTGTAAAAAAACGCCAAAAGTCGCAAAAGAAAGAACGCAAAGCTCAGGCGAAATCTGAGAAGAATGCGCCAGAGGAGCCCAAGAAGCGCGTTTTTGTGCTGAACTTCAATGGCGACATCCGTGCCAGCGAAGTCGCCCTGCTGCGTGAGGAAGTCACCGCCATTCTGCTCGGGGTGCGTGAAGGCGATGAAGTGCTGGTCAGGCTGGAGAGTGCCGGCGGCATGGTTCACGCCTATGGTCTTGCCGCTTCCCAAATCATGCGACTTCGTGACGCCGGAGTCGATGTCACAGTCTCGGTCGACAAGGTCGCAGCCAGTGGGGGCTATTTGATGGCGTGTGTTGCCAACCGCATACTGGCAGCCCCTTTCGCCGTGATTGGTTCTATCGGCGTGGTCGCCGAGATCCCCAACTTCAACCGCCTGTTGAAAAAACACGATATCGATTACGAGCAGATCTCCGCCGGGGAGTACAAACGCACGATCAGCATGCTGGGAGAAACCACTGACCGGGCGCGGGAGAAGGTGAAAGAAGAGGTAGAACAGACCCATACGCTCTTCAAGGATTTCGTTAAAGCCCGTCGACCCATCGTTGATCTCGACGCGGTCGCAACAGGCGAGCATTGGCTCGGAACCCAGGCACATCAACTGAAACTGGTCGATGACATTCGCACCAGTGATGACTATCTTATGAGTCTTCGCGACACCGCGGACATCTTCGAGGTGGAATACACCATCAAGAAAAAAGTGCTCGACCGGCTGTCAGGCCTTATCGGTCAGCTCAGCAAGGGACGAATACTGTCCAATCATGATACGCCGATCACCCGGCTATCCTGAGGCACTGCCATGATCTATCAGCTTGGAGACCAAATTCCGCAGTTGGGAGAAGATGTTTACATTGCTCCCAGTGCGGACGTGATTGGCTCCGTCAGCCTTGGCGCCCGTTCCAGCGTCTGGTTTGGTGCCGTCCTTCGGGGAGATAATGATCAGATCTCGGTCGGGGCGAGAAGCAATATCCAGGACAATACGGTAATC
>WTHR01000066.1 GCA_011523045.1 Gammaproteobacteria bacterium | reverse complement strand
CGGCCGAGATTGAACCAAAGCGAATAGATACCTATCGGCATTGCCAATGGCTGGCGGAGGACCTGGGCATACCCTTCCGGTTGCCACAAGCGCATCCGTTCAACCCTCTGCCCTATCTTCGTCTTTGCATCTCGCTCGGAAGCTCTCCCGAGGTGATCGACAGTATTTTCAGCTACATCTGGACCGAGAGTCCGCCGGTCCATTCGGAGGCGGGTATTGAGGAGATCGCCCGCAGACTCGAGATTGACGATCTGAAAGCCTTCCTACAAACCCCAGAGACAAAAAAGCAGCTGCGGGGCAACACCGAACGCGCTATTGAGGCAGGTGTTTACGGTGTCCCGACTTTTGTAGTCGGAACAGAACGCTTCTGGGGGCTCGACCAGATGGGAATGCTGGCCCAATGGCTTGCAAAACCCGATGAGATGGCTCACATTGCAACCACGAATCTCTCCGAGCTGCCGACGGGCCTTTAGAACAACGGCTCGATGCGATGGCTGGCTTGCTCGATAGAACTCTGAATTCATATTTTTGGGAGGAATGATGGAAGAGACCGGTGTCGCCCGATCATATCGGGCCGAGACGCTGCAAGAGCAGCAAGCTGCCTACGACGATTGGGCAACCCAATACGAAATCGATCTGTGCGCCATGGGATACCGGATACCGGCCGTCATGGCCGCAGTCGCGACACGTTTTATCCCGGCCAACACCGCACCGATACTGGATGCCGGATGCGGCGGCGGTATCCAGGCAGAACCGCTCGCGATGCTGGGTTATGGACCGATTACAGGCATTGACCTGTCTGAAGGCATGTTAGAGGTGGCCCGCGCAAAAAGCCTCTACCAGGAACTGCGCCAAATGACACTCGGTGAAAAGCTTGACTTTCCAGATGACAAATTCGCTGCGATCATCTCAAGCGGCACAATCACCCCGCATCATGCGCCTCCGAAGAGTTTTGAGGAGTTGATCCGGATCGCCAGGCCTGGCGCCCCAATTATCTTCAGCATGCGGGACGATCCGGCGCAAGAGCCAGAGTACCCTGAGGCAGTAGCAGCGCTTGCCGAGGCTGGTCTGTGGAGCAAGGTATTCTCAACTGAGAGCTTCTACAGCATGCCCTACGGCGAACCCGAGATCACCCACCGCATCCACGTCTACGAAGTCACCTGATCGGGGAGCCCTGCACTCTTTCAAGCCGGGTAGCTTAGAGATTACCGGCCCAGATCGGGGGGTGGCAACGATCCCAACGCAGCTCCTGTTCCAGTTGTGCCGCGAGCTGGAGAATCAGATGATCCTTGCCAGAGTGGCCGGCCAACTGTACCGCACAGGGATGCTCCCCCTCATTAAGCGGCACAGGCACAGACGCGGCAGGCTGGCCGCTGACATTACAGATATAGGCAAAGGGAGCAAACGCATGGCCTCTTTCTCCCCAGGTCTCCATATCGAAATTCTCTGTACGACTGTCCATGTAACCTACCGGGATCGGATCGCTGGCAAGCGTCGGAGTCAGGACAAGATCATACTCAATCATCGAATGAATCAACTGCATGGACGCTTCATGTGCCCCCTGGCGGGCGCGGTAGAGGTCCATGGCGCTCAGCGAGGCCACCCGCTCCCGAACATAATGGGTCAGAGCCTCCAATTCCTCATGTAACGGCTCACGGCCGACTTCTTTGATGCGGTTTTCAATCTCGTAAACCACGTCCACCATCCAGAGATCTTCCATCCAGCTCCCCAGCCCCAAATCAGAGGGATAGGTGTACTCCTCAACCTGGTGTCCCATATCGGCGAGGAGGCGGCTCACCTTGTCCACTGACGCCGCCTGGTTCTTTCCCACAGCCTCCCCATATGGCGTCGATGTCGAGACGCCGATACGCAGCTGGGGCAATTTCTCGTCAAGAGCGGAGAGGTACGAACTCACTTCGGGTCGGATCTGGTAACGACTGCCGGGCATGGGTCCCGCGGATTGATCAAGCGCTGCCGCACTGTCCCGCACTGATCGGGTCAGTACATGGTCTGAATTAAACCCGTTCGAGAACTCCATAAAGTACGGGCCCATGGGATTCAGGCCGGTTGTAGGCTTGAGTCCAAAAACTCCACAGCAGGCAGCAGGAATCCGTATCGATCCACCTAAATCCGTTCCGTGTGCCAGCGGCACCATTCCGGAGGCCACTGCCGCTCCGGCGCCCCCGGAACTGCCTCCGGTCGTCACGTCCGGATTCCACGGATTGCGTGTCACACCACGAAACGTCGGCTCACAGACAAAATCCTCAGCAAACTCCGGGGTGTTGGTTTTTCCAAGGATCACCAACCCGGCATTACGCCATCGCGACACCAATTCACTATCCTCTCTGGGGGGCGCTCCTTCAAAGAACCTGCTGGAAAAAGTGGTCGGCATATCTGACGTGAACTGATTGACATCTTTCAGATAGAACGGCGCACCCGAAACAGGGGAATCGGGCAGGTCTTTTTTGACCTGCTCACGAGCATTATCAAAATTGGTCATCACCAGAGCATTCAGCTTAGGGTTAAGGTGGTCTGCCGCCTCAATGGCCGCCTCGGTCACTTCCCTCGCAGAAACTGCCTTGGTTCTGATTAGGCGGGCGAGCCCCACCGCATCCTGGTCTGCATAATCCTCAAAGTTCATGGCTCACTCCTTTATGGCTTTATCGTTTTGCCTGCTGGCAGAGGCATTCTTGATTGGGAATTCAAAAGCGTTTCAGAGTCTATTCCTCAACCCCTAACGCCGATTTTCGGGGCAATATGCTGATGGATGCAGTAATAATACAAGTCCGGCCACGCCGCCCCATCGCCCTTTCTCAGATTTAGTCCTCGCTGCTGGAACGGTACGCTTCGTATTGACGACGGGTCGCGATATGGCCCGCGATATGCTTGGCATCATGCCAGACACCCCAAATAAACGATGATCCTCGGCGCGAAAGCCAAGGCAGCCCGACAAAATAGACGCCAGACTCAGATGACACACCGCGCTGATGCCGAGGCTTACCTGTCCCATCCAGTGCATCAACCTTCAGCCAACTGTAGTCGCTTGAGAAACCTGTCGCCCAAATTACGGTGCGAATACATTTCTCGGTCATATCCACTTCGCGTATCGGGTGCCGCATGCAAGAGGGATCAGGCGGCATTTCACGGGCTTTTGGCTCGAGAGGCAGATCAATGCCGTTTCGGTCCCCATAAGCATCCTCCGCATCAAGCACCGACAAATAACTTGCATCACCGACCCGAATATTTTCACCCAAGTCATCATAAAAATGGATCGTCTTCCCTTCA
>WTHR01000036.1 GCA_011523045.1 Gammaproteobacteria bacterium | reverse complement strand
AGGTATCGCCATTCAATACCGGCGGCTCCTGAGGCCCCAACCGCTCCAGAACCGTCCGTTGGCGCAGACGGTGCTTTTGTCTTTTTTGGTACCCACGTAGTACGCATACCCCAGGGACGCACCACTAAAGTTCGCACCCCTCACGTCCGAAGAACTAAAATCCGAATCCATCAGGTTCACATTCCTCAAGTCCGCACCCCTCAGATTCGAAAACCTCAGGAACGCGCCCTCCAGGTACGCACCACTCAGGTTCGCACCACTCAGGTTCGCATTACTCAGGTCCGCAAATGCCAGTTGCGCACCACTCAGGTTCGCTCCTTGCAGGTTCGCACCATCCAGGTTCGCACGAGTCAGTCTCGCACCTGCCAGGTTCGCACCTTTCAGGTTCGCACCTTTCAGGTTGTTATACGGATACGTCCTAACGTACAAATGCCTCCCAGGAAGATAACCACAACCCGTTTTTTTGCTAGTGTCGCCTAATATATGCGGCTTCCAGCAATCGCCATGGGGGAATTCGTCCGTAGATGTGGGAGGGTCAGGCTCAGGTTCTCTCTGGGGAGGCGTACAGGTCCGGCAGCTCCGTGGTTTAAATAGAGTACCGCCGTCGCTCTCCGAAACGGCATCGGGCTCGCCAGGACTTTTTTGTAACGTCACACCACCTGACGTATCAGGATTGGAGCAGGAGGTGAGGATGAAGGCCGAGAGAATAAGAGTAATGATTATTTTCATGGGCAGCTCTCAAGGTTTCTGCTGAACAGTCTCTAACTCAATCAGATGCGCAAAGCAGCCTAACCCTACCCCACAACACCTACGAGTTCATGAACAACCAAATTGTAACCACTAACGCCGGGTGGAGCCAAAGTGGAGCGAGCTCCTGTCCCTTCCTGCCCTCTAGAGTCCCTTTGAGTCCGATTTCGTGAAAGTCAGAGTGCCCGGCACCTTCAGGCTTTTTCAGGAGTCGGTTCGCTGGCCTTGCCGTTCTCGACGCGTTGTCGAGTCCCGTCGCGCTGAAACCGATTGGCCTCCTCCGGTAGATCCAGCGCCAGCTCCTCAATACGCAGGCCTTCAGTGTGCGGCACGATTCGGCCGGCATCCCCCAGACCTTGGTGACGCGCCCAGGCAGAATACTTCTTGTTGACCTGGTGCGGCTGGTAAAGACTCAGGGTATCCGGGATGATGTCGTAGTCGATCGTCAAAGCGCCGTCACGAGCTGCAGCTGCAACCAGCTCTTCGCCAGCAGCCGTGCGGGCGATCAACCCGTTGACACCCGGATCATCGACGCTATCGACGCGGTTGGGTGATCCACCGACCCAGGTATCAGAAACCGCGATGTCGGCTGCCTCGCCGATGCCATCGGGGCAGATCTTGCAGCGAAACGGCAGAGCCCAAGTGGTTTCATCCTCGCCCCAGAAATCAATGTAGTGAAATTCCTGCACAGTCTCTGTGGTCTCGACCCGCGTCGGTCCCGGGCAGCCGCGACCACGATAGCGTAATCCGGTAACGGTGTCGGGCTCGATACCGACCCGTCGAAAAAACGCATTCGTGCTCTGTGGAGTGCCGAATCCGCCACAGACGAGCGTCAGGCAGTAACGCATGAGGCGGTCGACGCGTTCATCCTGTTTTGCATAGTTTCTGAGCGCACCGATATCGCAGGGCTTGGCGATGAACGCGAAAGTTTGGTTACGCTCCAGTATTTCATCGATGTTGAGTAGGGGTGCAGTCGGCCCGTAGCGCGAGCCTGCGGCCTCAAATACGTCGGCATCAGTAAAACTCAGCGTGGGTTCGCCAAAGCTCGGCTCAGAGCTCGAGGTTTTGACGTGGAGAACAAACTCCACGCGTTTCGACACCAACAAATAAGCAGCCAGTGCTGTCAGTACTCCACCGGTTGATCCTTCGAAGCGAACGACAGGATCGGCGGCCCAAGCCCGAACCATACGCCGCCAAGGTCCCCAGACATTGTCCTGCCGAGTATCAGCTTCGATCAGTCTCGAAGGCAGTCCTTCGACTCGTGTGCCCGGGCAGGTTGCGTAGATGCGGTCGACAGTCTCATGATCGAGCTCGGATTCAATGACCGGTGTCAGGTAACCGTTTGAGGTCTTTACTACACTGACCCGGCGTTTTCCCTGGGCGTCCTTGCCTGCAACGGTCTGGCATAGTCCACACCCAATGCAAAGGCCCTGTTCGACAATCGCATAAAGGCGCTCGGCTGGGGTTTTATTGCTCATTGGCAGCTTCCTGCTATTAGCCACAGAAGTATCAAGGAAGCATAATATCCTCAAAGCCCGCTAAATATCGCACTTATCGTTTCAGAGGACCCGTCATGTTAAGACCATTTGCTATTTCCACCATCTTGCTGGCATGTTTTTCCACGGCCTGCTCATATCTCCCAGGCCAGGCTAACTCTGGTCAATCTAGCAACTTAAGTGAAATTCACTCAGATAGTTCCGGCCCTGTCATACCGGTGACTCTCGATAACTACAGAGTCGCTGAGAGCGACGAGGCGTTCTATAACATCACCAAATTGGTGGGCATGAATACCTTCTTCCACTTTCCCATCGGAAATTTTGATCTCGATAACCAAACGGTCGTCAGGATGAACCGAGATACCTACTACAGTGGGGCCATCATCGATGCGTCGGAAGGGGCAACCATCACGATCCCGGAAACGAATGGCCGGTATTTATCGGTAATGATCGTGGAAAACGACCACTATATTCCCCAGGTTTTTCTTGAGCCCGGTACCCATGAGATAAAAACCAGCACGCCCTTTGCGATGGTGGCAATGAGAATCCGCAGCAATAACAATGACCCTGATGATGCGGCCAAGATCACCGCTATTCGCGAGGGAACGATCCTTAATGTCGGTGGGAATGCTTCCCATGTTCGGCCAAATTACGATATGCAGCAACTCGTTGCTCTGCGCAATGAACTGACAGCCGAGGGGGTCAAACTGGGCTCGCTCATGGGCATGCAGGGAGCAAGAGGGACTGTGGATCCACAGATGCATCTTTATGGTACGGCGATTGGCTGGGGTCTTTTGCCCGATGCGCAGGCTCAGTATCTTGGGTCACCGAAATACGCAAACGACGGCTGCTATAAGGCCACCTACCCACCCCTGCCCTTCAACGAGCCAGGTTTCTTTTCAATAACGATCTATGACGCTGAAGGATGGATATACGTGGAGAATGGCATTCTCAATGAGTTCAATCTTGAAATGAACTCAGACGGTTCGTTTGATGCCTATTTTGGAGAGTGCGGTGAGGTTAAGAACAATCTACCCACGGTAGACGACTGGAATT
>WTHR01000088.1 GCA_011523045.1 Gammaproteobacteria bacterium | reverse complement strand
GGCGCTGGACCAGACCTTCGATCTGTTCGATCGCCTGGGCGCGTCAGAGGCGCAACTGGATTTTCCCGTCATTTATGCCTCTGCGTTGCAGGGCTGGTCTGCAAGAGAGCCCGCTGCAGAAGCAAATCAGGGGATGGAAGCATTGTTTGATGCGATTGTGACTCACGCGCCGGTTCCCCCGGTAGATCCGGACGGCTCCTTCCAGATGCAGATCAGCGCGCTGGACTATTCGCCTTATGTCGGAGTTATTGGAATCGGCCGAATCCAGCGCGGCCAGGTTCGGC
The DNA here is from genome assembly GCA_011523045.1 of Gammaproteobacteria bacterium. Lineage (GTDB taxonomy): Bacteria > Pseudomonadota > Gammaproteobacteria > Arenicellales > UBA868 > UBA868. Next base: position 3,043 of record WTHR01000088.1, on the reverse strand, counting down.
GCAACGACCCTGTGGCAATTGCTGAGCCGCAGGGAAAGGTGCGAAAGGGGAGAATCCTGCAGATTCTGGGTTTTGAGGGGCTGGAGCGGGTAGAGACGGAAAGTGCTGTGTCTGGAGATATCGTTGCTGTGACCGGGCTGGATGCGCTGGGGATTTCCGATACGTTATGCCATCCGGATTTCGTTGAGCCACTCCCCATGCTGAGCGTGGATCAACCTACCTTGAGCATGACTTTCCAGGTGAACGATTCTCCTTTTGCCGGACGCGAAGGGAAATTTGTCACCAGCCGCAACCTCAAAGAACGGCTCGAGCGCGAACTCATTCATAACGTGGCACTCCGGGTCGAACCCATGGAAGATCCCGACAAGTTCCGGGTATCCGGTCGGGGGGAACTGCATCTGTCAATTCTTATTGAGAACATGCGCCGTGAGGGTTACGAACTGGCGATTTCCCGTCCGGAAGTCATCATGCGCGAGGAAGCGGGCACAACGCAGGAGCCTTTTGAGACGTTGACCGTGGATGTCGAGGAAGCGTACCAGGGACGCGTGATGGAGAACCTCGGTGAACGCCGCGCCCAACTGCGCGATATGGTCCCTGATGGCCGCGGCCGTGTGCGGCTGGATTATCTGATCACCAGTCGGGGCCTGATTGGATTCCGCTCGGAATTTCTGACCATCAGCTCAGGAACCGGATTGATGTATCACGCATTCGATCACTATGGTCCGCGGCTGGAGGGCAGTCTTGCTGAGCGAAACAACGGTGTGATGATATCCATGTCGGCGGGCAAGGCGCTGGCGTATGCCCTGTTTAATCTGCAGGAGCGAGGGCGACTATTCATCGGCCATGGGGTTGAGGTTTATGAGGGCATGGTCATTGGCATTCACTCAAGATCCAATGATCTGGTGGTGAATCCCCTGAAGGCAAAGCAGTTGACCAATATCCGTGCCGCCGGCAGTGACGAAAACCTGCTGCTGACGCCACCGGTCTCGACCACGTTGGAATATGCGCTCGAGTTTATTAACGAGGATGAACTGGTGGAGGTGACACCAGAATCCATTCGGATTCGAAAGAAATTCCTGCGTGAGCACGAGCGCAAACGCGCCAGCCGCGCTGCCTGACAGGCTAGGGGTCGATCTGCTGCCCTGCGAGGTAAAGCCAGGTCGGCACGACACTGTCCGGATTGAGAGAAACGCTCTCAATTCCCTCATCCATCAGCCAGCGGGCAAAATCGGGATGATCTGAGGGTCCCTGCCCGCAGATGCCAACATATTTGCCAGCCCGCCGGCAGGCGTCGATCGCCTGGTGGAGCAGAATTTTGACCGCATCGTTGCGTTCATCGAAAAGGTGCGCGATGTCACCGGAGTCGCGGTCAAGACCCAGTGCCAGCTGGGTCAGGTCATTGGAGCCGATCGAGAAGCCGTCGAAGTGCTCCAAAAAGGCGTCCGCAAGGAGGGCGTTTGCCGGGATCTCGCACATCATGATGACCTTAAGGTCGTTGACCCCTCTCACCAGTCCATTGTCTGCCAGCAAGGTCATGACCGCCTCGGCCTCCGCCACAGTGCGGACAAACGGCACCATCAGCCAGACATTCTTGAGCCCCATGTCGTCGCGAACATATTTCAGGGCACGGCACTCAAGCTCGAAGCAGTCACGAAAGCCTGAATCGATATAACGCGAGGCCCCGCGGAAACCGAGCATGGGATTATCCTCCCGGGGCTCGAACTCGCGCCCTCCAATCATGTTGGCGTATTCATTGGATTTGAAATCAGACAGGCGCACGATCACGGGTTTTGGGTTAAAGGCGGCTCCAATGTGGGAGACGCCCTCGGCGAGTTTCTTGACGTAAAAATCAATGGGGCTGTCATAGCCCGCAATCGCCTGATCAACTTTGGCCCGGATGTCGGGTTCGAGCCGCTCGTAGTTCAGAAGCGCTTTTGGATGAACGCCGATCGTGTTGTTGATGATGAATTCCAGCCGTGCGAGGCCGACACCCGCGTTGGGCAGGCTCTGAAAATCAAAAGCCCGCTCCGGATTGCCGATATTCATGCTGATCTTGAATGGCAGTTCAGGCATATCTGCAAGATCGATCCGTTCGACTTCAAAATCTATCTCGCCCTCATAGACCCGACCTGTGTCACCTTCTGCACATGAGACGGTCACCGAAAGGCCCTCGCTGAGTGATGAGGTGGCTTTGCCACAGCCGACCACCGCCGGTATGCCGAGCTCACGGGCGATAATGGCGGCGTGACAGGTCCGTCCGCCCCGGTTGGTGACGATCGCGCCTGCCCGCTTCATGACAGGCTCCCAATCGGGGTCCGTCATGTCGGTGACCAGGATGTCTCCCGGAGCCACCTTGTCGAGATCCTTTACCGAGGGAACCACACGAACCGTCCCGGCTCCGATGCGGCTGCCAATGCTGCGGCCCTCGCAGAGTACCGGCCCTGACCCGTTCAGCCGGTAGCGTTCCAGAACCTGTTTCTGGACCCGGCTTTGAACAGTCTCTGGACGTGCCTGCAGGATGAAAAGTTCGCCGGTCTCACCGTCAAGCCCCCACTCAATATCCATCGGCTTGCCATAGTGCGCTTCAATGGTCATCGCCATCCCGGCCAATGCTTCTACCTGGTTGTCTGTCAGGGAGAAGGAGTTTCGTTCTTCGTTCGAGGTATCTACGGTTTTGACCGGAGAGGAATCTCCGGATTCCGCATAGACCATCTTGATCAGTTTGCTGCCGAGATGTCTTCGGGTGATGGCCGGGTGACCGTTTTTCAGCGTGGGTTTGTGAACGTAGAACTCATCGGGATTAACCGCCCCCTGAACGACACATTCCCCCAGTCCGACGCTGGACGTAATGAAGACCGCATCCGCAAATCCGGATTCAGTATCCAGGGTAAAGGCGACACCGCTCGCCCCGATATCGCTTCGGACCATGCGCTGGATGCCTGCAGAGATGGCAACCTGGGCATGATCAAACCCCTGGTGTACGCGATACGCAATCGCCCGGTCATTGAAAAGTGATGCAAAGACCTCGTGCACTGCCATCAGC
>WTHR01000022.1 GCA_011523045.1 Gammaproteobacteria bacterium | reverse complement strand
TCTTAAGGTCGCACCGTTCGGCACCGGCAAATCATTCTTAAGTGAGATCTGCGGTTGAAAAGCGCTTGGCTATGACAAGTCAATCTGAAATAAGAGTGTCACGGTTTAGGAGTGATGAAGCCGGACGTGTGACAGCTGACGCCTTGCAAACCTGGGATCGGGATGGACTGCTTGTGATAGAAGATTTTGCCTTTTCGGATCAATGCCGTCAGTTGATTTCGGCGGCCGATGCGCTTGTCGAAGACTTTGACGAAGAAGAGGTCGCTGCGATCTTCTCAGCCACCTCTCAGCAGCATGCCGCTTCTCAGTATTTTGAGACCTCGGGCGACAAGATCCGTTGTTTTTTTGAAGAGGGCGCTTTTGATGACAAGGGAAAGCTTGCAGTTCCTAAATCAAGATCCATCAACAAGATCGGCCATGCACTGCACGATCTCAATCCCGTGTTTGAGCGTTTTTCTTATCAGCCACGCCTAGCCAATCTTGTGGCACAACTGGGAATTTCCGAGCCCCAATGGCTGCAATCCATGTTGATATTCAAGCAGCCTGCAATCGGGGGGGAAGTGACCTGGCATCAGGACGGCAGTTTTCTGTACACCGTGCCGCAGACTGTCATCGGGTTTTGGTTTGCGCTCGAGGACGCAACTCTTGAAAACGGCTGTCTTTGGGTGCTGCCTGGTCAGCATAAAAATGGTCTGCGCTCCCGTTTTCGACGCATTAACGGACGATTGCAGACGGAAACCCTTCCGGAAGCACCGAGTTTCGATGAAAACGACGGCACCCCTCTTGAAGTTTCAGCAGGAACGCTTGTGGTTCTGAACGGGGCGTTACCACACTACAGCGAAGCAAATCGAAGTTCAAAATCTCGTTATGCCTACACGCTGCACGCGATCTCCGGGGCAGCAGACTACCCGGAAGACAACTGGCTTCAGAGGGGGCGGGATCTCCCGCTGCGTCGGCTTTCTTAGGATCGGCTCGCTTGATTGGCTTGATCTGATTGGTCAGGCATGCGGCAGCTCCATTGCAAAATGCGTCTCGTACTGCCGGGAAAACTCATCCATGGAAAACTCGTGATTCTGTGTTCCTTTCTGCTGAACTTTGAGCGCTCCAATTAGAGAGCCCACTCGACCGCTTGTTTCCCAGGCCCAGCCTTTTTCAAGACCCAAAAGCAGTCCTGCACGATAAGCGTCGCCGCATCCCGTTGGATCCACGGCCTCGTCAACAACAACCTGGGGGATCTCTATTTCTTCCCCCTGGGTATAGACAACGGATCCTTCGCCCCCGCGGGTAACAATCAACGCATCAACCTGGCTCGCCAGGGACTTCATGGATTCGCCCGTCGTCTTCATCATGAGTTGCGATTCATAGTCATTCATCACGCACCAGGTAGCCTGGTCGAGGAAGATCATCAGCTCTTCTTTTGAGAAAAGCGGCAGGTTCTGACCGGGATCGAACATAAAGGGGATATTCTGAGAGGCAAAGTCGTGAGCATGCTGGATCATCGCATCACGCCCATCCGGTGCCACAATACCGAGTGAGACGCCGCTGGCGTTGGCCACTTTATTTTGATGAGCCTCTCCCATCGCGCCCGGATGAAAATTGGTGATCTGGTTGTTGTCCTGGTCTGTCGTAATGGTGCACTGCGCAGAGTAAAGCTCTGGAATCTCAAGGATATGCTCGTCACTGATGCCCATGCCCACCAGTCGCTGCCGGTAATCAGCGAAATCTTTTCCCACGCTTCCCATCGGCAAGGGATCGCCGCCGAGCAGTTTCAGGTTGTAGGCAATGTTCCCTGCGCAGCCGCCAAATTCCCGGCGGATTTCAGGATTAACAAAACAGACGTTCAGAATATGAATCTGGTCAGGCAGGATGTAGTTCTTGAAGCGATCCGGAAACACCATGATGGTGTCAAACGCGAGCGAGCCACAGATCAGTGTGGGCATACAGTTCTCCTTCTAAAAAATTGAGGTAAGCGGATGAATTCAGAAGACGGACAAACAGAAACTAGGAAAGCGATTTTTGCTTGGCGCATTTATGGCAAACGCCGTAAAGATAGAGGGCATGATCCTGCAGAATGAACCCGGCATCCTGAGCGGCTTTTTGCTGGCGTTTTTCGATGTCAGGATCTGAAAATTCAACAACCTTTCCGCATTTGACGCAGACAATGTGATCATGATGATCGGCATCATTGAGTTCAAAAACCGAGCGGCCGCCCTCAAAGTTATGACGAATGACGAGGCCCGATGCCTCAAACTGGGTCAGTACCCGATAAACCGTTGCGAGCCCGATTTCTTCATTCTGTTCTAGCAGAAGCTTATAGACATCTTCGGCGCTCACGTGGCGCACCGAACTGCTTTCCAGAATCGCAAGAATCTTGAGGCGCGGCTGAGTGGTTTTGAGTCCCGCCCGCTTGAGGTCGTCACTTTCGGACATGTTGTTGCCAGTTTAAAACTTAAGAAAATTATAAACGATGGGCTTTAGCCCATTTGATGGTCAGCCAGTCGCGAATTGAAAGATTCAGAATGCCTGATCAATCGCGACGACGGTGGCAGATTCCTCTTCGCTTTTAGCAAAGTCGATCCTGACCAGCAGACCCTCGGCCAGGATTCTCAGGCCGAAACCCGTTGTTGTTTTCATGTCTTGATGGAAGTCGCTAAGATCGAAATGGGAAGCCACTCGACCGCTATCGGCAAAAAGCGTGAGTTGCCACCATGGCACCCGGTAACCCAGTTTTCCGAAGAGGCCTGCCAATGGCTGCCATTTAGGGATCACCCGGTACTCCGCAGAGTAGACCCAACTTGACCGATCATAGAACCGAGAGCCTCGATATCCACGCAAACGTAACAGTCCGCCGAGGCGGGCGCCGAGATACGCAGGAGGGCGATTCTGCGGGGAAGAGGCATCCCAAGTAGGGGTATGGGCGGCATGCAGATTCAGGGCAAGGACCTGTTGCTTTGTCCATCCAAGCGCAGACGGCACCGCAAAAAACCCAGCGATCGCCCCTTCGTACCGTCTCCACTGCCCGTGCTGAACGCCTTTATTTTTCCCCCATTCAGAGCCTAGCCGGATTCGCCCTCCGGAATTTGGGATGAGGCGGGATCCGGTATTGTCCCAGTCAAATTTGAGACGAAAAACATCGCTGCCCGAGTCGGAGGATGCTCCCGACTGCGAGAAATCGCGTTCGTAGGTTTCCCAATCGAAGCGGATGCTGCTGACCCCGCTGTCTGTAGGACGCAAAGAGACTGCCGGTTGTGACTGCTCAGGCAGAATCGCTCGCCGCGAAAGACTGAAGTCCTCGCTTTTTGCAGCACCTATCGGCAGAACCCAGCGGGCTTGAATCCGGGCAAAATAA
>WTHR01000160.1:39632-42104 GCA_011523045.1 Gammaproteobacteria bacterium | reverse complement strand
CTTTTGTACAACGCCGATCTTGCAGATTTGTCTCAGCTCCGAAGGTAATATTTATTATACGTTTATGTTAAAAGTTCTAAAGTTTATCGGCATCGCTGTCGTGTTGGTTGTCGTCGCTGTAGTCCTATTTGGATGCTTTGCCCCGGTATTTGGAGGCCGGCAATCACCCGAGAGTCTGCAACGGATCGAAAGCTCTCCAAACTATGTAGATGGTGAGTTTGTGAACGCGGTGCCGACGTCAGTCAGCACGCGCGCTCCTGAAAGCGAAACATCGATCATGGATTGGATATTCCAACCTGAGGACAAGAATCCGAGCGCGCCCCTGCCTTCAGAAATTTTCCATCCTGAAGACCTGACAGAAGGCAAATTTGTCTGGCTGGGGCATGCAACCTTACTCATGAAGCTGAACGGTCTTGTCATCATGACCGATCCCGTGTTTCACCGAGCCTCGCCGATCCCGGTCTTTGGCAGTCCTTTCCCGATCGAGAATCCCATTCCGATCGACAACCTGCCAATAATCGACGCCGTGGTGATCTCCCATGATCACTATGATCATCTGGACCATAAAGCCGTGCGATGGCTGGCGGACCGCGTCAAGCATTTCTTCGTTCCCCTTGGGGTGAAAGCTCACCTGGTGCGATGGGATGTCGATCCCAGTGCCATCACAGAGATGGACTGGTACGAGAGCGAGATGCACCGAAACGTCCAGTTCACGTTGGCCCCCGCCCGTCATTTCAGCGGCCGTGGGCTATGGGATCGCAATGCGACACTGTGGGGTTCGTGGATCGTGTCGTCTGACGCACTCAACGTCTATTTCAGTGGTGATACCGGCTATTCCGAAACCTTCAAAGAGATTGGCGAACGATACGGGCCTTTCGATGTCGCCTTTATCGATAGCGGCGCCTACAACGCCGACTGGTCCCAGATTCACATGATGCCTGAAGAGACCGTCCAGGCGAGTATTGATCTTGCCGCATCAGTCATGGTGCCGATCGGCTGGTCTAAATTTGACTTGGCGCTACACCCCTGGGATGAACCCGCAATAAGGCTGGCAAAAGAAGCCGATATCAAAGACGTCGACGTCGCCTCACCGTTAATTGGTGAAGTATTTGAACTGGAGGAGTATCCCCAAATACGGTGGTGGGAACGGGTGAGAGCGGAGCTCATGCACCTGATTCATAGCGCAAGTAGTTAGGCTCAAGACAGTTTTCTCTGCAAAAAGCCGTTAGAATTAAGTCGTTGATAATGGAGACTAACTGGCGTCTTGGATAATCTCTGAAATTAGGGAAAACCCTCGTTGCCGTCCACTTATCAATCGTCGTTTGTCAATACGCGCCCGTAGCTCAGCTGGATAGAGTACCTGGCTTCGAACCAGGTGGTCGGGAGTTCGAATCTCTCCGGGCGCGCCATATACACACCATTTTCGGAAAGGAGGGCTCCAATGACAAATAAGTTTGATGCGATAACTGAGATCAATGTCTCTGGGCTGTTTGAAACTTCGGATGCGGAGCACGCGGACGCAGATTCCCTGATCGCCAAGGCCTTGGCGACTGACGGCGCCTTTGTCGCGACAGGTTTTCCTGAAAGTGACCACATTGATTCGGTAATGGCGGGTCTGATGCGGTTTTTCGATCTGCCTCTCGAGACCAAGATGCAGTGCGCAGTCAAGGCCTATAAGACCAGTAACCCGAATACTTACCGGGGTTACTACCCTCTTCCTGAAGAAACAGGTTGGACGCACTTTGCAAAAGGAAAAGAATATTTCGACATTGGCCCAGAACCACAGATGGAACATCCAGATATCCCCGGTGGCGGCTCTTTCTGTGAAGCCAATGTCTGGCCAGACGAAGAGAATCTTCCGGGTTGGTATTCACTGGTGCTAAGCCAACTAGAGGGGCTAAGAGAGCTCACATGTGTCCTGATGCGCGCGATTGCTCGCGGCCTTGACCTGGATCCAGAACCCTTTGCTGAGGCCAGTGCAGGGCGCAACGCTTCTATACGTCTTCTCCATCAACCGGAACGAAGAGAACTCATTCAAAACAACAATCACGGGGCGTCTGCACCTTGCAAGGTCAATTTACCGACTGATTTAGAAACGCTATCCGACGGTCGAGTAATTGTTACAGGCGGGCATCTTGATCAGAACCTGCTTTCTGTCTTATGGCAGTCATCTGCCGGTGGGTTGCAAATGCAAAGCCGAGACGGCACCTGGAAGGAGGTCTTCCCAAAGCCTGGCACGCTATCTATTCATTGCGGAGCACTCCTTTCATACCTTACAGAAGACACCTTGGTCGGCACCCCGCACCGAGTAGCCTCTGACGGAGCGCATAAGACCGCGATGGGCTTTTTTCTTGAGCCAGACTTTGCCGCGACTGTATATACCCTGGAAAACGGGTTCCCGGTAACCTACGCCCAACATCTCGTTAATCTCTTCCCGGATCGATTTACCGACTCTCAAGCCGCTTAAGTTCT
>WTHR01000160.1:34280-39532 GCA_011523045.1 Gammaproteobacteria bacterium | reverse complement strand
GCGGTATCAACAATCGCAGATGCGCTCTCGTTGAATCTGGATCAGATCATTGAGGAGCATCACCCTCCCTCATCCGCCTCAGTGGGACTTCCCTTTCTTATTGTCGAAGTCCAGGATACGTCAGCGCTCGCCGATATCCAGGTCAACCTTGAGAGTTTGTCGGCCCTGCTGGAGCAAGGCAGTCCGCCTTACATATTTGTCTACACCCAGAACACCAACCGGGCAGATATTCAGGCGCGCATGTTTGCCCCGCTCGACGGAATCACGGAGGATCCTGCCACAGGCAGCGCCAACTGCGCCCTCGCGGCGCTATTGGCACAACACTCAGACTTGCCCAGTGGAGATTTTTCCTGGGAGGTGCTTCAGGGATTCGAGATGGGACGGCCGAGCAGGCTCCAGGTTCGAGCAAAAAAAGAAAACGGCTCGGTGACTGGAAGCTGGGTCGCCGGCAGTTGCGTGATGGTGGCAGAAGGTTTTATTGAATCCCAGTAAATCGGCGATCAAGAACCCTATCTCTTTTTTATCCGCTACTTATATGACTTTCTATTTCTATTTTCTGGGAACGAACAAGATCCAAAATTATTTAATCTTCCAATAAATTTAGTTCTGATAGATTTGAGCGAAACCGACCGGAGCTCCCAAAAATGACCGATCGCCGAGATGAACTCATCCAGCTCACTAATGATTTTGTAGATGCCTTCAACCGCATGAATCTGGACGACGTTGTCAGTTTTTTCGCCGACGACGGCATTTATGAGGACTCAACCGGCGGCCGGCATATCGGACACGATGCCATTCGAACTGCCTTTGAACCCCTGGTGGGAGGCTCACGAGGCAGCATCCGCTTCGACGGTGAGGATGTGTTTGTGGAGACCGACACGGGGAAGGTGCTAGCCAGCTGGCGACTCAACCTGGATAAAGACGGCGAGGTCTCTGTCATTCGCGGAATAGATATCCTCGAATTTGAGGCAGACAAACTCAAAAAGAAGATGGCGTATATGAAGGCCGATAAGCCCCATCTTGAGAACAACTGACTCTCTTCTTCTATGCCCTTAATCCCACCCAGAAATAAACTAGGGCGACTTCCATCAACACAGAACGAATTGGCGGCTCTCCCTCTCTCGTGGTTGATAGAGAAGGCGAAGGACCGCTGCTAATACTGCTTCACGGAATCGGTGGCAACCGGACTAACTGGCGGGCCCAGTTACCCGATTTCTCAAAGACATTTCACTGCGTGGCCTGGGACGCCCGCGGCTACGGCGACAGCGACGACTATGAAGGACCTCTTGATTTTGAAGATTTTGCACATGATCTCCTTCGGGTGATCGACCACTTCGATGCTGAGCGCGCACACCTCTGCGGCCTCTCCATGGGAGGGCAGATTGCGCAATGTTTTTATCGCCTGTACCCCGAGCGGGTCGCATCACTTGTGCTCGCCGCGACTTTCACACACTGGGGAGCCGCTTTAGGTGATGCAGCGCTCGAGCATTATCTGTCTTTGCGATTAAAGCCCCTACAGGAAGAAGGCAAAGCGCCTAGCGATATTGCTGACGCTGCGGCAAGCGCCCTCTTGGGCCCCACAGCGACTGAAGATCATCATGCACAGTTGGCAAACAGCATCAGCACCCTGCACAAAGAGAGCTACATCAAGACACTGCAATCTGCCGTTCCTTACGACCGACCACTCGAGCTTGAATCCATCCGGGTGCCAAGTTTGTATCTTTACGGCGAACACGATCCCCTTTGTCCGCCTGAGCTCGGGCGGAAGATGGCAAACCGAACACCTGACAGCCGGTTCTTCGAGATTGCCTACTCAGGGCATCTCATCAACATCGAACAACCCAAAGCCTTTAACGAGGCGGTTCTGCACTTTCTAAATGATGTTACAGCTATCGGGTAGATCAGGATGGCGGCAAAGCGTTCAGTTGATGATGTAGCAGTCGAAATCGATGCGTCAAACCGCAAGGTACACCTGCTTTGGCCCGACAATCAGTCAGCCGAGTTTCACTATGTCTGGCTGAGACACCATGCACGATGCCCGGAGGGTCTGCCGAATGACACAAGCATCAAAATCGACCTGATTCCAGATGATCCGACTTCATTGGTTATTAACAGGTGCTCCATCAAAGGAGAGTGTCTCGAAATCGAGTGGGGAGATCAGGACCTAAAAACACTCCACCCTATCCCAGCCTTGGCTTCCATGCAGTACGGCAGAGACAGTCGTCAAGACAAAAAACCTGTGCCGATTTTCTGGCCTCAGGATAACGACCATCCCATCCCCTGTTATCCATATGTGGATCTGCATGATCCAGCGTCTCTCCTCCAGATCGGGTTATCCATCAGAGACTTTGGGATTGTCAGAATTAAAGATGTGCCGGTTCATCCAGGCACGGTTGCAGATGTGGCTCAATGCTTCGGCGTTGTGCATCGGAACAACTATGGTGAAGTCTTTGATGTCAAAAGCGATGCCCATATGGCACTGGGTTCCAATACGGGCAAGTATCTTGGGCCTCACACAGATGAAAGCTATCGACACGCCGCACCGGGAATCACCTGTTTTCATTGCCTCAAGGCCTCTACCGACGGTGGCGGTGCCAGCATCCTGGTAGATGGCTTTCATGCAGCAGAGCGGCTTCGGACTCATGCTCCTGCGCTGTTCGACACGCTCACCAGGGTCCCGATCTTTTTTCAAAGAAGAGCCCTACCGGAAGAAGACATGCAGTCGCACCGAAGGATCATCTCTCTCGATATTGATGGAGATGTTGAAGGCATCCGGTTTACCGACCGGACTCTTCCGCCTCAGGACCTGCCGGACGATGTCGTGGAGGTGACCTACCAGGCGATCAAAGCGTTCTGGAACATCATCAACGACGATGAGTTGAAGGTGATCTATCCCATGGTCTCTGGCGATCTGCATATATTTGATAATCAGCGGGTGCTGCACGGAAGAACCGAATTCAACCCTGCGAAGGGCGAGCGGCATCTGCAACAATGCTCAGTCAACAGGGATGAATTCCATAACACCATTCGAACGCTTGCGGCCCGTCTGAATCACCCTGCCCAGGCGCAGACCATGGCCGGCGGCGCGTTGGGCTAAGTCGACTGGCTCTAGGCTTCTGAGCCGCAATAGTGATTAGAATCTGGGAGAGACTGCTTAAGCAGCAAGGCGTCGCGGTTCGTGCAGGCCCGGAGTGTCGAGGTGTTTAGAGACGCGTAATAATAATTATCAGGAGGAGACAACATGAGTAACGGTTACGTAGAGAGCCTCGCGGACGCATTGCCCGATCGGCAGCGAGTTCAGGAAGAGAAGGCGCGACTTGAATCCTTAGGGGTCAAATATATCTTCTCCTGCTGGATCGACATGCTGGGCATTCCCAAAACCAAGCCGGTGCCCATTAGCGACTTTGAACTTTTGTGCATGGGCAAGGGACCGCAGTTTGCAGTCCATTCCATCTCATTCGTTCCAGAACTCGGTCCCGCTGACTCCGACCAGATTCCGCTGCCGGATCTCGACAGCCTGGTGATCTGTCCTTGGGATAAAACCATTGCTTGGGTCTTTTCCGATCTTTGGTGGGAGGACAAACCCTACAACCTGTGCCCACGCCATGCATTGAAGCGCGCCATCAGTGAGGCGGGCCAACACGACTACGCGATGTTTGCCGGCGTGGAACCGGAATTCATTGCGATGAAATGGGATAGCAACGGGCTGCCGGTCAAGGCATTCGATAATGACCCTGTTGACGGGGTTCGCCCCCGTCGCCAGGCCTTTGGCTATGACGTGGAATATTCGCTCGACTCTATGGGATTTCTGGGTGAGCTCATTGATATCCTGGAGGAGATGGGCTGGAACCTGCATGACGTGGTGGCAGAAGGCGCTTATTCCCAGTTCGAACTCGACTTTCACTATACCGATGTCCTGAACATGGCCGACAGGATGGTGTTCCTCCGGGTATTACTTAAAGAAGTGGCCAAAAAACACGGTATGTTCATCACATACATGCCCAAGCCGACGATCGGTGACTGGCGTTCAGGGGCGCACATGAATACTTCCATGCAGACTCTGAGCGCTCCGGGCGTAAATATCTATGAAGGAGAAAACGGTAACTGGAGCGACCAGGTATTCCACGCGCTTGGTGGAATACTCAAACATGGCGGTGCGATCACCGCTATCGCCTGTTCTACTGTCAATTCCTACAACGGTCTGGTGCCCAAAGTCGGCGGCTTTGAGGGTGGCACCTATACCTGGGCGCCCACACACATGGCCTACGGGCAGAATAACCGCTCTGCCATGCTGCGGCTGCCGCAGAGCCGGTTCGCAATAGAAAACCGCGCCGCGGATATGTGTATGAATCCGTACCTCGGATTTGCAATGATGCTGTCTGCTTCCGTGGAAGGCCTGGTTAACAGGTTAAACCCCGGGCCCTCGCTTGATGAGGATCTCTATGTGATGGCGGATGCAGAAAAAGCCGAACGCGCGCTGACGCCTCTCCCTCGGAATCTGCTGGAAGCCACCGAAACTCTGGCGCAAAGTGAACTGGCGCGACAGGTCCTGGGCCCCACCCTGCTGAACTCATACCTCAGCTACAAAGTCGACGAATGGGAGCGCTACCACCAGTCTGTCACCGACTGGGAGGTCAAGGAATATCTGAGACTGTATTGATGGACTTCGATCTCTTTGCGCTCGGTGACGTCGCCTTGCAAAGCGGGCAGATCCTGCCTGAGGCGACACTCGCCTACAAAACGTATGGCTCACCGAATGCGGATCGAAGCAATGTCGTCCTGCTCCCTACCTTTTATACCGGCACCCACGTTCGAAACGAAGCCTTTTTTGGCCCCGGCCGTGCAGTCGATCCAGAAAAACACTTCATCATCTCCATCAACATGTTTGGCAACGGCCTTTCCTCCTCGCCGAGCAATGCGCCGACACCTGCCGACCGGGGAAACTTTCCGCTGGTCACCCTTTATGACAACGTAAAGTGTCAGAAGAAATTGCTCGAAGACGTATTTGGCATTGAGAAACTGCTGCTCGTCTATGGATGGTCCATGGGGGGGTGCCAGACTTTTCAATGGGCAGCCCAGTATCCTGAACACGTGGAGCACGCCCTGGCATTTTGCGCTTCGGCCCGCACCTCCCCCCACAACCGCGTCTTCCTTAAGGGAGTCAAGGCCGCTCTCACAGCCGACGCCGCCTTTATGGACGGGTTCTATGACTCTCCCCCTGAGGCTGGACTAAAGGCTTTTGGCCGGGTGTA
>WTHR01000160.1:0-34180 GCA_011523045.1 Gammaproteobacteria bacterium | reverse complement strand
AGATGGCGAATTGCGGGTGTATGAGTCTCCATGGGGGCACTGTGTCGCCTCCTCCAACAACGATCCGCAGTTTCATTCTTTTCTTGATAAAGCGATTACTGACCTGATTGGCTGATCCGACGATATGACGGCTTCTATTCAAGATCGCAAACTGACCGGCCCGTATTGCGGTTATCACCAGAACTGGGAAGGGGAATCCCTTCGGGAGTTGACCGAGGTGGGCGCCGGTACCCCGAGCGGCGAACTGCTGAGACGGTACTGGCATCCCATTCACATAGCTGATGAAGTCGGTGATCTGCCCAAACTGATCCGCATCCTCGGAGAGGAACTGGTGCTCTTTAGGGATCTTTCCGGCAACTACGGACTGGTCCACAAGAAATGTCCACATCGACGGGCATCACTCGAATTCGGTCGATGCGAGCAGCATGGGATACGCTGTTGTTATCACGGCTGGGTGTTTGATATTGACGGTACCGTGCTTGAGATTCCTGGAGAACCGCAAGGATCGGAACACGTGCGTCACGCAATGGAGCACATCCATCTGGGTGCCTATCCGGTTCGGGAGTTCAGAGGACTGTTATTTGCCTACCTCGGCCCGCCGGAAGAGATTCCGGCGTTTCCGTTGTATGACACCTACGAAATTCCTGATCTCGTGATGACCCCGTATGCCGTGCCGTTTAACTGTAACTGGATCCAGGTGCTCGATGCCATCGTCGATCCAGTTCACACAGCATTTCTCCATGAGTCCCAGTTCTCAGACGGATTCGGAAAGCTGGGTGCGATCGAGTTCTATCATCGGGACAAGATTCGATTCCTGGGTACCGCCTCCCGACGGGTCGGCGAGAATATCTGGGTACGAGTCAACGAACTCATCCTGCCAAACTTCACCCAGGCTGGTGCGGCATTTGCGTGCGACGGTACCCAGCTGCGGCATTTCGGACGCAGTGCTTTTACCCGCTGGGTCGTGCCTTTGGATGACCGACACACGATGGCTTTTGCCTGGGGCAACTTCGGAGACCGCGCGGACCCTCACGAATTCAATACACTCGAGGGTATGCAGCGCATCGAGCAGGGCGAAGTCCTTGATCGAAGCTATGAGGAACGTCAAAGACGGCCGGGCGATGTCGAGGCCGTCGAAGGCATGGGATCCATCGCAGATCAGGAGAAGGAATTTCTGCTGCCGGGTGACAAGGGGGTAAGCCTGTATAGACGCCAATTGCGTCAGCTCGCACGCAACCTCGAGAAAGGACAAGCGCCGCCCCAACCCGCGGACCTCGGCACTGAGTTTGTTCCCACCTATGGCAGCGATACCGTCCTGCACCGACCAGAAACATCTGAATTCGATGATCACCAACTCCTGCGCGAAACGGGAGATCGCGTCATGAACATCCTTTTTGATTGCGATGAAGGTCCCGCACCTGAGCGGGATCACAGGATCATTTCCCAACTTCAGCAGTTAGGATGAGATCAATGTATCAGGTTCACATCAAAAACAATCATTACCGACACGACACCTTTCCGAATACGGCAGAAGGTGAGGAAGTTTTCACCATCACCCAGGAGCGATTTGATACTGCGGCAAAGGCACACCCCGACGTCTTGGCTGAGATCGAGGTATCAATCGACTGGGATACCGAAAATTTTAATTCCCATATGGCCACCGCTGATGCGCTGGTGACGTGGGATCTGCCCACAGAGAACCTCGCCGAAGTGGCGCCGCGGCTAAAGTGGATTCATATCATAGGAGCGGGCGTTGAGCACTTGACGCCGATGGATTGGCTGCCCGACGGGGTCATACTGACGAACAATAAAGGGGTACATGCGGCCAAGGGCGGTGAATTCGGGATCATGAGCATCCTGATGCTGCATAACCATATGCCCAAGATCATGACGAACCAGATTCGGGCATGCTACGACTCGTTGTATTCAACCCCCATTGCAGGAAAGACATTGGTTCTTATCGGCACAGGCAGCATCGGCCGTGCTGTCGCCAAGCATGCTCAAAGTCTGGGGATCCACGTGATCGGAGTCTCACGACATGGCAACATGCTTCCGGAACTGGATGAATCCCTTCCGGTTGAAGAGCTTGATCGCGTGCTGCCGCGGGGCGACTTTGTCTTCGTGGTCACTCCCCTCACCCCTGAAACCGAAAACCTGCTTGATGCGAGGCGACTACGCTTACTCAAGCCGGGCGCAGGGCTCGTCAACATCGGTCGTGCAGCTGTGGTTGACTACGCAGCCCTGGTCGAAGGTCTTGACTCCGGTGCCATTGGAGGAGCGGTACTTGATGTTTTTGACCCTGAACCCCTGCCGTCTGAATCCGCTCTATGGGCTCAACCCAATCTCGTGATCACGCCCCATGTCTCTGCAGACGATGGCAACGCGTATGTCTCCTTAACCCTTGACGTTTTCTTCAATAACATGCGAAGACTCATTCGGGGCGAGGCTCTCGAGAATCAGGTAAATACGGCGCTGGGCTATTGAATCTGTCACACGATCCGTCTCGATACGACTCTGACCCTCTTTCAATGAAGATATTGCGATGATCATCGGTTTTCTGGGAACAGGTGTTATTACCGAGGCCATTATTCGCGGCCTTTATGACGCAGCACATTATGAAGGGACGATTCTGGTATCGAAACGCTCAGAGGAGCGCTCGCAGAGGCTGAGCGAGACCTACCCGAATGTTCGCGTCGTCGATCAGAATCAGGAGCTTACTGAACAATGCGACTGGATTGTGGTCTCCGTATTGCCGGACCAGGTGTCTGAAGTCCTGTCAGAGTTAAGTATCCGTCAGGATCAAAAAGTGGTCAGCCTGGCGGCCGGGGTCTCTCTTGACGAACTGCGTGCTGCGGCAGCGCCGGCGACTGATGTGGTCAGGGTGATTCCGATGCCGCCGATTGAGCATGGCCTGGGGCCGGTGGCTCTTTGTCCGCCAGACGATGCCACCGAAGCGCTCTTTCACAGGATCGGCACCTGTGTTGCGGTCTCAGACGAGAACCAATTCAACCTTTTTGGTGCGGCCAGCGCGCTAATGGCTGACTTCTATGATCAGGTCTCTGGAGTGACGCAGTGGATGAACGCAAAAGGGTTGGATCTGCCGACAGCCGCAAGCTACACCACTGCGCTTTATCATGCGCTGGCGGATCTCACCGTCAGGCAGCCGCCGGAGACGCTCCACACGATGAGTGCAGACTGCCAGACCCCCGGCGGCCTGAACGCGCAATTTCTTTCGAGGCGTAACCGTGTCGGCGCGAATCAGTCTTTGATAGATGGCCTGGAGGATATTCTCAAACGTCTTGAGTCTGCTACGGATTAAGAACCATAATCGGGTCAGACTCTTTCATCCGCCTTTTCACCCATTATGGACGACACCCCAAAAGCCGAAGGCAATACCGCCCGAAAAAAGGGAAAGATGTACTGGAAGTTCGCTACCCTCGAAGGTTGGCAAGCGAAGAAAGAATCCAGCGGGGCTGCAGGCCCGAAAACAGATGAGGCTGCAAAAAAAGAGACAGACCACTCTTTCGATGGGTCAGACCTATCCGACCGCTGAATGCTTGGCTCAGATCGAGAGATTATTGCGACTGTCGCGCGACCACTGCTACGCTAACTCATGACCTCCCCACAAGAATTCAAGCCTCACGGCAAAGGATATCTTTTCGATCATCTGGGGATGAGCTTTTCCTTTGACCCGTCAGGTGTTGCAACGGGTTTGCTTTCGCTTGAGAAGCATCATTTTTCCTGGGAGGGTCGAATCCATGCAGGCACCCTTTTTGCGCTGGCCGACTCCTGCGCAGGATTTGGCTGCCTGAAATCCCTGCCCGAAGGGGCAACGGGTTTTGCCACCCTTGAGGCAAAAACAAACTTTGTCGCAACGACCGATGGCGGAACCATTAAGGCAGTGGCCACGCCCAAGCACCTTGGCAGATCAACTCAAATGTGGGATGTCGAGATCATCTCTGAAAAAGATCAAAAAACACTTGCCTGGTTCCGATGCACCCAGAGCATCCTTTGGCCAAAGCCCACGACATGAGATCCGACAGCATACCGAGTTTGTCGCGAACAAAAGACATTGCCCGCGTGGCGCAGGGGTATATCGAGGCGGGACACTTCGCCAGTATCGAATGGCTGATAAAGCAGCGGGGCGAAGTTGTGGATGCCGGTTCTGCTCTATCTGAAGACACGCCTACGCCTTTGCCTGAGCGGCCGATCTACCGAATTTACTCAATGACCAAGCCCATCGTCGCAGCGGCGGCGATACTGCTGATGGAGCGGTTTCGTCTGCACCTCTTTACGCCGCTTGGCAGCATCCTTCCCGAATTTCGGGATATGAAAGTACTTAACGCCGATGGCAGTTCCGAAAGTGCGGCGCCCATCCTGATCGAGCACCTATTTACCCATCGCGCCGGCTTCAGTTACAACTTTATGCCGGACTGTCCTGTGGGCGCCTTGTATCAGTCAGACGGCCTGATCAATGACGGCAGTTGCTCGCTGGAAGTTTTCGCCAATCGTGCGTCAGCGTTCCCGCTTGCCTTCCAGCCAGGTCAGCGCTGGCACTACAGCATTGGTCACGACATCCTGGCCAGGGTGCTTGAGGTCGTCTCTGGCCAACCACTGGGAAAGCTGCTGCAGCACGAAGTCTTTGATCCGCTGGGCATGACGGATACGCAGTTTTTTGTTCCCGAGAGTGAACGCTCCCGTTTGATGCCCATGTACGGCCGCTCTCTCGATGAGATTCTGCAGTCGCCTGATATACACGACACGCTCAAATCCTTCGATGTGGCAGATGCCTACCCCTGTGACAAGCCTGAGGTGTTTGCCCGGGGAGGGCATGGACTCTTCTCAACCGCAGAGGATTACATCCGATTCGCACAGTTTACCGTTGACGGCAAAACTCCCATGGGCGCGTCGCTGCTTTCCCGAAAAATGGTCGACTTCATGTGGCATAACCGCTTGCGCGATGAGCAATTGCCTTATTGGCTCGGCCCTTTTCCAAGTCCCGGTTATGGCTTTAACCTGCTGGGCAGAGTGATGATGGACCCGGGACAGGCTATCTCTCTGACCGGCGAAACAGAGGGCGGCTGGGGTGGCGCCGCAGCAACCTACTATTGGGCCGATCGGCAGGAAGACTTTGTCGGCGTCGTCATGACACAAAACCTCGGCTCACTATCGCCCATGCGCACCGACCTGATGGCCGCCGCCTATCAGGCGCTCGACTGACGCACGCCGGTATCTTAGGTATTGCCCATCGTCTGCTATACGCAAAAACTGAGGAATCGTCCACCCGTCGCGAAAACCCCGCACGCACCATCATAGACTTATAAACCACCAAGGCAGATCCCATTATGGCTCTTCCGTTTAGCGGAACTCCCCTCTCCTGTCCCACTGGCCTCCGAGAGGATGAGATCAAGCTTCATAAACTTAAGATTCGTGAAGACGCCCTTTTTCTCGTCTGCTCCAAGTTCAATCCTGCGACGACCGAATCTGGCGATCTCTTTTGGGTCCCATGGAGCGTCATTCACTCAATCGCCGCTGATTCCGATAGACCTATCTTTCTAGGGCTTGCTCCCGATGGCTCACCTCGATTCGCCATCGAGATTGGAGACAGTCTGGAAGAATGGAACAATTTCATACCGAACGGTTTTCAGAACATCAGGTCAATTGCCGCTCAACTTGCAGATAACCGAACCGCAATCGTTGCACAGGCTCACTCCATCTTGAAATGGATAGCTCACCATCGATTCTGCTCAAGATGTGGATCGAGTAATGCGGTTCGTTTGGGCGGCTACCGACTGAACTGCACAAACCCCGCATGCGGCGCTTTCACCTTCCCACGTATCGATCCTGTAGTGATTATCATGGTCACTTCGCGTAACAACCAGAAATGTCTCCTCGGACGCAGTCATGACTATCCCGACAAAATCATCTCTCCTCTTGCAGGATTTATGGAGCCGGGCGAGTCTATTGAGGATACGATCAACCGGGAGATCAGAGAAGAAGTGGGACTCGTCTGCACAGATATTCGATTTTGGGGTAACCAGCCTTGGCCTTTTCCATCAAGTCTGATGCTGGGCTGTTTTGCAACTGCCGAGAAGGACCAGCTCACCGTCAATAAAGATGAGCTTGTTTTCGCTGACTGGTTTACGCGAGAACAGTTGGAAGAGGTATTTCGTAATCCTGACGGTGACAAGATATTTCCACAATCGATTTCGATCGCCTATCATATGATGAGGGCTTGGCTAAAAGATGTATAACCAAGGTCTCCTACTATCGTTACAAAGTTTTACCCCGCAGCAAGCATACGCCGACACAAAGTATTCTCTTAGAAAGTCTCTTAGTTCTTTTCTCTTCCAAATATAAGAGATGAAACTTTCGTCTGGTTAGCGTGAAAAAACGGATTCCATTTCTGAAGCAATGCTGAGCATCGTTGCCTCCTCGAACGGTTTCGCTATCAACTGAACTGCCGTTGGTAACCCCGAAGGACCAAGACCCGTGGGCAAACTGACAGCCGGGAGACCCAGGAAGTTAACGAATCGAGTAAAGATAGAGGCCTTCGCGAATTCCTGATTGATCATTTCCGCATCCCTGGATGTTTTTTCGTGATAAATCGGAGCCTCTTCGTACGAGACAGGAAGGACGAGAACCTCTACATCATTCATCGCGAGGTCTAAAAACTCCTGCAGGAGCAACTCACGGTGCGTTTGCGCTTCTAGGTATTCCATCGCCGAGATCTGCATACCCGCTCGAAGGGCTGCTACTGTTTCTGGCGCCACCGTGGAATCTTTGCCCCGCAGAACCGCTCGGTGATACGTTGCGGCCTCGCTTTTTACCACTCTCTGATGATATTCAGTGTAGAGATCAAGCTTGTCAAGCGACTTAGGTATCAGAGGAAAACCGGACTGCTCAATTGAGCGAACAGCGCGTTCGTAGCTAGCAAGAGGCATATGACCGCCACTCTTATCAGAGAGAACTCCTATCCGCGGCAGATTGTCAAAGCTTTGCCGGGTCCAGATGAAATCACTATCTCTTCGAGAGGTTGGATCATCATCATCAAAGCCAGAGATAGCAGCAAGCACAATCCCCAAGTCGTCTACACTCGACGCCAAAGGTCCGATACAGTCCATGCTCCACGTACGGGGCACAGCACCAGAGCGACCAACACGGCCGTAGGTAGGCTTCAGTCCATAAACACCACAAAATGCCGCAGGAATCCGGATTGATCCGCCCGCATCTGATCCGATACTTGCCAGACAGAAACCTGCACTGACTGCTGCAGCGCTACCGCTTGAAGAGCCTCCGGTGATTCGCCGAGGATCCAAGGGATTTTTACACCGTCCAAACCAGAGATTTACACCTGTGCCACCCGCCGCAAACTCATCCAGATTGAGCGTTCCCAGGATAATTGCCCCAGATGCCTTTAATTTTCTGATAACCGCAGCGTCTTTGTTGCCACACTTTATCTCGGCACCACTCCCTGCTGCTGGCAAACAACCGGTCATGGCAAAAATATCTTTTACGGCGACTGGGACGCCATGCATTGGTCCCCGGTCTTTTCCTTGACGCAACTCTTCATCAAGCGCTTCCGCTCTGTTTCGAGCTTCATCATCAAAGCCCTTCACTACGATATTCAGCTCAGTATTTCGTTCATTTACTTTGTTTAGGTAATGTTCAACGGCATCGGTAATCTGCAGCTTTCCCTCCCGAATCTGCGTGCCAAATTGTTGAATTGATGATGGGTCTTGGAGCATTTATTGGTCAGCCCAGACAGTTACCTTCGGGAACCCAAGGCCGGTGTCGCTCTATTCCCCAAACTTCTACTTGGGAATCGAGGTTTACCATTTCGCGGCGGCACTGGTGACGCCGCGTCCAGGCCTTAAAGCCAACGTCCATCTTTTGAGTGTTCAATAGTTGTGTTCACTATGCCCAACAATTCATCAAAGTCAGGGGGTAAGTCGTATTCCACACATCGCGCCAGATCCTCTTCGAGTGTGCCCCACTGCAGCGCTTCGAGTAAGTCAGAATCTAGCTCATCAAAGATTCGACGATCTCCCATCTGAACAATAGGGTTGCAGTTAACTTGATTGCTGATCACACTCTTGGTGATCGTAGGACTGAGGATCATTTCAAGAAATTCAATGCTATCGGCATAAGATGGGGTATCCACCGGGATCGTATTTAACTCAACAAAACAGATACCGCCGTTTCCGCCCATCGGTCCTTTTTTTGGAGTTATGCAATAAATCTCGTGGAAACCCTCGCGGCGTAGATATCCGGAAGAAAACATGCCCGCTGACATAATCATGCTTATTGATCTCTCAGTCAGTCGTGTATTGAGTTTTCTGCAGTCGTCAGAAATATATGCTGCATGATCAAACCACTGTTGCGCTTGGAACTCGAAACGCTGTTTATCCTGCTTGGAAAGAGGAGAAAATGGGTTTAATCCCAGCGATAGCGCAATATGGAATACGTTAAATTCCGGAAATACCAAAAGACCGTATTTGGGTGCCGACTTGGGAGTCGCTAAAAGGCAAAATCCCTCATTCTCCGCAACGGTCTGGGAGATCAGCGTGGTATTAATAACGAAGTTAAACGGGCCAAAGCGCTGAGGAATACCAATCAGTTCACCCGTGTCACTGTAGCCCCACTCACAGAGCGATTTTGTCCATGGAAGTATCGTCGCAGTCCACTCAGGCAGATGGCCGCGATCAAGGGCGTGAATTCGTTTTGCCGGGAAGAGTCTTTTGCGCGGAAATGGGTTGTTGATATTCAGTATCGACGGGTTTTTGGCTTTCCCCAAAATCACCCTTGATGACGCCTCTGAGTCCGAGGTCAAGTTCTCGGATTCGACATGTAATCCACGGGACTCAGCAAACTTCCCAAGTATCTCCCTCACCTCATACCCCTCCCAACAATAAAGCGAAAATTTATTCATCGTCGGGTCGTTATCAGCGATAGTGGAGCCTTGGTGCTGTGGGGAGGGTTTGAGTTTCCATCCAACTCTATACTACAAGCTTTCCAGTGGATCAAATGCGATTTAATGTTTTTAACATAGACCACAGCAGCTGAACTATGCATCCAATCGGTAATGAAAATGTTGGATACCCAAGGGTTGTCCAGATCCTGGACTCTCTTCCTGCGTTAGTGGGCTATGTGGATCTAGATCTTAGAATCGTGTATGCGAACAAGCTCATAGAGACGTGGTATCAGCGCCCATTAGATGAGCTTGTGGGTATGCAGCTGAAGACGTTATTTTCGGCAGAACACTACCAAACGGTCGAAGGGTTGCTTGGGCAGGTGCTCGCCGGGAAAGAAGTAAACGAAGAGCGAGAGATCCAGTACCCTGATGGTGAGACTCGCCAAGTAAATCTAAATTACATTCCGGACAGTTCTAACGGGCAGGTTCTGGGTTACTTTTTTCTGGTTCAAGACGTCTCTGAACGAAATCGGGCGCAGGATGCGTTACGTGCCATCAACGCGGAACTCGATAGACGCATCTTAGATGCGACTGCCGAGTTAGGGCATCGTAACCAAGAACTGTCAAAAGAAAATCGGGCACGAGAAGAAAGCGAAGAGCGCTACCGTATTGTTTCCGAATTGATGTCCGATCTCATCTACGTTTATGACGTTGATGGAAACGGTGCGATGCGGCTTGTTTGGCATACAGGCCGTCTTAGTCAGGAATTTGGTCCCGGTATTGACGCCTCTGATTTTCGGTTCTGGCGACCAATCACACACGAAGATGATCTGCACATTCTAGACAGCCGAATCGAGACTCTCATGTCGAACAAGAGTTCGATAGACGAGTTTCGCGTTATTGATGCAAAGGGAAAGGTTCGGTGGCTACGGATCTATGGTCGGCCCCAATTTGATCGCGCTCTCGAACGAGTGACTCGAATTATTGTTGCTGCTCAGGACATTACTGAGGCACGCGAGGCTCAAAATGCGCTTGATCAACAACGAAAACGTCTACATCATGCTCTTGATTCGATGTCAGACGGGTTCATGCTGTTTGACGCCGAACATCGCTTGGTGGAATTCAATCAGCAGGTGGTAGAGATGTTCCCTCAGTCCGGTCAAGTGATTGAGCAAGGGAAAACGTTTAAGGAAATTATCGCCACGAGCGTCAATGCGGGTGAAGTTATCTCTGATGAGAGCGGTCCCGAACGATGGATCGAAGAGAGGCTAAGCTCATTTCCTAACGTCGACGAGGTTCACGATATAGAACTATCTGGAGGTCGATGGATACGATCTACGGATCGCGAGACAGCGGATGGTGGTGTGGTAAGCATTCGAACTGACATCACTGATAGCAAGCAGTCGGAAGCACAACGTCAGAAAAATGAAGCGGAACTCGCACACGTTTTGCGTCGCGCTTCGATGGGCGAAATGGCATCAGCGCTTGCTCATGAACTGAGCCAGCCGTTGGCTGTAATCGTTAACTACGCAAATGGACTTCTTAGACGCCTCGATACAGAACAGCACCTTCCTGCAGACCTCGGTACTGCTCTTGCTCAAATTCGAGATGCGGGTACAAGATCCAAGGACATAATCAGTCACGTGCGTGATTTCGTTTCTCGTAGGCAACCTCCCTCCCAGAAGGAATCATTTCAAGATATTGTTCAAGACGTATTTCAACTCCTCCATAGCCTCATTAAGCAGCATAACGTTCGAGCAGAAATGCGGTTTCCTGATGGAGGCGCGGACGTTCTCGTAAGCCGAATCGAAATTGAACAAGTCATGTTCAATCTATTGAAAAATTCAATCGATTCTTTTGCTCTGTCGGGTACTAAACCACCTCTGATTGAAGTTCTTGTCAAACCAGTCAACGACCGTTTCTACGAGGTGTTAGTAAAAGACAATGGACCCGGTATAGATGACTCCATAGCCGATGATATATTCAAACCGTACGTCACTAACAAGCTGACTGGCCTCGGTATGGGTTTGTCTATCAGCCAAACAATCATTGAGGGTCACGGGGGTCGCCTGCACCTGGTGGACACCGATGAGCCGGGGTGCTGCTTTCGATTCACCTTGTTACGCTACCAGCATGACTGACTCACCGTTCTGTGTTCACATCATTGATGACGATGACTCGGTTCGGGCATCAACGAGGTTTTTAGTCGAATCGGTCGACCTTGTCGGTATCGAGTATGCATCTGCTGATGCTTTTTTACAGGCCTACTCCGACAGAGGTCCTGGCTGCATAATTCTAGACCTGCGAATGCCCGGACTAAGTGGACTAGAGGCTCTCGATGTAATGAGGCAGCGGTCTATCCTGGAGCCAATCATCATTATCACTGGGCATGGAGATGTGCCTGTTGCGGTTCGAGCGCTTAAACAAGGGGTTTTTGATTTTTTGGAAAAACCCTGTAACGACAACATCTTAATTGAAGCAATTAATCAAGCTATTAGTTTCGACCTATCGGAACGAAAGGAGAGAGAAAAACGCCAATCCATTCATACCGCCCTGGAGCTGCTGACTCCTCGTGAAGAAGAAGTGCTTAATCTTTTAGTCTCCGGCAAATCCAACAAGCAGGTGGCGGAGCATTTTTCGCTCTCCTCCAAAACTATCGAACGTCACAGATCTAGCATTATGCGCAAACTCGATGCCTCCTCTTTCGCACAGCTTGTTCGAATAGCTGCGTTGAAAGTCGAGTAGACGCTAGTGCTGCTTTTAGTGTTCTCGACTGATAATTCCGAGTGAAAGTTGCCTCCATCTTTTCGCTAGCGCTTTACCTTCTCTTATTACTGGGAACAATTCGAGGCGGCGCCACCAGCCTCGCTAAATTTGTAGCGATCAACGATGTTCCAGCAATCAGCTATGCGATGTGGCAGGCATTAATCGCTGCACTTATCTTACTTGCTGCTGGCTTCTTGAAAACCCGACGTTTCCCATCATTCAGACAAGCTGGCATTCATTATTTGTTTTGTGGCACGGTCGGCGCATCCGTGCCAAACGTACTTTTTTTTATTGCCATAGAAAACATTAACGCAGGCGCAATGGCGGTGATCTTAACTCTGGGTCCGATCTTCACGTACGCTTTGCTCCTCGGCCTCAGCAGAGACACAATTGAGCCGCGGCGCCTTATTGGACTTGCTTTTGGTTTTTTCGGAGGAATCCTGATCGCCCTTAGCGGTCAAGAGTCCATTACTTCAATTAACAGTTTTTACTTGGTTGCTCTACTTTGTCCAGTTCTTTATGCCAGTATGAGCGTTTATGTAAGTTGTCGCATATCTTCACCAGAGCATCCATTGTTGATGGCAGGCGCGACGCAACTGGTATCCTTTGCCGTCCTCTTGCCCATAAGCCTTGCCACGCAGCAGGTTCATCTTCTCTGGGTTACCCCAGACCTTACCGATGGTCTCATCATTCTCCATGGAATCATCGGCGCAACTGCTTACGCTTTGCTTTTTAAGATAATTGATCTCGCAGGGCCTGTTTTTTACAGCTTCAGTAGTTACATCATCGCGATTACTGGCGTAATCTGGGGAATGCTGCTTTTTAGCGAACAGCTGACGCTGGCATTCATTGTCGCGACACTGGCGATCTTCTCGGGTCTCTACCTCGTAAATACGAGACATCAATCCGTAGAAAGCGCTAATGACTAAAACAGGGGTGCACTCGCAATACTTGAGCCGCCATCAATATGGAAGATCTGGCCCGTGATGTAGGCCGCCTCGGGCGACATTAAAAAATTAGCGAGATTGGCGATGTCTGCGGGGGTTGCAAATCGACCAAGTGGAATCCGATCCAACTTCTGCTGTCGAATATCACTACCCACAGGATTATTCTGAAGAAAAAACTCTGTATCCACTGGGCCAGGCGCGATCGTATTGACGGTAATGCCAAATTGCGCAAGTTCCAGCGCCCAAGTTCTCGAAACACTTGCCAAAGCTGCTTTTGCACCGCCATAAGCGGTTCGGGTCGGAGCCCCAAGAATAAGTTCAGTTGAGATGTTGATAATTCTGCCTTGCCTAGATTTTTTCATTGCCCCACTGCAATATTTTGCGCAGAGAATCGCGGAGACCAGATTAGTTTCTATCACTCGATCCAAAGTCTCGGAAGTAACATCTTGGAGCAATTCTGGACCCGCTAGACCAACGTTGTTGATCAGATTCACCACCGGCTTTTCTTTAGTGAGCCACTTAAGAAAGGCTGTCAAAGCTTCCCTGTCAGCAACATCTACTTCATAAAACTCCCCCGGAAACTCCTCACTAGGCTGTTTTCTGGCAAGACCGATAACGTTGAATCCGGCGCCAGCTAATCGCTCAGCGCAGGCCCGCCCGATACCCTTACTGGCTCCTGTCACCAGCGTGAACTGATCATTCATGATTGGAATCTTTCATTGTGTTTTTGGACCTATGCTTATCTGGTCTCTCGGTGGGCGACCAGCCAGAATGTCCAGAAGATTATCTCTCACGTTTTGGGCAACCGCTTGCTGAATATCTTTTTCTCCAAATCCCGCCACATGAGGGGTCAGCAGAACATTATCCAGTGATCGTAGCGGGTGCTTGAGCGGCAACGGCTCATTCTCAAATACGTCGAGTCCAGCACCCCTGAGTTTCCCGTTGACTAAAGTTTGATAAAGGGCTTCTTCATCCAAAACACCCCCTCGCGAAACATTAATCAGGAACACACTTTTTCTCATCAAATCAAACTGAACTTTTGAAATCAGGTGATGAGTTTGAGGGTTAAGAGGAACTGAAAGAAAAATCACGTCGGCGTGAGGTATGAGAGTGTCAAGATCCGCCATTTTATAGACGCTGATGCCGTCAACACTTCGTTCTGTTAAGGCGACCCCTGTTACCTGAGCGCCAAGATTCTTCACGCTTGCCCCAATCTTAGAGCCAATTCGGCCATACCCTACAACTAAAAAGTTGAGATCTTTAATCCTGTGAAGTCGAGAAATGATCTCTTCGCGAGACCATTGATCAGTTTGAATTGTCTGAATGCTGACATTCATCCCCCGACTTAATGTAAGGAGCATTGCTAGCGCATGCTCTGCAACTGTGCCCGCCCATAAATGACCGCTTGACGAAAGATGAAGACTATCGGAAATATTTATGGCATCTAGTGGATCGGAGCCCGCAGTAACCAAATGAATCCACTCCAGAGGATTTTTGTGAATCCAATCTACTATTGACGAAGAGAATTGGCTCGCATAAATCACTAAGCCTCGGCATTCATGATCAATCCCAATGCCTTCGGAACGCGGAGAGAGATCAACAATCTCAACTTGAGAGATCGTGGCCAATTCCTGTCGAATAGCGCTCATACCCATAGACACCGCACAGGCAATACGAAAGGCTGATGAATCGCTTCTAATTGGCATTTCAATCGGCACCTCTGGCTACTGGGGGAGTTTATTTATTACCACATTTTTTGTAATGGGTAGATGTCCTATATCAAATCGGGTTTCCACCAATCGACTTCCCAATCTGACAGGTAGTTAATTAACGCTTGGCAACTAATCCCCCCTACGAACATAAGAATCATTGTTTAATTTAAATCGAACTTAAAACAGGATTTCTCACGAGGACCCTCTCATTGTCAAACGATTTACCACAAAGCGCCTACCTCAAGGAAACGAGAAGTTATAAAAATAATATTCAAGTCGCCTTCGGTGGATACCACAAAGCAAAGCGGCCTATTGAAGATAACGAACTTACGCACGTAGGCCCGGGGACGCCCTGCGGCGAGTATTTTCGTCGGTTCTGGATCCCCGTTGCACTCGGCAGTGAACTCAGCGATGTGCCTCTTCGTATTCGCATTCTCGGCGAAGACCTTGTTGTGTTTCGTAACAAACAGGGAACACTGGGGCTATTGCATCTCCACTGCAGTCACCGCAACGCTTCTCTTGAGTTTGGTGTGATCGAGGAACAAGGTCTCAGATGTTGCTACCACGGCTGGCTCTATGACGTTGATGGCACCATTCTCGAAACACCAGCTCAAGATTCGAAACTAAGCGAGAAGATATGTCACGGGGCTTATCCTGTCGTTGAATATCTTGGTCTAATTTTTGCCTATATGGGGCCTCCTGACGAGCAACCTGATTTCCCTAAATGGGACACAACGATGTTGCCTGACGTCGAAATGGTGCCTTACTCGATTCATTATCCCTGCAACTGGCTTCAAATTTGCGAAAACACAATGGATCCCTGGCACACCGTATTTCTACATGCGCGAGTGACTGATATTCATTTCGGTGATACCTGGGGTATTGCTCCTGTAACCCAGTTTTACGAAAAACCCCACAAGATTTATGCAACGCTCACCTATCGTATTGAGGACAAAATCTGGGTGCGGTCACAGGAAACCATCTCGCCTTCATTTAGCCAAGTGGGAGCATGGTGGGAGACAGGTCGTGAAGAAAAGTACTTCAAGCGAGCCAGCATCACGAAGTGGACGATTCCACACGACAACGAAAACTGCATGATTATTGCGTGGCGAAGCTTTGGGCCCGGTGTCGATCCTGAGGGTCAAGGTGATTGATCTATGGTTGGGAAAAATTCAGTGGATTTCCCAGGTCAAACAGGACAAGAACCGTACGAATATCGGCAAAGGCATCCCAACGACTACGAGGCGCAGGTATCCCAGGGCTCGATCAATGCTCACGCCGCGGAAAACCTGGGCTCTACCGATAAAGGCGTGGCCTATCTGCGACGCAAGTTAAGACGAGCGATTCGAGCCATTCAAGCCGGCGAGCGTCTCCCCGAGTCAGAAAGGGCGGGCGAGGAATTTCTTACCCATACTCAAGATACCGTGTTGCCGATACCGATTCACCCTTCTGATGATGAGCAACTACTAAAGGATGTCACCGACGCTGTCATGGAAATCGTATTTGAGGGTGACACTCTGGGCGGAGATGAACGGGCATCATTCATCGAGTCAAAACTAAGAACTCTCAAGAATGACACGCGCTTTACGGCGCATTGTGGCGACACTTGAATTAACACACTAATTCACTAGTCAGACGATCATGAAAACACGCTGGGAATACGTACTGCTGCCAAGTTTTCTCATTGTGGGATTGCTGATCGTCGCCAGTCAGTATGTATTTCTGAAAGGCAGTTTCTTTAAGGATCTCGGCTTGGGGAGGATTAGTGATACCGCAAGCATGGTCAATTACCTTCGGTTCTTCACAGACTCCTTCTACCTGCACACGCTCTGGATAACGGTAAAGACATCAGGACTGGCCGCTCTTTTTACGCTGACGCTCGGTTTTCCGGTGGCGTACCTGATAGCGCGGATGCAATCTAAATGGTCGATGATTCTGCTTGCAGGAATTGTTGTTGCCACATTTGTCACGATCGTAATCAAGGTGTTTGGTCTGATCATCATATTTTCCGCAGATGGCTTAGTTAACCAGGCGCTGATGGGGCTGGGAATCGTCGACACCCCCTACACAATTATAGGAAATCAAACTGGTGTGGTTGTTGGTTTGATGCACTTTACGTTGGGCTTCGGAGTGCTACTTCTCTATAGCGTTATTCAGACGATTCCGAGATCCCTTGAAGACGCGGCCCAAATTCACGGGGCCAGTCGATGGCGCATGCATCTCCGTGTGCTGTTTCCATTGAGCCTGCCCGGTGTCACGGTTGGCGTCCTCATGATCTTCAACATGTGCATGGGGGCATTTACATCCGCCGCACTATTGGGCGGCGGAAGAGTCTTTACTCTTCCCGTCCTCATTCAGCGAACAGTGATGATGGAGATCAAATACTCTATGGCCGGCACCTTAGCCGCTGTGTTGCTTGTGACTGTGTTGCTGATCAATCTCCTATCGATCTATCTGATTCGACGACTGCGGTCGGCGAGACTGGTAATTGCTTAATGAGTTCCAGCGCGCAACTCTCTCGAGACGCTAGTTCGGACTCGTTATCCCGTATTGCCCAAAGACGGCGCAAGGGTCCTCCACCAAAGCGTGGCTATCCATGGGGGAAACTCGGGCATTACATTTACTGCGCCCTGTCATACATATTTCTGTTGTCGCCGATGATTGTGGTGATCGGGGCTTCTTTTCACGGAGGCGAATACTACACAGCGATCAAGTTCCCCCCTGACGACCCTTCACTTCAGTGGTACACAAAAATTCCCACCGCACAGTTCAAGGCGCTCGCGCTCAGTTTTGGACTGGCTACTCTGGCAGCATTGGGAGCGTGCATCATCGGAATTCCTGCAGCGTTAGGTATTGTCCGAGGGAAACTGCCGGGACGCAGTGTAATTTCCTCTGTTTTTCGTGCGCCCCTGCAAATACCCGCGATCGTTACTGGTATCGCCTTCTTGCAGCTTTATTATCTTTTTGGCGATGCAACGGGACTTTATTTTCAGGGAACGTTTATTGGGCTTTACATTGGACATCTGTTCGTGGCCACACCGTATGTCGTCGGAACGGTCACTGCTATCCTGCAGCGGTTTGACGTTCGACTCGAAGAGGCGGCGTTTAGCCTTGGCGCAAATCGATGGCGAACTTTTCGTCGAGTGACGCTCCCGGTGATCATGCCGGGCGTTTATGCGGGAGCACTCTACTCTTTCATGGTGTCTTTCGCGGACGTGCCCATCTCAATATTTCTTACTGCGCCCGGATTCGTCACCTATCCGGTCGAACTGTTTTATGGAATGGAGAATGACTTTGATCCCAGCATATTGGCATCGTCATCTCTAGTCATATTTTTCTGTTTGCTGGTTTTGCTCGGCATGCAGAAACTTGTTGGTCTAGATAATTTGTTGAGGTCTGGTAGTAGATGAATGTTGCAAACTAAGAGTGGTCTAATTTTCCCGTAAAAATAGGAGAGGAATAATCATGAAACTTAAACGCACAAGCCTGATACTAAAGAGCGCAGCTCTGAGTGTCGGGATACTCACCGCATCTAGCGGTGTTGCTGGTCAATTCGACGGCGTCACATTAAGGGTCGCCACCTGGGGTGGCTCTTGGAAAGAAAACATGGTGCAGGCAATCGTGCCTAAATTTGAGGCCCTCGGCGGCAAGATTGAATTTGTCACCGGGAGTCCTCAGGCCAATCTCGCCAAACTGATTGCTGCTCGTGGGAAAGCGCCTTTCGACGTAATGGAGACGCTTGACGCGCAGGAAAAGGAATTCTTTGAAACCAATGAGCTGATACAGAAAATTGATCTCAGCCAGCTCACCAACAAGGAATACCTTGATGACTGGCAGTACAATGATTGGCGAGTTGCATCCTGGAGCACGCAAGAGGTTATCTGCTACAACCGTGAAAAATATGCCGAGCTGGGGCTGCCGGCTCCAAAAACTTACAAGGACCTAGCGAATGAAAAACTCGCCGGTCGGGTTGTGATCCCAGACATCACTTCAGGTGGTGGATTCGCAAATTTTGGCGCAATTGCATACGCAGCGGGTGGAGACGAGCAGAATGTTGGGCCTGGTCTTGAGGTAATTAAAAGTCTCAACTCCTTGAAGTTCTGGTCTCGCGGTGGAGAAGTGGTGACCCAGTTTGAGTCAGGCGATGTCTATGCGGCAGTGGTCCACGCTGGTTGGTGCCTTAGAGCCCGCAAAGCTGGCTCACCGGTTGATACCGTCCAACCTGTCATCACAGGAACTAGCCATGTCGGCGTAGGCAAGTATGGTTGGCTCGTGATTCCTAAGCACAGTAAAGTCCCTGAGGCGGCTTCATGGTTCATCAATGAGTATCAAGAGCCTGAATTTCAGATGCTTTATGCTGTAAAAAGTGGCGTCGTACCCACGAACCGAAAGTCAATTTCGCAGCTGGCTAGTGATCCAATTTTTGCAGAGATGCTGGAACTTGACCCGGCCAAGATCGGTAATCAGTTGAAAATCGATTATCAAAAAGCTGACACCTCGGACTGGATTGACCAGTGGAACCGGTCTGTTTCTCAGTAGCGAGTATCTGACGCTGTCTTAGCTTCCATTGCTCAAAAGTGGGCCGTTCTCGGGCGGCCCGCTTTTGAGCCACTCCAGTAGCGAGTATTTCCTATGTCACGCGTTCTCCTAAAAGGTGTTAGAAAATCCTTTGGTGATTTTGTCGCCCTGCATGAATTAGATCTTGAAATTCAGGAAGGTGAATTTCTCACGTTGCTTGGGCCTTCCGGCTGCGGCAAGACAACCACTCTGCGGCTTATTGCGGGCTTTATCGAGCCTACGGAAGGAAAGATTCTTCTTGGGGATGAAGACGTGACGCAGGTCGCACCCCAGCACCGAGAAATCGGCATGGTGTTTCAGGATTACGCTTTGTTTCCTCACATGACAATTGCTGAAAACATTGGATTCGGACTCAAGGAGCGACGCTATCCAAAACAGGATATTAATGATCGTGTTGAAGAGTTACTGGACCTCATTCGACTACCTGAGGTTCATGATCGCTATCCTGCTGAGGTGAGTGGAGGTCAGCAGCAACGAATCGCGGTTGCTCGTGCTGTCGCATATCCCCCTAAGGTTCTCCTCATGGATGAACCTCTAGGCGCACTCGATCTGAAATTACGTGAAACGATGCAAATCGAACTACGGCGTATTCAACAAGAGCTAGCGATTACTACCGTCTACGTCACGCATGACCAGACTGAGGCTATGAATATGTCTGATCGCATCGTTGTGATGAACTCGGGGCGAATAGAGCAAATGGGTGGCGCAGAAGACATCTATAACGAACCAAGAACCCGATTCGTCGCAGACTTTGTTGGACAGATTAACCTCTTTGACGCCAATAGTTACGAGCCTGAGACAGGAAATATCAAGCTGGACGGGCTCGATCAGACGGTACGTGTGCCCGTCAATCTTGCTGGCCGTGGCGAGTCGCTATCTATCGGCGTCCGGCCAGAGGATATCGGCCTGAAAAATTCCATCGAATCATCTAGCGATATGAATCATCTAGCGGGTGTAATCTCAGGACGCACATTCGCTGGCAATCTCACTCGTCTTTTCGTCGACGTAGGCTTACAAAAACCCGTCATCTTGGAAGCCAAATCTCAGAGTGTTAAGTCAAACGTCGGCGATAAAGTCACTTTAACCTGGCCTGTTGAACTCTCTAAACTTCTTTCGGACTGACGGGATCAGGGTCTCGATCCTGAATTGGATCCTGAAGATTCGACGTCAGTTTGATGATCCCAGTTGCAGTTCCCGTCGAATCCAGCCAGCATGCGCAATAAGGTCATCATCTTTATTGAGACGACCGACTAACTGCACCCCTAGAGGGAGCGCAGCCCGCCCTTTTCCGGCCGGCAAGGTAACTGACGGGCCGCCGATCAGATTCCACGCACGAGAAAACTTTGGGTCTCCGGTGCTGCCCAGCCCCTTTGGCGCTTCTCCTGGCGCACTTGCAGTAAGGAACAGATCACAATCGGCAAACTCGGTGTGAAGCCTTTTATTAGCGGAATCTCGCTGCTTCAATGCCTCTTCATACGCTTGATAACTAATTTGGCGGCCGGATTCCACGAGCTGGGTAAACTGATCGCTGAGCTTTTCCCGATGGTGCTCATATTCTGCCGCACGAGACCTCGCAACCTCGAATGCCATAAGTGTTTGGTGGGCATCGACAAGGTTTACCCCAGCTTGTCCGTCAACATCCACCTCTGTTAACTCAATCCCAGATATAGCCAGGTCACGTCCGACGGCTTCAATGGTTAACTGACTCTCGCTGTCGAGCTCACTCCAAAACGGTGTTCTCACCAATCCTATTTTCCTTGGCTTTAAACCGGCTGCTTCTCGCGACACGCCTAGTAGTACATTTCGTAGTAACTGGAGATCCTCGACACTTCGCACAAAGAAGCCGAGCGAATCCATGGAGTAAGACAAGGTTAAGGCCCCGTTAAGCGGAAACTGTCCAACCGATGCCTTGTAGCCAACGACACCGCAAAACGCAGCGGGTCGAATCACCGATGCCGCTGTTTGCGAGCCTATCGCGAATGGCACCATAAAATCCCCAACTGCGGCGGCCGAGCCCTGTGAGGAGCCCCCGGGGGTGTGATCGGGATGATGTGGATTTCTGGTTTTGCCCGGAAAAAAGTACGCAAACTCTGTTGTCACTGTTTTTCCCATCACCACCCCACCGGCCGACCTCAACTGAGATACGACTGCGGCATCACACCACGGTTGATATCCCTCAAATATGCTGCTCCCGTAGGATGTAACCCAGTCTTTGGTATTGAAAATATCCTTAACCCCAAAAGGGATACCAGAGATTCTCGTAGCACGGTCTCGAGAATTTATCTGATCGATCTGGTGCCGAACCCGATCTATATCTAGCTCTATGAAGGCCTGTGTTATTTTTTCCCGTGCTTCAATCCGATTTACAAGACTCTCGAACATTTCTTTAAGAGAGAATGCTCCAGCCCGTAGACCGCTATCCAACTCTCTCAGACTCATTTCATAGATTTCCATCATTTTTTCCTTTTCTTGAGCGCAAGCACCAAAGCTATTTTCTTCTGAGGAAACTTCAAAGCGATAGTCTGACTTCGATGTTAATCCGGCTTGGGCAAGACTATACTGCTCGCTTGAGATATAACTTTTGTCAAATTAAAAATCATTCTAAAGTCATTTAACGTTTGGAGGAGCGCCCCATGATTGGAGAAAAAACCCCTGAGTCAGATGCGTTTTGGAAACTCGTTTGCGAAGAGCATTCCATTACTGCTTCAGATTATCACTGCCTGACCTTTGGCGATCCTAAATATCAAGACTACAGTGATCACATTACAGAATTGGCGATCAAGGGTATCAAACGCGCTACCGCTCACCTCGCTATTGATTTTGAACTCAATAATGTAATCCGTAGAAAAAAAGGCGACTACTGGATGATTCTTTGGGAAGATCTCTCGCCCGCAGTTGTCGTTGAATTAGTAAATGTCGAAGAATGTAAATTTGAAGATGTATCAGCAGAATTCGCTGCGCGGGAAGGCGAGGGAGATGGATCTCTAGAGTTCTGGAAAAACACCCATGAAGATTACTTTAAACTTCAATTGACCGACTGGGGTCAAGAGTGGTCGAGCCAACTGAAAGTCGTCCTAGAGTCATTCGATGTTGTCATGGCGAATCCAGCTCGACCCGTCTAGCTTGAACCTTAACCAGACAACTAAGTTGGTCCACCGCCTTTATTGATCGGCAGCCGCTTAACGGTTATTCCGCCGCACGTCTAGCAGGCGCGCCCTTGTACGCTGATATTCCTGCATCGACAGCAACAGCGCTAAGGATGACAAGACCTCCCCAAAGCGTAGCAGCCGTTGGAATCTCGGTCACCGTAAGCCAGGCCCAAATTGGGCCGAGTACCGGTTCGAGCAGTGCCAGCAATCCTACTTGAGCCGCAGGCACGTGGCGCGCTCCAAGGATCAGCAAAGTGAATCCTAAACCCACCTGAAACACTCCAAGATAAACTGAAACGCCAAAGTCCCACCAGGTTACTGAAAATTGCCCAACAAAAGGGATTGATAAGAACGCGGCAAAACAGGCCGCAAGGAAAAGCGCAACCAGCATATCAGGCTGCCTCGAGCGCCTTACAAGTACCACTGAGATCGCATAAGACACCGGCAACCACAATGCAACAAGGTTCCCGAGATATCTCCCTTGAGCCATCCCTGCTCCCACCATAATGATCAGTCCTAGCATTGCACCGCTAATCGCTACACACGTTCGAAGCGGCACCCGCTCTCCCAGCAAAAACCACCCCAGCATAGCCGCTAGAAATGGAGCAGCACTAAAGATAAAAAGTGCATTGGCTACAGTAGTCATCAGCAATGCGAATACGTAAGCAATAAATCCGCTGCCGAGGACAACCGCTAGCACGACATCGTCCTTGGCGATCGTCTTGAAGCGCAAGACCCAGGCACCTCGATTAAGAAGCACCAGCAATATAAATACCAGCGTCGCCATACTGATAGAGCGATAAAACAAGATCTGCCATGCATCTGCAGACTCGATCACACGAAGCCCAACTCCTGAGGTGCTGAGAAACAGTGCAGACGCCAGGACCATAAGCACTCCTCGCATGTACTGACTCATGATGCAGTTCAAGAAGAAGATGGATGATCGCGACCGGAAGCACCCATAGCTGGTTTCTGGGCAAGCCAAAGACCCAAAATGACCAGTATCAATGACACGGCATGGAATACGCCAAATTTTTCCGACAACAGTGTTACAGCCAAAAAGGAGGCTGAGATTGGAACAAGGTTAAGAAACAACCCGCAGATCTCAACGCCGATGAGTTGAACACTCCGCATATAAAAAAGATGGGCCAGAAAGGACGGGAAAACTGTAACGAAGAATACGATCAACCATCCCTCAGTAGAGGGCCAGAACAAGGCGCCTGCATTGAATTCATAAGCCAATCCGATTACCGTCACAATTTGGGCCGTGATGGAAAAAAGCAATAATCCAATGATCTGATCACCATCGGGAGACTTTCGCAGTCCTAAGGTGTAGCCAGCAAACAACCCACACCCGATCAGCATATATAGATCACCAATGTTGAACTCAACGCCAACCAACCGATGTAACTGTCCCCCGGACGCAAGCACCAAGACACCAGTAAGCCCAATCAGAATGCCTAGTCCTTGCAAAGATCGAATTTGCTCTTTGAAAAAGAAAAACGATCCGGCAATCACGATAATCGGGATTGAGCCTTGGAGGATCCCGAGATTAATCGCGCTTGTATGGTGGGCTGCAATATAGAAGAACATATTGAAACCGCCTAAAGCCATTCCTCCTAGTACAAAGCCTATCCAGCCTGCGCAAAATAACTCTTTCGCTTCCTGCAAGCGTTTTCGAAATAGCACCAAAAGAAAGACCGCCAGGATAAACCACCTAAGATGCGTCAGGAGAAATGGCGAAATGTGGCCTACGGCGAATCTGCCGGCCACCGCATTGCCGCCCCAGAATATTGTCGAGAGCGTGAGCAAGACAATTGGACGACTCCAGAGAACCGGAAAGTTGCGCGTCATTAATTTTGCTTTAGTCCGGCGTTCATTTCTTCGAGCTCACTCCAACGCTCAAGGTGTTGCTCCAACTCCCGCTCCAGATCTGCCAGTTGGTCGAGCACGGGCTGGGTCTCACTGTAATCTCTCTGATAAAAGTCAGAATCCAACGTTTGGTTCCTGACTTGTTCTAACTGCGTTTCGACCGACTCAATCACGCTGGGAAGGTCGTCGAGCTCGCGCTGCAGTTTATACGATAACTTGCGAGCCGATGCCGGGCGTATCGTTTGAGATGACTCGGAGTCAGTCGACCTTCCTTGGGTTCTTTTGGCCTCTCCCGATGCAAGTAATCGACCCCGTTTCATCCAGTCGCTGTAGTTGCCGACATAGGGCCGAATCGACCCATCTGCTTCAAAGGCCAGAATACTGGTCACGGTGTTATCGAGAAACGCGCGATCATGGCTGACCACCATCAGGGTGCCGGCGTACTCTGAAAGTTTTTCCTCCAACACTTCCAGAGTCTCGACATCAAGATCGTTGGTGGGCTCATCCAGGATTAAAAAGTTGGCGGGCTGGGTAAAGAGACGAGCCAGAATTACACGATTTCTCTCACCGCCAGACAGCGCCCGGATCGGTGTCAATGCACGTTTGGCACTAAAAAGGAAGCCACGCAGATAGCCCACGACATGACGAGGTTTGCCATTCAGCGTGACGTACTCCCTTCCGTCTCCCACTATCTGCGCGACCGTTTTGTCCTGGTCAAGCTCCCGCCGGTGCTGATCAAAATAACCGAGCTGGATGTTGACACCCCACTTGATCGAGCCCACCTTTGGCTCAATTTCTCCCAGGAACAGCCTCAGCAACGTACTCTTTCCGACGCCATTGTTTCCAACAAGACCTATCCGGTCACCACGCCGAATCCGCAAAGAGAAATCCTGGATCAGCATCGAGTCGCCATACCCGAAGCTAAGCCCTCTTGCGTCCAGGACCTTACGGCCCGACTGATCCGCCTCCTCTATGTGCACTCTCGCTCTGGCATCAGGATTCACCCGCTGTGCGCGTACTTCACGCATCGCCTCAAGCGCTCTAACCCGTCCCTCATTTCTTGTGCGCCGCGCTTTGATGCCCTGGCGTATCCAGACCTCTTCTTCAGCCAACTTGCGGTCGAACTCTGAGTTCGCCTGACGCTCTGCCGCCAGGGCCTCCGCCCGACGGCGCAGAAAGTCACCATAATCGCCCGGCCAACTGCGTAATTTGCCGCGGTCAATTTCAACGATCCTGGTGGCGAGGCGCTGAAGAAATGCCCGATCGTGCGTGATAAACAGCACCGCCCCGGAGAAGGCCGCGAGACGACTCTCCAACCAGCTAATCGCCTCAAAATCCAGATGATTGGTTGGCTCATCCAGCAACAACAGATCAGGGCGAGGAGCAAGAGACCGGGCCAGGGCCGCCCGCCGCCGCCAG
The DNA here is from genome assembly GCA_011523045.1 of Gammaproteobacteria bacterium. Classification (GTDB taxonomy): domain Bacteria; phylum Pseudomonadota; class Gammaproteobacteria; order Arenicellales; family UBA868; genus UBA868. Next base: position 8,823 of record WTHR01000160.1, on the reverse strand, counting down.
CCCCCTGACAGGGCTTTGAGCGGCTGCTCCGGATCCAAACCCATTTCGGTGCAGATACTTTCGACCTGTTGCTGAGGGTGCCACCCGCCATGCGCATCAATATGACTATGCAGATCCTGAAGCGCCTTGAGCCCGGCTGCATCGAGATCAGCACCTGCCTGCTCACGATACTGATTCGTCATCTGGATGATGTCAGCCAGGCCTTCCGCCACAAAATCGCCCACCTTTTGATCCTCATCACCCGGCAACACCTGCTCGAGCTCTGTGATACAAAGATCTCCATGGCGGCGGACCTCACCCTCATCCGGCTCCTGCGTTCCAGTGACCAGACGCAGCACGGAGGTCTTGCCTGCACCATTACGGCCCACAAGGCAAACCCGTTCTGCCGGTTCAATAGAAAGCTCTGCGCCACGCAAAAGCTTGCGGGGGCCAAAAGCGAGGCTGACATCGTCAAGACGAACCAGGAACATGGTCAGAAACGATAAGGCGCAGTCGAAACGGCGGTATAGGTGTAAATGCGATATTAACCGACCTATCCCCAAGCCTGAACCAGTGACGGCCTAGATCGTGCTGCCGGCTCGCAGGATGAGAACGAACCAACTGCCAGACTCCTTTGGGGCAGTCCTTTAAAAAATTTTTTCTTTGGCCGACTTTTCGGTGATTTAGCACTTCTCTTTGAGAGTATTCGGGCGTAGACTTCGCGCCCGTTACCACCGATCTCCAGGGCATTCCTGTGCGATTCGCTCTTTCCGTCCTGCGCACCCTCTCTGCACTGATGATCTCAGTGACGCTGCTGATGTTCGGGAACAGCATGTTCTCTACGCTGCTGGCGCTACGTGCCAACATCGAGAATTATCCCAATGAGATGGTTGGGTTGATGGCCTCGGGATACTTCTTCGGCTTTGCGCTAGGCACCTTCCGGTCCGGGCCGCTCATTAACCGAATCGGTCATATCCGCACCTTCGCCGCACTTTCGGCGATCGCAGCGGCCTCGGCCATGATGGTGCTTATTTTCCAGGATCCCTGGGCTTGGGTCGTCCTCCGGGCCATTATGGGTGCGGCCAGTGCGGGGCTTTTTGTCGTGGTCGAAAGCTGGCTCAATAACCGCGCCACCAACAACAGCCGCGGCATTCTGCTGTCCATCTACATCATGATCGGCTACATGGCCTCTGCCGTTGGCCAGCAAGCAATCAAGTTTGGCGACCCGGCAAGTTTCGGGCTATTCCTGCTGGTGGGCATTGTCCTGGTTTTGTCTCTCGTGCCCGTTTCGCTGACCAAAGCCACCCATCCAGATCCAGTAGATAAACCCCTTCTCAATATCCGGACGCTTTTTTCGGTCTCGCCGACCGCTGTTGTAGGTTGCCTCGTTGCCGGACTCATCTCCTCGAGTTGGTGGGGTCTGGGTCCCGTCTATGCCCAAGAACTTGGCCTGACGGTGGCACAGATCTCTGGCTTCATGACGGCAGGTCTTCTGGGCGGCATGCTTCTGCAGATACCGATTGGGCGACTGTCGGACCGTCAGGATCGGCGACTCGTGCTCTTTGGTGTGGCAGCCTGCTTAGGTATTCCTGCGCTGATGCTGGTGCTGAGCAGCATGATGCCGTCCTGGACGCTACCGGTCAGCGCAGCAGTCTTTTTTGGCCTGAGCTCTACGCTGTATCCGCTGAGTATTGCTTACGCAAATGACTATCTCGACCCAGGTGATGTGGTGGCGGCTAGCGGCGGCTTCGTGCTGGTATTTGGCGTCGGTGCGGTGGTTGGGCCGCTGGCCGCTTCGGCGGCAATGCGCTTTGCGGGGCCCCAGGGCATGTTCATGTTCGCTATGGGTGCCGCGGTACTGCTCGTCGGATTCATTGCCTGGCGAAGCCGTGTTCGACAATGGGCTCCGGTGGTCGAAAAAGAACCCTATATCCTCCAACCTGAAACGCCCAGCGCCATCGGCGATCTTGACCCCCGGGCCGAAGTGGACGAGTACTACGACGATGGTCCAGATATCCTCGAAACACCTGCTCCGGAAGCAGCGCCGAATAAATCGTTTTCTTTCTGGCTGGGCCGCTCGGGCGCAGCGGATGACGACGGGGACGTCGCGCACGATTCATCAGAAGCTGAGGCAGCACCCGACTCTGAGGAAACAACGGCCAAAACGCCGGGGCACGACTGAGAGGACTGTTTCTTCCCGGACTATTTCCCTAGAGGGGATCGGCCTAAGGGCCTGGACTGTACCTTACCGCCAGCACTTCGTAACGCCGCATCCCGCCGGGCGCCTGAAACTCAATCTCATCGTCTTGTCGCTTGCCAATGAGGGCTTTGGCAATCGGAGAACTATGTGAAATCATGCCTTCATCGATATTGGCTTCAAGTTCACCCACGATCCGGTACGTCACCTCACGATTGCCTTCTTCTTCCCACAGATCCACCCATGCGCCAAACACAATCTTGCCTCCCGCATTGAGTCGCTCAGGATCGATGACTTCGGCCACCGCCAGTTTGGCGTCCAGATCTGCAATACGGCCTTCGATAAAGCCCTGTTGCTCACGGGCTGCATGGTACTCGGCATTCTCAGAAAGATCCCCATGCGCCCGCGCTTCGGCAATCGCCTCGATCACCGCCGGACGATCCACACGTTTAAGCCGCTGCAACTCCTCGCGGAGGCGCGCCTCCCCTTCAACTGTTAGCAGTACTCTCACTGTCTTACGGTCTCATGAAGGGTCTGCAATCGATTAACACTGTGATCATTTCCCGCACGATGGGCCTCGCATGCGGCCCGGGCTGCAGCCAACGTAGTGAAGTAGGTTACTTTGTGCGTCAACGCCTGTCGACGGATGGTTTCTGAATCCTGCCGACTGTGCTGACTCGCTGTCGTGTTCACGATAAGGTCATACTCACCGTTCTTTATGTTGTCTACCACGTGAGGCCGTCCCTCGCTCACCTTGTTTACGATACGAGCCTTAAGACCTGCTCTACTGAGCGCATGGGCCGTGCCTTCGGTCGCCTCAAGTGAAAAGCCATTGTCGCTCAGATACCGTGCGATGTCGATCACAGACCCCTGATCTGCAGTCCGGACACTGATGAGCGCGGTTCCCGAAGCGGGGATGAGGAGCCCTGTGGCTCGCTGCGCCTTGCGGTACGCTTCACCGAAGGTCATGCCGATACCCATGACTTCTCCTGTGCTTTTCATTTCCGGGCCAAGTAAGGGATCCACTCCGGGGAACTTGATGAACGGGAACACAGCCTCCTTGACGGAAAAATAGTCTGGCCGGATCGTGCCATGAACCCCCTGATCCGCCAAAGACACCCCGGACATGACCCGCGCCCCGATCTTGGCCAAGGGACGGGTCGTTGCCTTGGAGACAAAAGGCACAGTACGTGATGCACGAGGATTCACCTCCAGGACATAGACATCCCTGCCTTTAACTGCGAACTGGACGTTCATCAGGCCACGGACCTCAAGCGCCAGGGCCATCTCGGTGGTCTGCTGCTCCAGGCGGCTTTGAATCTTGTCGCTCAAAGCGAACGGGGGCAGCACACAGGCTGAGTCCCCCGAATGAACCCCGGCTTCTTCGATATGCTCCATGATTCCGCCGATCACCACCTCGCTCCCATCGCAGATGGCATCCACATCGACCTCAACCGCATCGTTCAAAAAGCGATCGAGCAAAATTGGGGATTCATTGGATACCTTGAAGGCGTCACGCAGATAGCGGGAGAGTTCTTCCGGCCCGTGCACAATCTCCATGGCGCGCCCACCCAGCACATAGGACGGCCGAACGACAAGCGGGTATCCGATTTCCCCAGCCCGCTCAAGCGCCTGCTCCTCGGTGGTCGCTGTACGGTTCTCCGGCTGCAGCAGGCCAAGCTGGGAAATCAACTCCTGGAAGTGCTCCCGATCTTCCGCCTGATGAATTGAGTCAGGCGAGGTCCCGAAGATAGGCACTCCCGCCTGCGCAAGGCCTCGGGACAGTTTTAGGGGAGTCTGCCCGCCATACTGGACAATCACTCCAGAGGGATTCTCGACCGAGCAAATCTCAAGGACATCTTCGAGCGTCAGCGGTTCAAAATACAGCCGATCCGAAGTGTCGTAATCCGTTGAGACAGTCTCGGGATTGCAGTTGACCATGATGGTCTGGTAGCCATCCTCACGCAACGCCATCGCCGCGTGGACGCAGCAGTAGTCAAACTCGATTCCCTGGCCAATGCGGTTTGGCCCGCCACCCAAAACCATAACCTTGGCTTTGGCTTCCGGATGCGATTCGCACTCGTCTTCATAGGTGGAATAGAGATAGGCAGTAGGGGTGGAAAACTCGCCTGCGCACGAATCCACACGCTTATAGACTGGCCTGACACCGAGCTCATGGCGGCGTGCACGCACTTCTGATTCGCTGACACGCATCAAATCGGCAAGGCGTGCATCTGAAAAACCCTCCCGCTTGAAACGCCGCAGATCTGGGGCGCTGACTTTCGACAAAGACAACTCGCTGACCTCGGCCTCCGATGCCACCAACTCGGCAATCTGCGAAAGAAACCAAGGGTCGATTCCTGTGAGCGTCTGGACCTCATCCAATCCAAGGCCCTGGCGAAACGCATCAGCGATATACCAGGCGCGACGCGCACCCGGCACTCTAAGGACCCGAGCCAAATCATGATTATCCGCGGTGGGATCCCATAGGGGCTCAAGGCCGAGACTGCCGATCTCAAGACTTCTCAGCGCCTTTTGGAACGACTCCTTGAAGGTTCGCCCGATAGCCATCGCCTCACCCACCGACTTCATCTGCGTCGTCAGCGTCGGATCCGCCTGGGGAAACTTCTCAAAGTCAAAGCGGGGGATCTTCGTCACAACATAGTCGATGGAGGGCTCGAATGAAGCCGGCGTTGCACCGCCCGTGATGTCATTTTCCAGCTCATCCAGGGTATATCCGACCGCAAGTTTTGCCGCGACTTTAGCGATCGGGAACCCGGTCGCCTTGGACGCAAGTGCAGAAGAGCGTGACACCCGGGGATTCATTTCAATCACCACCATGCGGCCGCTCGCGGGATCGATAGCAAACTGCACATTGGATCCACCGGTATCTACCCCGATCTCACGCAATACGGCGATGCTCGCGTTGCGCATGATCTGGTATTCCTTGTCGGTGAGCGTCAGCGCCGGCGCGACCGTAATGGAATCTCCGGTATGAACACCCATCGCATCGAAATTCTCGATCGAGCAGACAATAATGCAGTTGTCACGCCGGTCCCGCACCACTTCCATCTCGAACTCTTTCCAACCGAGAATGCATTCCTCAATGAGCAGTTCGTTGGTGGGTGACGCATCCAGCCCACGGCGGCATATCGCCTCATACTCCTCAGTGTTGTAGGCAATTCCGCCGCCGCTGCCGCCAAGGGTAAAGGAGGGTCGAATAATGGCCGGGAAGCCAATCCGCTCCAGGACGGCGGCCGCCTCTTCCATTGAATGGGCGAGGTCACCTGTAACGACATCAAGACCAATCGCCTGCATGGCATCCCGGAACCGCTCGCGATCCTCGGCTTTGTCGATTGCATCCTGGGTTGCCCCGATCATCTCAACACCGAATTTCTCCAGCACCCCGTGACGCACCAGGTCCAAAGAGCAGTTCAAAGCCGTCTGACCGCCCATCGTGGGCAACAATACGTCGGGACGCTCTTTTTCGATAATGAGCGCAACCGCCTCCCAGGTAATCGGCTCAATGTAGGTGGCATCTGCGAACTCGGGATCAGTCATGATCGTTGCGGGATTGGAGTTCACCAGAATGACCCGATAACCCTCCTCCCGAAGGGCCTTACAGGCCTGCACTCCCGAGTAGTCGAATTCACAGGCTTGCCCAATGACAATCGGGCCCGCACCGATCACCAGCACTGAAGAGATGTCAGTTCGTTTTGGCATGACCTGAATTCTTTGATTTCGCCATCAGTTCGACAAACTGATCAAAAAGCGAAACGATGTCATGGGGGCCGGGGCTGGCTTCAGGGTGGCCCTGGAAAGAAAACGCCGGCGCATCGCGTAGTGCGATCCCCTGAATGGACTGGTCGAACAGCGAGCGGTGCGTTACCGAAACGCCCTGGGGCAATGAATCCGGATCGACCGCAAATCCGTGATTCTGGCTGGTGATCATGACCTGACTGGTCGCGAGATCCACCACGGGATGATTCGCGCCGTGATGCCCGAATTTCATCTTGAGTGTTTTTGCGCCCGCGGCGAGTCCAAGCAATTGGTGTCCAAGGCAGATGCCGAATACGGGCACCCGGGTCTTGAGAATCTCCTGAATTGCCTCAACAGCGTAGGTGCAGGGCTCAGGGTCTCCTGGTCCGTTCGACAGAAAGACGCCGTCAGGATTTTTCGCCAGCACGGCTTCTGCAGGGGTTTCTGCCGGCACCACCTCGACCGAGCATCCCCGATCAACCAGCAAACGCAGGATGTTCCGCTTGACCCCGAAATCATAAGCCACCACCTGAAATTTAGGCTTAACCGGAGATCTGAAACCCCCTTCCAGTTCCCAGCTGCCCTCCTCCCACAGATAGGGCTTTTGGGTAGTGACCGCTTTGGCGAGATCCATCCCCTTAAGGCCGGCAAAGGCCTGCGCCTTGGCAACGGCTCCGTTCTCGTCGATATCGCCCGCCTGCAGACAACCGTTTTGTGCGCCCTTTTCGCGCAGCACCCGGGTTAACTGCCGCGTGTCGATGTCGCTGATTCCAATGACGTTCTGGCGGACCAGGAAGTCACTCAGACTTTCCTGGGAACGGAAATTGCTGAGCAGTGTCGGATAATCCCGCACGACGAGGCCGCAGGCATAAGCGACTTCGGCTTCCTTATCCTCATCATTGGCGCCAACGTTGCCGATATGCGGACAGGTCAAGGTAACTATCTGCCGGGCGTATGAGGGATCTGAAACGATCTCCTGGTAGCCCGTCATCGCCGTATTGAACACCACTTCGCCGACTGTCTCACCGGCCGCACCGATAGATCGGCCGCGAAAAACCGTTCCATCTTCAAGAGCCAGAATCGCTGGGATCACAGGGTCAAACCTTTGTGCGGACAAAAAAAAGGAGAGACCCCCGGGTCTCTCCTTTTTTCTGAATCAGATGCTCGCTCATCTCGGGTAGAGCAGTCTATCTTCTTGCGCCTCAAACATCAATCGTTCACGGTCTCTTTTACGACTTTAATCCCAATACATCCTGCATATCGAAGAGGCCAGAAGGCTTTTCCATCAGCCATTGAGCGCAGCGCAGCGCCCCATTGGCATAGATTTCCCGACCCGACGCCTTGTGGGTAATTTCCACCCGCTCTTTGGTTCCGGCAAACCACACGCTGTGCTCGCCGATCACATCCGATGCCCGGATAGTGGAAAAGCCGATTTCCTTGTCCGTGCGCGGTCCGGTATGACCTTGCCGAGCAAAAACCCCGTGGTCGTCGAGCGTTCTGTCGAGCACCTTTGCAACGACTTCGCCCATTTTCAGGGCAGTACCGGAAGGCGCGTCCACCTTGTGGCGATGGTGCGCCTCAATAATCTCGACATCAACCTCGTCGCCAAATGCCCTGGCTGCGAGCTCCAACAGTCTCAAGGTGATATTGACCCCTACACTCATATTCGGCGCCCACACGACCGCGGTTTTTTCAGCCAGCTCAGCCATGCGCGCTCTATCACTATCGGAAAACCCGGTTGTCCCGATGACCGCTTTTCGACCCTGCTCAGCACAAAAAGCAAGATTGGCTAAAGACGCCGCCGGCGAGGTGAAATCGATCAGGACATCAAACGACGGGCCATCAATACCGTCAGTCAGAGTCACTGGGGCTTGGCCGCTGCCAGCAGACTGGCCGACCGATTCATGTCCGGGCTGCTCGAAAGCATGTGCCAGGGCAAAGGATTCATGGGCCTCGCAGGCCGAAATCAGACTCTGCCCCATTCGGCCCGCGGCGCCAGCGATAGCAAGTTGAATCATTGTGCTCCTGCCAGAAATGGAAAAAGTTCCGGGCTTAACCCAAAAGATCCTTTACCCCGTCACGCTCCTCGCGGAGCTCGGCCTCGGTGGCCTTCATCCTTTCCTCGCTGAAATCATTGATTTCAAGATCCTGCACCACGGAGTACTTGCCGTTCGTGCAGGTCACGGGGAAAGAATAGATCAGTCCCGGTTCAATTCCATAATCCCCGGTTGATGGAATCGCCATGCTGACCCAGTCATCCTGCGACGTGCCATGGGTCCAAGTACGCATATGATCAATCGCGGCGCCCGCGGCTGAGGCCGCACTGGAAGCGCCACGAGCCTTGATAATCGCCGCACCGCGCTGCTGCACCGTGGGAATAAAATCGTCTTTCATCCACGACTCATCAACGAGATCCGTCGCACGTTTCCCGCCAATCATGGTGTGATGGATATCGGGATACTGGGTAGCAGAGTGATTGCCCCAGATGGTTACCCTGGAAATATCGGTGGTTGCTGAACCGGTTTTGTCCGCCAACTGGCTGATGGCGCGATTGTGATCCAAACGCGTCATTGCCGTAAATTGGGCGGTGTCGATATCCGGCGCGTTCGCAGACGCAATCAAGGCGTTGGTATTGGCCGGATTTCCGACGACCAGCACCTTGACCTCTCGAGAGGCGACCTCATTCAGGGCCTTGCCTTGCACTGAGAATATTCGGGCATTCTCGGTCAGCAGGTCCTTGCGCTCCATTCCCGGGCCCCGGGGGCGGGCCCCTACCAGCATAGCGAAATCAATATCCGCAAATGCAACGGCAGGATCATCGGACGCCACTATGCCGTGAAGCAGCGGAAATGCACAGTCATCCAGCTCCATGACAACGCCCTTCAGGG
>WTHR01000092.1:15508-42267 GCA_011523045.1 Gammaproteobacteria bacterium | reverse complement strand
CGTCTGATGCGCTGGGCAGACCAGACAAACTCGCCGGTAACTGGGAGCTGGATGGGTCACGCAGCATCGAGCGCTGGTGGTTCAAGTAAGTCAAGTTAAGCCATAGGCGCGCGGCACGCACTTATGGCTGCAACCGACGGAAAAGGCCCGGACCCGTTCCGGGCCTTTTCTCACTTAAGTAGATGATCTGATCCCATGAAGAACCCGTTGCTGCGCCTGGTCGTGAGACGGTTGGCGCTTGGCATCCTAACGCTAGTCGCGATTTCTTTGCTGATCACGATCGGTGTCGAGGCGCTGTCGGGAGATGTCTGTACAGCCATGATGGGTCAAATGGCCTCCGAGGATAAAGTAGCCGCTTGTCATCGGGCGCTAAATCTCGACCGGCCGGTGCACGTGCGCTATCTCGAATGGCTGCTGAACTTTGCCAAGGGCGATATGGGACAGGCGTTAACCAACCATCGTGACGTGGCTGATCTTATCGGCAACCGCATTGGCAACACCTTCTTTCTTGCGGCATCGGCCGCACTGATCGCCGTCCCCGTTTCATTGATTCTCGGTGTACTCGCTGCGCTGTACCGTAACTCGTTTTTTGACCGCTCGATCTCGATGATTACGCTGAGCGGGGTATCGGTACCGGACTTTTTCATCGCCTACATCCTGATGGCGATTTTCGCTGTTTCCTACGGCTTCTTCCCAGCGATCTCAAACATTGACGAAACCATGACGCTTGCCCAGCGGATCAATGCGTCTGCACTGCCGGTGCTGACCCTGACCCTCGCCGTCAGCGCCCACATGATGCGCATGACGCGGGCATCCATTGTCAGCCTGATGGCAAGTCCCTACATCGAGATGGCCAAGCTCAAGGGCATCCGGCCCGGGCGAATCATTGTTTTCCACGCATTGCCTAACGCCTGGTCTCCAATCATTCAGGTAATCATGCTCAATCTGGCGTGGCTGGTGGTGGGGGTTGTGATTGTCGAAGTGGTGTTTGTCTATCCGGGACTGGGCGCCCTCATGATCGACGCCGTATTTCTGCGGGATCTGCCCACCGTGCGCGCCACCGCGATGATCTTCGCCTTGGTATATGTCATCCTCAATTTGTTGGCAGACATCCTGTCGCTGATGTCCAACCCGCGACTGATGCATCCCAAGTAGGCGATCATGAATATCTGGATAGTGATCAGGGAGATGAACTGGGCCAGCCGATTAGGTCTGCTGGTAGTCAGCGGATTCGGCTTCTGCGCCATCTTTGCGCCGTGGCTGGCGCCCTATGGCCAGAGTGAGATCGTGGGTGATGTCTGGGAGCCGCTGTTTGGGGAATTTTTCTTCGGCACAGACCAGATTGGCCGGGATATGCTGTCGATGCTGATCTATGGCGCCCGCAATATGATCGCACTCGCGCTGCTGACGACTGCCTGTGCGTTCGGGTTGGGGTCGCTGATGGGCTTTCTCGCCGCCACCGTGGGAGGCTGGGTCGATCAGGTACTGAGCCGCTTTGTCGATGTGGTCATATCCATTCCCACTTTGATCTTTGCGTTGATTGTGCTGTCTTCCACGGGCACCTCAATATTGGCCCTGGTCACGGTCATTGCCATCATTTACGCCATGCCGGTCTACCGTATCGCTCGTGCCGTGGCCATGGATATTGAGGTGATGGACTATGTCGAGGCAGCGCGGCTTCGCGGAGAGGGGTTGTGGTGGATTATGCGTAGAGAAATTCTGCCGAACGCACTGACGCCGCTGGCCGCGGAATTCGGGCTGCGTTTCTGCTTCGTGTTTCTCCTGATCAGCGGCCTGAGCTTTCTCGGTCTTGGCCTACAGCCGCCGCTTGCTGACTGGGGTGCAATGGTGCGGGATAACGGCGGCGGAATTGCCTGGGGCTTTATGCACCCGTTGGTGCCGGCCACCTGTATCGCGCTGCTGACCATCGGCATCAACCTGATTGTCGATTCAGCGGTTCAAAAAGCAAGCGGTCTACGAGAAGACCACTGATCCTTCAGCGCAGCGGTTATTCGTTTGGAATAACTTCATCAAAACCCGGCGCGCGCAGGGTTTCACCAGTTGCCTCTTCCATCATCTTGACGACGTGTGCCGTCCACGCCTCTCCGCCATACCGCTCACGTGATGCCTGAAGCATCTTCTGTGCCACCGTGGTCAGTTGCAGCGGCACATCGAGGCGACGGCCCATGTCGGTCACGAAGCCAAGATCCTTAAGCCCAAGGTCAGTCGTGAATCCCGTGTTCAGGCTGCCGTTCAGAATGACGGGGGCCCAGTCCTCAAACTCACGACTGCTGCCGGAGCTCGCAGTAATGGCTTCATAACATTTGGCGAGATCCAGACCACCGCGTTTGGCCAGCATCAGTGCCTCACCCATTGCAACAAGATCAACCAGGCATAGAAGATTCGTGATGACCTTAATCAGGGAGGCGTTGCCGACTTTGCCCATATAGACGACCTGTCCGCTCAGGGTCTCCAACAAATCCGCATGGCGCCTGAATAAAGACTCATCTCCGCCGACCAGTAGTGTCATCTCACCGCGTGCTGCTCGGTGGACACCGCCGGTCGCGGGACACTCCAACACCTCGATACCGCGCTCGGCCGCCAATCCTGCCAAGCGGATCATTTCATTGGCGTCCGTCGTGCTCATCTCGATCCAGCAACTGCCCTCACGCATGGCATCGAATACACCGTCGGTTCCCGTCATGACTTTCAAAGAGGCGTCGGGCGAGGGCAGGCAGGTAATCAGGACATCGACCTGATTGGCGGCCTCCATCGCAGAAGCTGCACCCGTCGCCCCCTTTGCGACAAGCTTCTCTACTGCCGCGGGATCAAGATCGAAAACTTTGAGATCATGGCCGGCCTCCAGAACTTGCCGGGCCATTCTCGCGCCCAGCATGCCAAGGCCAATGAATCCGCACTGCATAACATCCCCCTGCTGAAAAAATCTGAATAGGACTTATCTGGAACCCCGCATCCTGCGAGACGAGAGCGGGCGATTCCTACATCAGACTGGTTTATCTGCCGCCAGCGTTGTGCTCAAACGTTGAACCTGAAATGCATAATGTCGCCGTCACTCAGAACGTACTCCTTGCCTTCAAGACGCAACCGCCCAGCCTCACGGGCACCCTGCTCTCCCTGATACTGAACGAAATCATCATAGGCAATCGTCTCAGCCCGGATAAAACCCCGTTCGAAATCCGTATGAATCTCGCCTGCCGCCTGAGGCGCAGTCGCGCCACAGGCCACGGTCCAAGCACGCACCTCCTTGGGTCCGGCAGTAAAAAATGTCTGCAAACCTAAAAGGGCATAGCCGGCACGAATAACACGATCAAGCCCAGAGCTCTCAAGGCCCAGATCCTCTAGAAAACCGGCGCGCTCTTGCGCATCGATTTCCGAGATCTCCTGTTCAATCGCGGCACTCACCACCACGACTTGTGCCTGGCGGGTTTGCGCGTGGCCCGTCAACTGGCTTACCTGATCATTACCATTGAGATCCTCTTCTGAGACATTGGCGACGTAGAGCATAGGCTTGGCCGACAGGAGGCATAGCGGCTTAAGCGCAGCAGAGGCTTCCGGATCCTGAAGCAGCGCCTGCAATCCCTGATCCTCAGAAAGCGCTTCATACGCCTGTTTCAGATAACCCAACTCCCGCAGGATTTTCTTGTCGCCCGTCTTGGCAGCTTTGGCGGTCCGGTCAACCGCGCGCTCTGTGGTTTCAAGGTCGGCCAGAGCAAGTTCGGTCTCGATAGTCGCCACATCGGCAAGGGGATCGACCTTGCCGGATACATGGGTAATATCATCGTCACTAAATGCCCGGACCACGTGGATGATCGCATCGACCTCACGGATATGAGCAAGAAACCGGTTGCCAAGCCCCTCACCTTTTGAGGCACCCGCCACCAGGCCGGCGATATCCACAAACTCGATGGCTGTGGGAATGACCTTTGCCGGATTGACCAGTCCGGCAATGGTATCGAGACGGGGATCAGGCACCTCCACGATACCCACGTTGGGATCGATAGTGCAAAACGGATAATTCTCGGCCTGCGCCCCCGCATGGGTGAGCGCATTGAAGAGCGTTGACTTCCCCACATTGGGCAGTCCGACAATGCCGCAACGGAAGCCCACTCAGGAATGTCCTTTATGCTGGGTGTGCAACGCCTTCATTACCGGCTCGAGATTTCCACCCATCATCGGATCAATCTGGTCCAACGCACGATCGATTGCATCAAGGATGGCCGTCTTGTCCTGCGACGACGGCTTTCTTAACACCCAGTCGCTCACGTCGTCGCTGTTACCCGGATGACCGATTCCGATTCGCAAGCGTATGAATTCGCGTGAACCCAGCTTCGAAAAGATGTCTCGAAGGCCATTATGCCCTCCATGTCCTCCGCCCTGTTTGACCCTGACGGTGCCGGGAGGCAAATCAAGGTCATCGTGCACAACCAGCAGGGCTTCGGCAGGGATATCAAAATAGCCACAGACAGATGCGACCGCTCCGCCGCATTCATTCATGAAACTGGCGGGCCTTAAGAACCTTACTCTTTGTTGACCCACGCGGGTATCGGCCAGGTCACCAAAAAACCGCGTCTCGGGGCGCCAAGGTAGAGAAACAACACGCTGCAGAGCATCCAGAAACCAGAATCCGGCGTTATGGCGCGTCGCCTCATATTGCGCGCCCGGATTACCCAGGCCACAGACAAGAGAGATTGCCGCCATCGTACTGTCGATCAGCGCACCGGAGACGATGCCGCCTCGTCAAGCCACGCGGCAGTCGGTCCAGAAAATAAGCCTGCGCTACTCGCTCTTATCCGCTTCGGCGTCAGCGGCAGGCGCTTGCTCGGCGCCTTCCGCCGACTCGCCACCCTCATCCTCTTCGGAGACCGACTCTTCCTCAACCACTTTCGGAGCGGCAATGGTCGCGACGGCTGGATCTTCTCCCTCGTGATAGGCAGTTACGGTGAGCTCGACCCCTTCAGGCAGTGTGATGTCTGAAAGATGGATGGATTCGTTCATGCCCAGCTCAGACACATCCACGGCGATGTACTCGGGCAGGTCCTTCGGCAAACAGGTGATATCGAGTTCTGTAATAGCGTGAGCAAGAATACCGCCGTCCACCTTGACGCCCGGCGCCACGTCAGCGCCGTCAAAGTGCAGCGGAATCTTCATATGCAGTTTTTCCGTTGCCTTGATGCGCTGAAAATCCATGTGCAGCACCAGAGGCCGGTGCGGGTGCATCTGCACCTCACGGAGAATCACCTGCTGGGATCCCGCGTCGGTCTGGAGATCAATAATCGCAGAGTGGAACGCCTCTTTTTCAAGGCTATGCATCACCTGATCGTGATCCAAAGTGACAGTCTCATTATCCTTGCCTGCGCCATAGACGACCGCAGGGATATGGCTGTCACGACGTTGTCGTCTGCTCGCACCCGTGCCGAAAACATCGCGCGACTGGGCGTTGAGTACATAGTTGCTGCTCATTACCGATTCTCCTTAACCGTGCGGCCCTTGACGCCGCTTATTCCATAAATAGTGAACTGACCGAATCGCCTGTAGCGATGCGTCGGATTGATTCGGCCAAAAGGCTGGCGACACTGATTTGCCGGATCTTGGTGCTGTGCTTGCGCGCCTCATCGCTGAGGGGAATCGAGTTGGTTACAACCACCTCGTCGAGTTCCGAGGCCTCGATCCGTTCAATCGCCTGGCCCGAGAGCACCGGATGGGTACAGCAGGCCTTGACCTGAACCGCGCCAGCGTCCTTAAGAGCGGATGCTGCCTGACAAAGGGTATTGGCCGTATCCACCATGTCATCCATCAATACGCAGCTTCGCTGATCAACCGATCCGATGATGTGCATCACCTTCGCTTCGTTGGCCCGGGGCCGACGCTTGTCGATGATCGCAAGTTCGACTCCCAACTGCTTGGCCATGGCCCGGGCCCTGACCACACCGCCGACATCCGGCGATACCACCATGAGATTATCGGGCTCGTGCCGCCACAACTCTCCATTGAGTACGGGGGCCGCATAAATATTGTCGAGCGGAATGTCAAAGAATCCCTGAATCTGATCGGCGTGCAGATCCATCGTAACGACCCGGTCGGCTCCCGCGATGCCGATCATGTCTGCGACGAGCTTGGCTGTGATGGCCACTCGGGCGGTTCGGGGCCGACGATCCTGCCGGGCATAACCAAAGTACGGCATCACTGCGGTGATTCGCTCCGCGGAAGAACGCCGCAAGGCATCGATCATGACCAGCAATTCCATGAGATGCTTGCTGGCCGGTGCGCAAGTGGGCTGCAGGACATAGACGTCTGCGCCCCGCACGTTCTCCATGATCTCGACGTTGACCTCACCGTCACTGAACGTGCTGACAAGTGCCCGACCCATACCCACGCCCAGTTTGGCCGAGACTTCGCCGGCCAACTCCGGGTTGGCATTGCCGGTAAACAGCGCCAGGTCATCTATCGCCATCAGGTCTCTCGCTGAATTGAATTTCGGCAGGTCATTTCAAAATGGCTGGGGTGCCAGGATTCGAACCTGGGAATGCCGGAATCAAAATCCGGTGCCTTACCACTTGGCTACACCCCATCAGGCTCATCGACAAACACGGGATTCCGGTTGATTCCGTTGGCCACAAAGCCTCTCACCCCGGACGGCAACTGATCAAGCAGCTCTTCTCCGGCCCTGATACTGGCTACGGCCAAAAAGGCTGCGCTGCCACTTCCCGTCATCCGCGCCGCCCCGAACTGTCCCAACCAATCCAGGCACTCTCCCACCTCGGGAAACCGCCTTCTCGCCACCGGCTCCAGATCATTTTGCCGATCACCCTCAAACGGGCCGGGTATTCTGATTCGCGGGGTGTTTCGTGTCAATTCTGGGTCGGAAAATATGGCCTTAGTGGACACCTGGACATTTGGCCAAACCACGCAAAACTGCCTCAAGGGAAGGTCTGTCGGGGTCAATTGTTCGCCGATTCCCTCACCCCAGGCGGAGGAACCCCGCACAAAGAGCGGCACATCCGCACCGAGGGACTGCCCAATATCGGCAAGACCATCCTCTTTTAAACCGGTGCCCCAGAGCTGGTTCAGCGCGACGAGAACGGTGGCCGCATCAGAACTGCCGCCACCCAGCCCGGCGCCCACAGGAATACGCTTGGTCAGCTGTATCCTGGCACCGAGGCCGGTGTTGCCTGCCTGCTGGAGGGCGCGCGCGGCAAGAACACACAAATCGTCCTCCGGCAATGTCGAGCCGCCATCGCGAGAGATGCTGCCGTTTTCTGTTATCTCAAACGAAAGCAGATCGCCAAAATCGAGCAATTGGAACAGCGTCTGCAGCTCGTGCAGGCCATCTTCCCGCTGACCCACGACATGCAGGAACAGATTCAGCTTGGCGGGTGCCAGCCAGGCCTTCATTGATCCGGCTCGGTTGCATCTGCCGTCGGTGTCCACTCATCTATATACAGTTTCACCACTAACTGTTTGCCGCTGATCTGATTTCTCGAAGCCAACTCATTGATTACCCCCTCTGACGCACTTAACCGGATTTTTCGCGGCAACAGCACCTGCTGATGTGGAGCATATTCATTAAATGTAATGGTCCAGCCGTTTTGGTTCAGGGAAATCAATTTTCCCGTTTCATCGATTTCACTTTCGTATGGCCCGCTAGCCGGTATTCCCCGGATCCAGTCGCCCAGCACTTCAAGCGGCACAACCCAGCCGGTCGCCTTAAACATGACCTCACTGGCGCTATCGGCAAAGAAATCCTGCCCCTGACTATCGCGCAGACGGGCCCCCGCTGCATCGATATCCAGTCGAATCCGGCCCCCGCCCAAAGGCCCGAATAGATCAATCTGATCATGATCCTGTCCACGCTTCCAGCGCAGGTTCGCGCTGCCCCCGGCATCGTCGGTGCGTATGCCGATTCTGCCGGAAAGATGCCACTGATGAATCCCGCTTACCTGCTCAAGGTGTTCACGCCATTTGAGTTCAAAGCGGCTCTCAGGTGCCGGGGGAACAGTCGGGGTACTTGCGCAAGCTGCGAGTGACAAAACACACAGCGCAACAACAAGATGGCGCACGGTCACTGACCGTATTTCCGCATCGTGTCCTTGAGTACCGGATTATCGGGATCCGTCTGGCTGCCGTCCTGCCAGGCCGCAATAGCCTGTTCCTTGTTGCCCAACTGCCAAAGCACCTCGCCAAGATGTGCGGCGATCTCGGCATCCGGCCGCTGATCCATAGCGAGCTGAAGATACTCCAGCGCAAGATCAAGATCCCCGCGTCGGAAATGCACCCAGCCCAGACTGTCCAGGATGAAAGGGTCTCCCGGCAAGAGCGACAGCGCCTTTTCGATCAGTTCGAGCGCTTCGCCCAGCCGCTCGGTCTTATCCGCCAAGGTGTAGCCCAGCGCATTGTAGGCATGCGCGTTATCGGGATCGATCTCGATGAGCCGGCGCATGTCCCGCTCATGCTCTTCCACACGGTCCATGATCGCGGTCACCAGGCCCCGTGCGTAAAGCAGGTCTGGATGATCCGGAATATCGATCAGCGCCGCACTGAGCAGTTCCAGTGCTGATTCCGGCTGACCACTGTCTCGAAACACCTGCTCACGGGCAAGATAGATTCGAACCTGCTCATCCTGGGACTTTGGGGTGACATCGGCAAGATGTTCGAGCGCTTCGGTGTGACGACCTGCATCCGACAGGACGAATCCGATTCGCATCTGAACGTCAAAGTAAAAATCAGCTGCGGCGATCTCGCGCAGCAGATCAAGTGCTTGGTCGTGCTCGCCTTGTTCACTCAGGATCTGGCCGAGATAAAGTCGTGCGCGATCTTCCTGTGGGTAATGTTCGAGCAGTACTTCAAAATGGGATTTCGCCTCATCCCAAAGCACAAGGCCCTGACTCAATACCCCGGCTGCATAAAGCGCGTCGATATTTTTCGGGTCATGCGCCAGCAGTTTCTCAAACTGCTCCAGCGCTGAGACATTATCGTTCCACTCTGCCAGCAGCCTGCCGTAGGCAAGCCGCAGACGCACGCGGTCCGGATAACGCGCCAGAAAGTCCTCGGCGAAAGCGGCAACAGCCTCGTTGTCGCTGCCCTCCCTCAGATGGGAAAACTTCAGCAGCGCAACCTCTTCCCAGCCGGGCTTGAGTGTCAATGCACGATCCAGGGCCGCCTGTGCGCGATCAGTCTGGCCAGCGCGGTAAGCCAACCAGCCAGCAGACAACTGCGCCCAGGCATTACCGTTGAAGTGGTCAGCCACACGCTCAGTGACCACCAACCATCGACCGGGATCGGCCGTGCGCCCCAGAGTCTGGGCAATATATTGGGGCAGCTCGGACTGGTCCGGCAAGGCATCAATCAATGTGATAAGCGTCGTGAACACGTCCTCCTCGCGATCCAGCGCGATCAACGCCTGAAGGCGCAACGCCAAAGCGTGCTCTTGCTGATCCGGATCAATGGAGTCCAGCAACCCGCTTAACTCAAGCGCCTGTTCGTAGTCTCCCGACTCCATCGACATGGCGAATGCCCGCAAGGTGATCTGGAGATTGGAGGACAGTTCAGCGGCCCGAGCCATCGCCTCGGCAGCGGTATTGGTGTCACCACGCCTGGCAGCAATGTCACCAAGCAGGTATTCGTAGATGAGCTCCTCAGAGAGCCCGGCGACGACCAGCGTCTCCTGCTCCGCATAAGCGACACCGGCTGGATTGTTCACGGAAGTGACACAGCCGCCCAGCGTCAGACAGGCAAGAAGACCAAAAGCAGAAAAACCACCAAGATTGTTCACGAAAAGTGTGTTCCCACGATTTAGTACCAACCGAAGTTCAGAATAGCAGAATCACTGTCAATAAGGTGAAAGGCAGATCGCTCCGCCAGGGTTACAACAGCAGGGCATTCCCTTCGCTCGAAAGACTCCGCCTTTCACTGAAAATCACCTAAAAAACGCATAAAATATTGGTCGGATGCATCTTCTCACTCTAGGCCTTAACCATCGCACCGCGGCTGTCGATCTGCGCGAACGTACTGCGTTCTCGCCGGAGCAGCTGCCCGATGCCGTGCGCTCGCTGACGGCGTCCTCCGATATTGCAGAAGCCACCATCCTTTCAACGTGTAACCGTACCGAAATCTACTGTCGCCAGGAAAATCCGGCCAGCGCCCCGGTGCTTGACTGGCTCAGGGATTACGGCGATCTCCCCTCCGATGTCCTCAACAGTTCGACTTATGCGCTGCCCGGCGAACAGGCCGTTCAGCATGCCTTTAGAGTCGCTTCTGGACTGGATTCCATGGTGCTCGGCGAACCACAGATTCTGGGTCAAATGAAGTCGGCCTTTTCTGTTGCGCATCAGGCCGGAACCACCGGCAAGATTCTGAACCGGCTGTTTCAGCATACCTTCTCGGTAGCAAAACAGATTCGGACCGACACTGCCATTGGCGCGAGTGCGGTCTCGGTCGCTTTTGCGGCGGTTGATCTTGCCAAAAGGATCTTCTCGAGCCTCAACGAACAGACCGTGCTTCTGATTGGTGCGGGGGAAACCATCGAGCTCGTCGCGCGTCACCTCAAACAGAATGAAGTGCGTCACATAATTGTGGCAAATCGCTCCATCGAGCGGGCTCAAGCCTTGACGGAACAACTGGGCAGCGAGGCTATCTCTCTGGCCGAGATACCCGAACGCCTTCATCAGGCAGACATTGTTGTGGCATCCACAGCAAGCACTCTGCCGATTCTGGGCAAAGGCACGGTGGAGACTGCCTTGCGTCAACGCCGTCACCGACCCATGTTTCTGATTGACCTTGCGGTACCGCGTGACATCGAGGCCCAAGTCGACGAACTGGAAGACGTATTTCTGTATACCGTTGACGATCTGCATAAAGTTGTCGCCGAAAATCAGGCCTCCCGGCAAGAGGCAGCCGTTGAGGCGGAGAAAATCATCGACTTTCAGGTGGTGCGCTTTATGCATTGGATGCGCTCGCTCGACTCGGTACCCACCATCCGGTCCTTGCGCGATCAGGTTGAAACGCTGCGTGAGGCAGAAATGGCTGATGCCAAGCGTCGACTGGCCAACGGCGAGGATCCCGAGCAGGTGCTGGAACACTTCTCGCGCAATCTGTCACGCAAGTTTTCCCATGCCCCAAGCCAGGCGCTCAAGCAGGCCAGTCAGGAAGGAAACGCCAGCCTGATCAACAGCACCCGCCGACTGTTCAAACTCAAACCATAACCATGAATTCCCAGATGCGGACCAAGCTTGAGCATCTGCTTGAGCGTCGGGAAGAGATCAATGCGCTACTGGCTGATCCGGGGGTGATTGGAGATCAGAATACCTTCCGCGACCTGTCTATCGAACTTGCGGACATCAGCCCCGTGGTGGACCACTTTGAGCAGTATCAGGCGCTCGACACCGAGCTTGCAGAAACCCGCGAGATGGCGGAAGACGACGATCCTGCGATTCGGCGGCTCGCCAATGACGAAATGCCGCGGTTGCAGTCTGAACTTGAAGAGAATGTCCAAACCCTGCGCAAGCTGCTGATCCCCAAAGACCCCAACGACCAACGCAACATCTTTCTTGAGGTACGTGCCGGCACGGGCGGCGATGAAGCCGCACTCTTTGCGGGCGATCTCTTCAGAATGTATACGCTGTACGCTGAAAAGCGCGGTTGGCAGGTTGAGGTTATGAGCCAAAGTGCTGGGGAACACGGCGGCTTCAAGGAAGTCATCAGCCGCGTGGCGGGACGCGGCGCCTACTCGCGGCTCAAGTTTGAGTCGGGTGCCCATCGGGTTCAGAGGGTCCCCGAGACTGAAGCCCAGGGGCGAATTCATACGTCTGCCTGTACCGTTGCGATCATGCCTGAAGCCGATGAGATCGACGATGTCGAGATCAACCCGGCTGATCTCAAGATCGACACCTATCGCGCCAGCGGTGCAGGGGGCCAGCACGTCAATAAAACGGATTCGGCCGTGCGCCTGACCCACCTGCCCACCGGCGTGGTAGTCGAATGCCAGGATGAGCGCTCACAGCATAAGAACAAAGCCCGGGCAATGTCGATCCTGCGATCGCGCCTGCTGGAGGCCAAGATCAGCGAGCAAAAAACCGAGGAAGCCCAAAACCGGCGTAACCTCGTGGGCACCGGCGACCGCTCTGAGCGTATCCGCACCTACAACTTCCCCCAGGGACGGGTGACCGATCACCGCATCAACCTGACCCTGTACAAACTTGATGAGGTGCTCGGAGGTGATCTCGAACAGGTCATCGAGCCGCTTGTCGCTGAACATCAGGCAGACGAACTCGCGGCGCTCGGCAGTGACTGAACTGGCCGCTGCCGCGCTGGTCCGGCGCGGCATCACACAACTCACCGGCCGCAGCGACTCACCCCGGCGCGATGCCGAAGTCCTGCTGGAGGCCGCTTGCGGCATCGACCGCACGGCGCTGGCCAAAAATCCTGAGGAACCTGTCGATGCGGCCGCGGCTGACACCTACTTCGACTTTCTAGACCGCCGGTACGATCACGAGCCCGTCGCCTGCATTCTGGGCCGCAAGGAATTCTGGTCGCTGGAACTCGAACTGAACGCATCGACGCTGGTGCCCCGACCTGAAACTGAACTGCTGGTAGAGACTGCACTCGAGTCGATCCCCCGTGGCACAGCCGTCGAGATTGCTGACCTCGGTACGGGCAGTGGCGCCATCGCACTGGCGCTTGCGGCCGAGCGCCCGCTTGCCAGAATCACCGCAACAGATCTCAACCCTGATGCCCTTTTGCAGGCGCGCGACAATGCATCGCGCCTGGGTCTGGCAATACACTTTGAGGAAGGCGACTGGTTTACACCCCTTGCGGGTCGGCGCTTTGACGCCATCATCAGCAATCCCCCTTACGTGCGGGACAATGATCCGTTGCTTCAGACGGGACCGGCACTGTATGAGCCCCCGCTTGCCCTTTTTGGCGGCCAGGACGGTCTCACCTGTCTCCGCACCCTCTGCACTTCGGTTAAAGATCACTTAAATCCAGGCGGTTTCGTCGCGCTGGAGCACGGTCATGATCAGCAGGATGCCGTCAAGGCAATGTTGTCAGACGTGGGTCTCGAATCTATAGTGGGGCTCAAGGATCTCGCGGGACGCCCCCGAGTGACGACGGCGCGAATGCCGCGCTGACACCGAGTCTAGAATTAACCCAGTCTTCTACTGGAGCCACCATGTTTTCTTTTCAGCCCCAAATCGCCAAGGCCGGTGATCCTCTGCCCGGCCGCAGTGAATCAATGGCCATCACTGACCGGCACTATGTCAACGGCAAAAATCTCAAACCACCTTTTGAGGCAGGCACTCATCAGGCGGTCTTCGGACTGGGTTGCTTTTGGGGTGCGGAGCGCTGTTTCTGGCAGCTTGATGGTGTTATCACCACTGCTGTGGGGTACGCAGGCGGGTCGACCCCAAATCCGACCTATCACGAAGTCTGCTCTGGCAGGACCGGCCATACCGAAGCGGTGCTGGTCGTGTTTGATCCCGCACGTATCAGTTATGAAAAACTGCTTCAGGTATTTTTTGAATCCCACGATCCCACGCAGGGGATGCGCCAGGGCAACGATGTGGGCACGCAATATCGCTCCGCGATTTACACCTTTAATGACAATCAATCAGAAGCGGCGAAAACCTGTGCAGAACTTTATGAGACAGCGCTGAAACGATCCGGGTACCGCGCTGTCACAACGGAAATCGCCGCGGCCGGAGAATTTTTCTACGCTGAGGATTATCACCAGCAGTATCTTGCCAAGAATCCCGGCGGTTACTGCGGGCTAGGTGGGACAGGTGTCGCCTGCCCGGGAATGGAGTCTGCCAGCGCAGCCTGAGCGTCAGTCAGCCGCGGGCGGCTTCATCGGCATGGGGAAAGGAGAGATGTTTCCGCCTTTCGACTCGCCACCCGGATGAATTTTTGCCTGGCCTTCTTTTTCAACTTCGTCGATACGGACGATGGCATGGAGCGGGATGTAAGTCCGTTTGACCCCTGCGAACTCGCTTTTGAGTTTCTCATCGGACGGATCCACCACGACTTTTGACCGCTCGCCGAAGGTGATATCACCCACTTCAACGAAAGCGTACATTCCGCCCTGCGACACCTCATGGGCGTAGACCTCGTAAATGCTTCCTTGATTATGGAAGATAATGCGGAAGATGTTCTTGGATGCCATCGTATTTAGGATTTCGGTTTGCCCACAGTGTGGGCGCGCGATTATAGCAACGAGCCAATGAATCACAAATCTAACGGATTCACTGAGACAAAGACAGTCATCCTGCTGGCATTTTGTCTGCTCTTTTTCATATCCGCGATGCCGGCAAGGGCCAATCCGACGGGCTTGCCGTCTGCCGTATCGAACCTCATGCAGGCCCGAGGCATTCCTGAAAGCTCTCTCAGTGTCGTGATCAAAAAAGTTGGCTCAAAGCAAAGCACGATAAGCCACTATCCTGACACCAGTCGCAACCCGGCATCCGCCATGAAACTCGTGACCACCGCCGCTGCTCTGCAGCTGCTGGGACCACAGCATCGCTGGCATACACAAGTGCTGGTTCACGGCCAGGTACAAGGCAACACACTTGACGGTGATCTGATTCTCAAAGGCGGCGGTGATCCTTGGCTCGTGATCGAAAGATTCTGGCTGCTGGCAAGGCAGTTGCGTGACCGAGGCATTGCCCACATCCGGGGCGACCTCGTTATTGACGACACGCTCTTTGACCAACGGGCCATTGATACCAATGCCATTGATGGCAAATCGACCCGAACCTACAACACACCCCCAAGTGCCCTGCTGGTCAACTTCGGGGCTACGGCTGTCACCATTTCCTCCCGCCAGAACACCGTGAACATCAGTGCGAAGCCGCCAGCGACCACTCTCAAGATCCAGAACGCCGTGGACCTTAATAATGCGGATTGCGCTCAAAAAGGCAGACAGATTGAGTTTGATCTCAAGCAGGGCGCTTCGGGTGCAGCGCTTTCGGTCGGGGGACGCTACCCGGCGGACTGTGGCGCCAGCACCTACCGGCGGACACTTCTGTCTCACGGGCCGTACGTCTACGGAGTCTTTAAAGCGCTTTGGCAACAGCTCGGCGGAACGCTTTCAGGCGGTTGGCGTTATGCCAAAACACCGGGCAGCGCAATGCCCATGGCACAACTTGAGTCGGTGTCACTGACAGAGGTCATCCGATACATCAACAAGTTCAGCAACAACGTCATGGCACGCAACCTGCTGCTGACTCTCGGCGCTCACCATCCCCCCGCCACCCCGGATAAAGCCGCAGCCACAATAAAGGAGTGGCTGGATCAATCCGGGGTCATGATGCCGAAGCTCAACATCGATAACGGCGCCGGCCTATCGCGCGACGCCAGAATCAGCGCTCAGGGTCTTGCCGCTTTACTCGAGTCTGCTGCCGCCTGGGCCTGGTGGCCTGAATTTCTGGGATCCTTACCTATTGCCGAGGTTGATGGCTCCCTGAAGAAGCGGTTTCATAATATTGCCCAGCCCGGAAGACTGAGACTCAAAACCGGTCTTCTGAAAGACGCGCGGGCACTGGCTGGCTATGTCATCGATCGCAACGGGGATCTTTGGGTCGTGGTCATCCTGCACAACCATCCCACAGCGGCATCTTCTGTCGGAATAGAAATCCAGCATCGGATACTAGAGACGCTTTTTTGATGCTGTCGCGTGGGGAGCAGCTGCAGCGCTAAGCAAACTGCGATAAAAACTCCCTCGCCGCGTTTGCGATTACCTCAGGCTGGTCCATATGCAGATGGTGAGCGCCGTCGAACCAGCGCACATCATTCGAATCCAGCGCCGCGAGTCTCGGACCCAGAGTATCCCGTTCGGCCAACAGGCCGTCGTTGCCAAGCAGGACCTGGGTGGGTTGCTCTATCGCCTCGAGACAGGCCAGCACCTGCGGCTCTGTCAAAAAAGCGGGGGAATCGAGTCGCAGTCTTTGGTCACTACGCCAGCGGTAACCATCGCCCTCTTCGCGTACATTGCGCTCAATCAAAAGCCTGGCTGAGGCTTCACGCATTGCGCCGATGCGCGCCCGGGTCGCAATCAATGACTCGATATCTGGGTAAACCGGTGATGATCGGGTTTGCGCTCGGGCGTAACCCGCGACGGAATTGCGCAGCCTGCCGGGCAGCTTGGTTTCGGACTCGGAAAGCGGGCCGAGTCCCTCTATCAAAATCATGGCCTTGACCTGCTCCGGTGCCGCAATGGCTACGAGGCCGGCAATCGCTCCGCCAAGAGAATGACCCATAATCAAACCCGACTCCCATCCGAGACCTTCTGCGGCCTCCAGCACTGCCGGCACGTAATCCAGCAGGTGATAGCGCATACCGGGTGGTCGATGCTGGGAATGACCGTGGCCGGGAAGATCCAGGGCGAGAAGTTGAAACCCTGCAAGATGGGAGGCGAGAGGCGCAAAACTCGACGCGTTGTCCAGCCAGCCATGCAGGCCAAGAACAGGTAACTCGTTCGCTGAACCCCAGCGCAGCCCGGTCAATGTACCTGAAGTCTTTGTATCAACCGCAAACGCTTCTCCTGAAAAAAACCCGCTCAAGTCGCTTCTCCTTGCTCATAAGAAAGGTTCAAACGAGCCAATTTATCCAGAAAACAAGAGTATTTCGGACATACTGCTTTCCCAGGGTGACGACAGCCCGCCGGTCTTTTACACTCCTTTGCCCTTGTCAAGACTATCATTTTCATCCAATAAGGTATAAAACTACCTAAAGATATTTCGAAATATTATTAAAAAATCCAATACTCACTATTGGAGCCAGAGGAACGAGTTATGTCCCAAGCCAATCAACAAAAAACGAATGACCTTGCCCAGTCTGTCCGGCATTCATTTACGCTCACGGACAACGAAACCGGCGAATCGTGGGAACTGCCTACGCTGCACGGTACCGTCGGGCCCAAGGTAATCGATATCCGGAAGTTATATGCCCAGACCGGGGCGTTCACTTACGATCCGGGGTTCACCTCGACCGCCTCGTGCTCCTCAGAGATTACCTACATCGATGGTGAGGCCGGCATCCTGCTGCACCGCGGCTATGCGATAGCCGAACTTGCCAAGAATACCGACTTCATGGACGTGTGCTACCTGCTTTTGCATGGCGAACTGCCCTCCCCTGAAGAGAAAGAGCAATTCGACGGTGATATTACCAGACACTCCATGCTGCACGAGCAGTTGGTCCGCTTTTACAGCGGCTTCGTACGCAGTGCCCACCCCATGGCCATCATGGTAGGTGTAGTGGGAGCGCTCTCTGCCTTCTATCACGACAGCACGGATATCAACGATCCGCTTCAGCGCATGAGCGCTGCGCATCGGCTGATTTCGAAGATGCCGACCATTGGCGCGTACGCCTTCAAGTACTCGCTGGGTCAACCCTTCATGCAGCCGCTTAACAATCTCTCTTATTCGGAGAACCTGCTGCGGCTGATGTTTGCAGTGCCGACACAGGAATATGACGTTAACCCTGTGCTGGCCCGCGCGATTGACCGGATTCTGATCCTCCATGCTGATCACGAGCAAAATGCCTCGACCTCTACGGTCCGCCTGGCCGGATCCTCCGACGCCAATCCCTTCGCCTGCGTCGCTGCCGGAATCGCTTCACTCTGGGGCCCGGCTCATGGTGGCGCAAATGAAGCAGTGCTGAACATGCTGACTGAAATCGGAACTCGGGACCGAATTCAGAAGTTCGTCAAAAAAGCCCAGGATCCGGATGATCAGTTCCGCCTGATGGGCTTTGGCCATCGGGTCTACAAGAACTATGACCCCCGGGCGACAGTCATGCGTGACACCTGTCACGAGGTTCTTGCGGAACTCGGCATCAACGATCCGATGCTGGATCTCGCGCTGGAACTTGAGCGGATCGCGCTTGAGGATTCCTATTTCGTGGAGAAAAAACTATATCCGAACGTGGACTTTTACTCGGGCATCATCCTTCGGGCGCTGGGCTTTCCGACTAACATGTTCACCGTGCTCTTTGCCATCGGCCGTACCGTAGGATGGATCTCGCACTGGAAAGAAATGATGGAGTCTTCCGAAAGCCGAATTGGCCGGCCACGCCAGCTTTACCTCGGCAAGGAGGAACGCCCCTTCACCCAGGTGGACGAGCGCGCCCATACGGAGAAGCGATCGGGATGGGCATGGCTGTGGGGCGGCAACCGCTAGTCTGGCGGCGGCACATTCTCTTTGAAGTGCGAGGTCTACAGGAGTAACCGAAAGGCAGGAACGTACCTATTCGTTGCGGACGCCGATGACCTCGGTAACCTGCCGGAAGAACTGAAAGCCCGACTGGAGCCGCTGGAGTGGGTGATGGCGCTTGATCTCGCCGAAAGAGAAACCCTCGCGGCGACTCGTCCCGCAACCGTTATCGACAGCATAGAATCACAGGGATTTTTCCTGCAACTGCCTCCGGGCGAAGAGAACGATTCTTGCTGACTAAAATCCTATTCACGCTCGCGGTCATCCTGGTGGTTGCACTGGTTTTTCGCGTCAAAAACACGCCGGCGAAACCTGTCAAGCCGCAGGCCGCCGAAACCCCAAACCCCAAGGGCGGTGTCTCAGCGGCCATGGTTGCCTACACCCTGCTCGGACTGGTGATCGCCATCTCGGCACTGGTCTTCGTACTCCACTGGCAGGATCAGCACCAGGTGATTGATATTCAGGTGACCAACAGTCAGGGCAATACCCTAAAGTACCAGGCCTATAAGAAAGCCGTTGAGGGCAGGCGCTTCACTACCATCGACGGAGTCTCCGTGGACCTGGCGGACAGCGATCGCATCGAGATCCTCGAGAGCAAGGACTGATCAGGTTCTGTATTTGGGGCGCGACCCAAATAAGGCCGCGTGCGGAGCCTAACCCGCCTCCTCGATCGACCCCTGCAGCATTTTCTCCGACCAGCGGAAGTCATGCAGGTTGGCGCCCAGTTGGACATCCTGGCGCAAACTGACCAGACGATGCATCAAGGGCAAAGTGTCGATGCCATCGCGCAGTTTCTCGCCCAGTTTGCCCGGGATGTCATCGGCACGAGCAATCACGGCATCAAGATTACCGAATTCGCCGATCAGACGTGCCGCTGTGCGCACCCCTACCGAGCGGATGCCCGGAATACCCAAAGAGGGATCTCCGGCAAGACTCATGAGATCCGCTATCTGCTCAGGGGCGACCCCATAGCGGTTCTGGATCCACGCGTGATCGCGAATCGAATCGTTGAAATGATCTACCAGCATGATTCGGTCACTGACCAACTGACAGAAACTTTTGTCGGTCGAGAGAATTACCACCTGCGCCCCGGAATCACTTGTACGCTTTGCGATCGATGCGATCACATCATCTGCCTCAAATCCCGGAGCTGCCAGTTCATGGACTCCGATCTCGCGCAACGCTTCTTTGATTTTGGGTAATCCTGCTGACAGGTCGTCCGGCATGGGGGGGCGATCTTTTTTATAGTCCGGATACTCACGCGACCGCCAACTGGGGCCGGCCTCTTCCATCACCAGCAAAGCATGAGTGGGCATATGCCTGCGCAGCGCCCGACGCATCGAAGCAACACAGGCATTCAGGACCGCGCCATCGCGGTCTTCTGATACCTCTGGCACGCCGGCATGCACCCGGCGGATGAGGTTGAGACCGTCAATCAGCAGAATGGACATTGATACCCTCCCTTTGGGCAGGGTGGACAACTCAGTATACGACGGCCAGTGAAGGTCTGCGCCGACGGCTAGAGAATGTAGCGCGAAAGGTCTTCGTCTTCGGCAAGTTTGCTGAGATTCGCGTCGACATATTCCGGATCAATCACCACCGTGTGCCCAGAACGATCTGCCGCCTCAAAAGAGATGCTCTCCAGCAGACGCTCCATCACGGTATGCAGACGCCGGGCACCAATGTTTTCCGTCTGCTCATTCACCTGCCACGCCACCTGGGCGATGTGATTAATTCCTTCAGGAGTGAACTCCAGTGTCACGTCTTCCGTCGCCATAAGCCCGGCATACTGCTCTGTCAACGAGGCATCAGGCTCAGTGAGAATACGGACAAAATCATCGGGCCCCAGCGCATCCAATTCCACCCGGATCGGCAGTCTGCCCTGCAGTTCCGGAATGAGGTCTGAGGGCTTGGTCAGCTGGAACGCACCCGAGGCAATAAAAAGAATGTGATCTGTTTTGACCATGCCGTTTCGGGTGCTGACCGTTGATCCTTCGATCAGCGGCAACAAATCGCGCTGTACGCCCTCGCGGGACACATCGGCCCCTTGACGCTCGGTATGTCCAACAATTTTGTCTATTTCATCCAGAAAGACAATGCCGTCCTGCTCTACCCGCTCCAACGCCTCATGCTTCAAGTCATCATCATTGACCAACGCCGCCGCTTCCTCATCGGTGAGCAGTCGTGTTGCCTCCCGCACCTTGACCTTTCGGGTGACCTTGCGCTGTCCACCAAGATTCTGAAACATGCCTTGCAACTGGTCAGTCATCTGCTCCATGCCTGGTGGGCCCATGATCTCTACGCCCACAGACGGTGCGGCCACTTCAATCTCGACTTCCTTGTCATCCAACTTGCCCTCACGGAGCAATTTACGCAGCCGTTGGCGTCCAGCACCTTCGTCCTGATCCCCGTCGGATCCATCGCCGCCGCGCGCGGGGGGCAGCAAAAGATCGAGCAGGCGCTCCTCTGCGGCATCCTCCGCCCGGGGACGGACGCGGTCCATCGCCTCCTCCCGTGTCATCTTTACCGCCATGTCCACGAGATCCCGAATGATTGAATCTACCTCGCGCCCAACGTAACCCACCTCGGTGAACTTGGTTGCCTCAACCTTAATGAACGGGGCACGCGCCAAACGGGCCAGGCGGCGGGCAATTTCCGTCTTACCAACCCCGGTCGGCCCAATCATCAGAATATTCTTGGGCGTAATCTCGTTGCGGAGGAACTCGTCCGATACTTGCTGGCGGCGCCACCGGTTAC
Source organism: Gammaproteobacteria bacterium (assembly GCA_011523045.1). Lineage (GTDB taxonomy): Bacteria > Pseudomonadota > Gammaproteobacteria > Arenicellales > UBA868 > UBA868. The sequence goes on along the minus strand of WTHR01000092.1, from coordinate 21,289 downwards.
GCAGTGCAATTGCCACAGCGCGCTTTGCCATGGACTGGCCGATGATGTGTTTGTCGAGTTCCTCGACAATTTCGCGAGGGGTCATTTCAGACATGTCTTAAGGGAATCCGGGTTGTTCAGTCAGTTCAGGCGCTGGGGCCGTGGACACGGTCAGCTTCCACTAGGAGGCGGGATCTCAAGCTCTTCGATGGTGAGTTGCTGGTTGGTGTAAATACAGATGTCCGCTGCAATACGAAGAGATTTCTCAACAATGGCACGGGCGTCCAGATCGGTTTCATGGAGCAGCGCCTGGGCCGCAGCTTTCGCATATGACCCGCCCGATCCAATCGCCATGATGCCCTCTTCAGGCTCAATGACGTCACCTGTGCCGGAGAGGATCAATGATGCAGATTCGTCAGCCACCGCCAGGAGCGCTTCCAGCCGACGCAGCATCCGGTCGGTGCGCCAGTCTTTGGAAAGTTCGACAGCGGCACGTGTCAGGTTTCCCTGGTGCTTTTGAAGCTTTCCTTCGAACCGCTCAAACAAAGTAAAGGCATCTGCGGTGCCCCCGGCAAATCCGGCAATTACTTTGCCCTCGTGAAGTCGCCTGACCTTCCGGGCATTGCCCTTCATCGTGGTGTCACCCAGTGTGACCTGACCATCTCCACCAATCACCACCCGGTTTCCCCGGCGGACCGACAAAATGGTGGTGCCATGCATTTTTGCTGTACTCATGAATCTACTCCCCCTGAACCCTTCAGGATATCGGGGCTCTGAGAGGCCCTTTCAAGGATCACTCGACCAGTTTGAGATTGGGCTTTTTACGAGGCGCTGCCGGCTTCTCACTCTTTGCGGCCGGCGCGTCATCTCCCGGCTCTGGAACAGATGGAAAAGACATGCCTTGGCGACTTTCCCGATCAAAAACGGCGAGCACCGCATCGACCGGCACCAGGACAGACCTGGACACACCACGAAAGCGGGCAGAAAAGGAGATGTACTCGTTTCCCATCTCCAGATGATCTACAGCCTGGGGGCTGATATTGAGCACAATCTGACCTTCTTCGACAAATTCTGCAGGGACTTCCACCCCGTCCAGTTCGGCATCGACCAGCAATTGCGGCGTCAGGTGGTTGTCTATCGCCCACTCCCGAATTGCCCGAATCAGGTAGGGGCGGTGGGAACTTAAAGCAGTGTCCTCAGCAGCCATCCGAATATCCGCGTCAGTCGGAGCGCATCTCCCGCTCAACCAAACTGAGGCTTTCTTGAAATGCAGGCTTGGCAAACAGCCTTTTTCCGTAGTCAAGCATCTTGGCGCCCTGCCGGGGAAGATTCACCTGAAGATGATTTAAACGCCACAACAGTACGGCGAGATAGGCATCCACCAGACTGAACTCCTCACCCAGCGCATGCTTGTTTTCGGAAAAATGATTAGACATGGCGACGAGACCATCCGAAAGACTACGGTTGAGAGCCTTTTCGAGTTTGACTCCCGAGGACATGCATCTTTGCACATCATCGAGCCAATCCCGACGCAGTCGTGACATCATGACCCTGGCCTTGGCGCGGGTGGTCGGATCACTCGGCATCAGCGGCGGATGCGGAAAGCGCTCGTCAAGATACTCGTTGACCACCATGCCGTCGTAGAGCACCAGATCCCGATCCGCAAGCGTTGGTGTTTCGCCATAAGGATTGAGTTCAGCAACGGTTTCTTCGACCTGCTTGTCGTTGACGAAGACCACATCGCATTCGATGTCTTTCTCCTTCAGCACAAATCGGCAGGCATGACTGAAAAGACATTGGGTCCCGGAGTAAAGCTTCATAGTTGACTATCTCGTGCAGCTGAAGAATCTCTCATGCATGAGGCTGGAAAAACATCCGTCCGCGTGCATCAATGAACGTCGCGCCAATATTCCTTTTTGAGCAGATAACTTAAACCCACGAATACCAGCATAAAGACCATCACCCAGAAACCAATACGGTAACGCACCAGTTTTGCCGGCTCTGCGAGGTAGACCATGAAGTTGGTCAGATCACGAATAGCACTGTCGTATTCCTGGGCGCTCATGGTGCCCGGGCTCAACTGATCATACCCTGCCAGAACTTTTGCGCCGTCCGATGATGTCTCAAAATTGGCCTTGCGCATCCCTTCCCACTGATACAGCACGTGCGGCATGGCAACGTTGGGGTAAAGAGTGTTATTCCATCCGGTCGAAGTAGCTTCGTCCCGGTAAAAGCCCCTGAGATAGGTATAAATCCAATCCGGGCCGCGCGAGCGTGCTGTCAGGCTAAGATCAGGCGGCACCACACCGAACCAGGCTTTGGCATCCTCGTCCGACATATTCACGGTCATCAATTCGCCGGGCTTGTCGGCCGCAAACATCATGTCCCGCTTGAGGGTTTCTCGGTCGATGCCAAGATCGTCGGCCATTCGCTCGTAACGCATGTACGAGGCCTCATGACAGGACAGGCAGTAATTGACGAAAGTATGCGCACCATTTCGCAATGACACCTTGTCAGAAAGATTGATGTAGGCGGAATCGAGGTTCTCGTTACCGCCCCCGGCCGTCATGCCGGCCGGTGCCCAGAGCATGCACAGCACCGGCAGAAGCAGTCGTTTGATTAAGGTTTTCATCGTCATCTACCCCACACGGTCCGGTTCGGGTTTTGTCGGATCAAACCGCGTGTAGATCGGCATCAACAGGAAGAAAGCGAAATACAGCACCAGTCCAATCTGAGCCCAAATCACGTTCTCGAACACGAAGAGATCCACGTGACCGGGGTTCTTGGTGCCAAGATATCCCAGCATGACAAAAGTCACCGCAAAAATCGTGAGTGCCGTTTTATACATCCAGCCGCGGTAACGGATGGACCGTACTTTTGCACGATCAAGCCACGGCAGGAAAAAGAACATCACGATCGCCGCACCCATTGCGATAACGCCCCAAAGTTTGGCGCCACCCGGCAGCCATTCAAAGGTGACGGCCCGAAGAATAGAGTAGTAAGGCGTCAGGTACCACAAAGGAACGATGTCCGGGGGCGTCTGCAGGATGTCCGCGGGGGCAAAGTTGTCCTTCTCAAGAAACCAGCCACCAAACTCCGGCACAAAGAACACAATTCCGAGGAAGACCGTCATGAAAACCGCTATCCCGAAGGTGTCTTTCACGGTGTAGTAGGGATGAAAAGGCACGCCATCTACCGGATTGCCGTCTTTATCCTTGTTCTTTTTGATATCAACGCCGTCGGGGTTGTTTGAGCCCACCTTGTGCAGCGCCACGATATGCAGATACACGAGCAAGGCCAACAACAGCGGCAGCAGGATCACATGGAAAGCGAAGAAACGGTTCAGGGTGGCATCGGACACCACAAAGTCACCCCGAATCCACTCAGCCAAAGGCTCTCCGATCACCGGGATCGCGCCGAACAGCGAGATGATTACCTGCGCTCCCCAGTACGACATGTTGCCCCAGGGCAGCAGATAACCGAAGAATGCCTCCGCCATCAGAGCAACGTAAATCACCATCCCCAGCAGCCAAATCAGCTCACGAGGCTTGCGATGTGAGCCGTACAGCATGGCCCGGAACATATGCAGATACACCACGAGAAAGAACATCGAGGCGCCCACTCCATGCAGGTAGCGCACAAACCATCCAGCGGGAACATCCCGCATGATGTATTCGACCGATGCGAACGCAAGATCAGCATCAGGTTTGTAGTGCATGGTCAGGATAATGCCGGTGACAATCTGCAGCACCAGCACCACCAATGACAGCGCGCCGAAGTAATACCAGAAGTTGAAATTCTTGGGCGCATAGTACTGCGCCATGTGTTCATTCCAGACCTTGGACAGGGGAAAGCGGTCATCAATCCAGTTGATCAGGCTCATGCCGTCGCCTCCGTTTCGTCAACACCGATCACGATGCGGTTTTCAGAAACATAGGAATGTGGCGGCACCACCAGGTTGGTCGGAGCCGGAACGTTCTTGTAAACGCGACCCGAGAGATCAAACTTGGATCCATGACAGGGGCAAAAGAATCCACCGACCCAATCCTCTCCAAGTCCGGACGATCCCCCTTTATCGAATGCTTTGCTCGGGGCACAGCCCAGGTGAGTGCAGACACCGAGTACCACCAGGACATCTGGTCGAATCGATCGATGTGCATTCTGGGCATACGCGGGCTGCTGCTCCACGACCTGCGAGTCTGGATCGGATAACTGGTCCGCTACCGAAGCCATCTCCTCGAGCATTTCGTCGGTGCGGCGGAGAATCCAGACCGGCTTGCCGCGCCACTCGACCACTTTCATCTGGCCGGGGGCCAGATCGTCGATCTCGACCTCGACTGGAGCGCCTGCAGCGAGTGCACGCGCGCTGGGTTTCATACTTGCCACCAGTGGTACCGCCAGCGCCGTCGCTCCGGCAAGGCCAACACCCGTGGTTACAGTTGTAAGCAGGCGACGCCTGCCGCTGTTTACTTCGTCAGTCATGACAACCTCTGTGTAGATCAGCAAATGAATCGGGAGCAACAGCTGGGGGCTCCCTGAAGAACGGACGAATTATAGCAAATTGACGTCTTTTTCCCGTACCTCAAGAGCCTTTTTGAACGCCGATTGCGACTTCAAGCGCCCGAATCCGGGAGGGAAAGAAAAAGGCCTCGGCCCGCAGTTGCTCCCAGAATCGGTTGAGCGCAGAACGTGCTGTCGCGGTCAGTCCGGGGAGATTCATCTCACGGGCCAACTCAAGACTCACTTCAATTAATACCGCATCGCCCGCTGGCATTGCCTCATCGCGCAGCACTTCGTGGAGTTCACTCCCTTTCAGCAGCGGATTCCGCTCCCGTTGCCAGCCATTCGATCGATGAAAATCCCGCCAGGCCGCTAGCACCATGCGATGGGCCAATTCCGCATCAGCGGGCGTGTTGGCCCAGCGACTGAAAGCCAGCATAGCCCGCGCGCTCAAAGCGTAATCGGACAGAGAAACTGTTCCCAACGCGCCGTCGCCAGATATTGCGCGAAACAACTGATCTCCGTCCCAAAGGACCGTCTCGATATAGCGTTTGATGCGTCTGGCGGTCTGCGCATAGATCGCCTCGTCGGATTGACGCGCTCCGGCAATAAAGGCCTCCATCGCGAGCGCATTCCAGCCAGCCAACACTTTGTCATCGACCGGCAACGAACGATCACGTCGCAAATCTCTCAGTTTGCCCATGGCCGAGGCAAGTGTGCGCTCAATCTCATCCGGCGCCCAACCCAATTGCACCGCAGCCAATTCCAAAGGGGCCTGATTGACGAGCAGATGCCCGTAATCAAATGCAGCCGCATCGGGCAGGGACCACACTGCCCTCAGCACCTGCACTTCATCCGGGGTCAGCGCCTGCGCCAACGCGTCGTCGTCAAAAAGATAGTAGGCGCCTTCCCGTCCCAACTTATCGACCGCCGACAGCGAGGCGATGATGCCCCCGTTCTCCGCCTGCATCGCCTTCAGCATGAAGTCGAGCGTAGCGAAACCCACCGCTGAATAATCTGCCCTGCCGAGCACCCTGCCCGCATTCAGATAAAGCTTCGCCAGCTGGGCATTGTCGTAAAGCATCTTTTCAAAATGCGGGACACTCCAGCCCGGATCCACCGTGTATCGAAAAAACCCGCTCCCCACGTGATCGTGGAGTCCACGTTGGGCCATTGCATCAAGTGTGGTTTCCAGAACCTCGCGGATCTGCGCGTTCGGTGTGTGGCCATAACGATACAGGAGATAGTCCAACTGGGGCACATGCGGAAACCGGCTCTGATTGCCGAAACCTCCTTCAAAGG
>WTHR01000092.1:0-15408 GCA_011523045.1 Gammaproteobacteria bacterium | reverse complement strand
CACCAGTGGCAGGAAAAATACCCCACCGAGACATACACCAGCTTGTTCTCGCGCTGTGCAGCCGCAAACACCTCGGGGCCCCATTCCTGCCATGCCACCGGATCATCGCCATGCAACGCCAGGTAGGGTGACGGATGAGATGCAAGCTCGTTGTTGAGTGCGAGCGCCTGCCCAACCAGGCAGCACCAGAGCGCCAGGCCGACGATGAGTTTCACGAATCCAGGCCCGAGTGACGCAACAGCGCATCGATGGTAGGTGCCCTGCCCCGAAAAGCCGTGAAGTTCTCCAGAGGCTCGTTGACCCCTCCTGACGCCAGCACGTTCTGAACAAAGTCACGCCCGCTTTGTTCATCAAAAATACCATGCTCCTCAAAGCGGCTGAAGGCATCAGCCGACAACACCTCGGCCCACTTGTAACTGTAATAACCCGCTGCATAGCCTCCGGCAAAGATGTGCGAAAAACTATTCTGGAAGCGGTTGAAGTCGGGCGGAATCAAAACGGCAACGTCCTTTCTTACGGCGTCCAGCCGTGCTTGGATCTCCACAGCTGAGGTGATGGGTCCTGCCTCATGCAATGCCATATCAAACGCGGAAAACTCAATCTGACGCAGCATCTGCATCGCACTTTGAAAGTTGCGCGCGCCTCGCATGCGCTCAAGGAGCTCCGCCGGCAGAGGCTCGCCGGTTTCGTAGTGTCCTGAGATTTTATTGAGCGCTTCGGTTTCCCAGCACCAGTTCTCCAGAAACTGACTGGGCAGTTCTACCGCATCCCAGGGGACACCATTGATACCGGCAACCGCAGGTTCATCCACCTGTGTCAATAAATGATGCAGTCCATGGCCAAACTCATGGAAAAGCGTGATGACATCATCGTGCGTCAAAAGCGAAGGCTTGTCGCCAACAGGGGGGATGAAGTTACAGGTCAAAAAAGCCGCCGGACTCTGAATGCTGCCGTCAGCCAAGCGGCGTCGACCGATACAGTCGGCCATCCAGGCGCCTCCACGTTTGTGGGCACGGGCGTAAAGATCCAGGAAAAAACATCCCCGAACTGAACCGTCCTCGTTCAGCAATTCAAAGTACTGGACGTCCTCGTGCCAGGGGCTGGCACAGACCGCCCTTCGCACCGTGACGCCGAAAAGTTTGCGGGCGACAAAAAAGAGACCCTCCAGCACCTTCGGCAACGGAAAATAAGGGCGGATGGCCTCATCGCTAAAGGAATACAGAGACTGTTTCAGTTTTTCCGAGTAAAAAGCGATATCCCAGGCTTCAAGATGCTCTTCGCCGTATTCTTCCAGGGCAAACTGCCGCAGTGATTCGAACTCTTTAGCACCGGCAGCTTTGGCGCAATCTGCCAGCGTTAGAAGAAAGTTACCGACCTCCTCGGCAGAACCCGCCATCCGGCCCTCAAGGGCGTATTGCGCATAGTGCGCAAATCCCAGAATTGATGCCATCTCAGCGCGGAGCCTCAGTATCCGCACCATCAGAGGGCCGTTGTCAAACTGTCCGGCGTCAGGGCCCTGGTCGCTGGCCCGGGTGACATACGCTTCGTACATCTTCTGACGAAGTGCTCGGTTTTCACAAAACATCATGAAGGGAATATAGGACGGCGCCTGTAATGAAAACCGCCAACCGTCCAGAGAAGCATCCTTGGCAGTCTGTCGCGCGAGTTCGACCGCGCTTTGCGGCAGACCTTGAAGATCACTTTCAGAGTTGATATCCAACACCCAATGATCTGTGGCATCCATCAGGTTCTGGTCGAACTGATTACACAACGTCGACAACTCGCTCACGATCTCGCGAAACCTTTCCCGGTCCGGCCCCTCAAGTTCAGCGCCGGACAAGCGAAAATCCCTTAAGGCATTTTTGACAATCTTTTGGCGAGCTCTAGACAGTGTATTGAAGTCATCGCCATCCGCGATTTTGCGATAACCCTCAAACAGGCTGAGATTCTGTCCCACCTCACTATGAAAGGCGCTCAGTTTGGGCAAGCAGGCCTCAACCGCGGAACGAAATTTGTCCGTATCACGCACAGCATTGAGGTGCGAAACCGGCGCCCAAACCCTTTCGACGTACTCTTCTATGTCCTGAAGTTCGCTGGCGACTGAGGTCCAGCTCGCGGTTGGGCACTGCGTCTCGATAGCCGCTATCTTGGCGCGACTGGTCGCAAGGGCAGCATCCAAAGCCTGCTCCACCTGCCCTGCCGAAATCTCAGCAAACCTCGGCAATCCTGAAAGATCCAAAAGCGGGTTTTCAGTCGTCGGTTGATCGTTCTGGCTCAAAAGTCCACCTCGAAGATAAAGTCTCGATAATTTTCATATGGGGTTGTTGAAGACTTTATCAAACACACGCCCGTATCAGCCCCACCACATAAATGGTTTAGGCAAGACCACAACGGATAAAATGCGTCTGATGAGTACACACTTTGATTTTCTGGTCATTGGTGGAGGTAGCGGCGGCATTGCCGGGGCACGCCGCGCCGCCCAGTATGGCGCCCGGGTGGCGTTGATCGAGGCGGGACCGCTTGGCGGCACGTGCGTCAATGTGGGTTGTGTTCCCAAAAAAATCATGTGGAACGCGGCTCACTTCGCCGACGCGCTCGCCATCTCCCAGGACTACGGCTTCAAGTTGCCCGAGGCAGAGTTCAACTGGGCCTCTTTCAAGACGACGCGGGATGCCTATGTGGAACGGCTGAACGGCATCTATCTTCGTAACCTCGACGGATCCGGAGTTGATCTCTTTCAGGGCTGGGCAAGCTTTGAGTCCTCCCACGAGGTAAGGGTGGGGGATACCCTTTTAAGTGCAGACCATATTCTCATTGCCACTGGCGGCAGGCCCACGATTCCCGATCTGCCGGGTGCTGAACTGGGTATCACCAGCGACGGGTTTTTTGAACTGACCGAGCAGCCCAAGCGTCCGCTCGTGATCGGCGCAGGTTACATCGCGACGGAACTCGCCGGTGTTCTCCATTCGCTGGGCTCAGACGTCACGATGCTTCTGCGCAAGGATATTCTGCTGCGCGGATTTGACGCCACGCTGAGGGAGGCCGTCATGGATGAAATGCAGTCTGCCGGTGTCAATATCCTCACCTGCATCCAGATGGAAAGCATAGGGCGTGAGGACAACGGCCGTTTGGCGGTTCAGCGACAGGATGGAGAAGTCATCAGTGGTTTTGACTGCGTACTGTTTGCTATCGGGCGAGATCCCGTCACCGACAATATCGGACTTGAGCATACCGGGCTTGAGACGGATCCAGCCGGTTTTATCCCCACCGACGAATGGCAGAACACAGCTGTCTCGGGTCTTTACGCTGTGGGCGATGTTACCGGTCGCCAGGCGCTCACCCCGGTTGCGATCGCGGCCGCCCGTCGGCTGTCAGACCGTCTCTTTGGAGGTCAGAACCAGGCAAAGCTTGACTACGAAAACATCCCCACTGTGGTGTTCTCCCACCCGCCCATCGGTACGGTCGGCCTCACCGAGGACGAAGCCAAGTCATGCTATGGGGAGGACGGAGTCAAGGTCTACCAGAATCGTTTTACCGATATGTACTATGCCGTGACCCCCCAGCGTGTCCCGACAACCGTGAAGCTCGTCGTGACTGGATCAGAGGAGAAAATCGTCGGATGCCATGTGGTTGGACGAGCCGCCGATGAGATGATCCAGGGCTTTGCAGTCGCGGTAAAAATGGGAGCGACCAAGGCAGATTTCGACAATACCGTGGCGATTCACCCGACAGCCGCCGAAGAGCTCGTTACTTTGCGCTAGGCACAGATCCTGGTGACATCTGCCGGGCAGTTCGCTGCGGCAGCCCTCCGCTACAATCTGCCGATACCGATACAGAGGCAATAAAGAAATGGCTTGGTGGGGAAAACTGCTCGGCGGCGCGTTGGGCTTCATGATGGGAGGACCTCTCGGCGCCCTGCTTGGCGGGACCATCGGCCATCAGTTCGATAACGGAATGGCCGGTGCCAGCCGCATGGGCATCGGCGACAACGAGCGCACCCAGGCGGCGTTTTTCACCGCGACCTTCTCGGTGATGGGTCACATTGCCAAGGCAGATGGACGGGTCTCTGAGCATGAAATCCAGGCCGCTCGCAGTCTGATGCAGCAGATGCGGCTCAATGACGCCCAGAAAAAGGCCGCGATTGACCTTTTTCAAAAGGGCAAGGAAGCAGACTTTCCCCTGGACGAAGTACTGCAGCAGTTTCGCAGCGAGTGCCATCGACGAACCACGCTGTTGCGGATGTTCTTCGAAATTCAGGTTCAGGCAGCGATGGCAGATGGACGCATGGATCCTGCAGAAAGTCACGTACTGCATCATGTCGGCCAGGTGCTTGGCTTTGAAGCGGGCCAGATTGAACAGCTGATCCACTTCGTGACCGGTGCCGCAGGTGGCCATGCACCGGGCCAGTCTGTCCAGCCGATCGCTGAAGCCTACAAGGTGCTCGGCGTGCCGCAAAGTGCAAGCGATGCCGAGGTAAAAAAGGCCTACCGCCGCCTGACCAACCAGCATCATCCCGATAAGCTCGTGGCCAAGGGTATGCCCGAAGAAATGGTGAAACTCGCAAATGAAAAAACCCAGGAGATTCGAAGGGCCTGGGAGCGCATCCGCGATCATCGCAAGGCGCAGGCCTAAGCGGCAAAAAGATTGCGCAGCATAAGCTGATGAATCTTTCCCACCTGCTGCAAAAACGTCAGGCCGGACACCAACCGGTCCGCGTTGCCGTTATCGGCTGCGGGAAATTCGCCACGATGTATCTCACCCAGGCACGGACCACGCCTGGTATCCACATTGTCGGGATCGCCGACCTGGATCTTGCCCGAACCCGCACAAACCTCCGAAGTGCCGGATGGCCGGAATCACAAACTACCGCTTTTAGCATTGATGCGGCCGTCCAAAGCGGGGGAACCTTCCTCACTGAAGATGCCGCCACTCTTATCGGTGATGAACGCATCGATGTCGTTGTGGAAGCCACCGGCATCCCCCATGCCGGTATTCGTCACTGCCAGGCCGCCATCCGGTCGGGTCATCACGTTGTCATGGTGAATGTAGAAGCCGATGTGCTGGCAGGTCCACTGCTCGCACAACAAGCCAAAGACGCCGGGGTCGTTTACAGTCTGGCGTGGGGTGACCAGCCGGCGCTTATCTGCGAGCACGTTGACTGGGCCAGAAGCTGCGGCTTTGAGGTGACCGCGGCGGGCAAGGGAACCCGCTATCTGCCCGAATACCACTCTCTGACGCCCGATACCGTCTGGAATGTATTGCGCGAGTATCTTGATATCGAAGACCCGAACAGCATCAACCTGCAGATGTTCAATTCCTTTCTGGACGGCAGCAAATCGGCGATAGAGATGACCGCAGTGTGTAACGCGACTGGTCTTGTGCCCCAGGCGTCAGGCCTGACGTTCCCGCCTTCATCACGCTTTTCTCTGGCGGATGTCTGCAAGCCTGAGCAGGATGGCGGAGCACTGACCCGCAGCGGCACCACGGAAGTGGTTTCCTCCCTGGAACGCAGCGGCGAGCCCATTGATCATCATCTTGCAATGGGAACATTTGTCATCGTGAAACCAGGCACTGACTACGCCCGGCAATGCTTTCGCGAGTATCACATGCTGCCCGATGAGAGCGGCCTTTACGGCGCGCTGTATCGACCGACGCACATGATCGGGCTGGAACTTGGTCTGTCCGTGGCGTCGGTGGCACTGCGCGGCGAACCCACCGGACGCCCGTACTGTTTTTCATCAGATGTCGTCGCGGTCGCCAAACGGGATCTCAAGGCTGGCGAGAGGCTCGATGGTGAGGGCGGCCATTGTGTCTATGGCCAACAAATGCCAGCATCCCTGTCCATTGCTAAAGACGCGCTGCCTCTGGGCCTGTCGGGAGGTGTGACCCTCTTGCGCGATATCAGCGCCGGACAGGTACTTTGCGAGGCCGATACCGCATTGGATAATTCCGATGATGCAGTTAAGGCCCGGCGGATGATGATCTCCGGTTTTGCCTCCTGACACCTTATAAGCCATCACCACCTTTTTGGGGTTATTTACTATGAGCCACACCGTTTTTATCACCGGCACTACTCGAGGTATCGGACTGGAACTGGTGCGCCAGTTTCTGGAAGCCGGCAGCAAAGTTTTCGCCGCTGCACGACGTCCCGAGACGGATGCCCTGCAGTCGCTCAAAGCGGCGCACGGCGATGCACTGCAGTTGCTTACGCTGGACGTCACCAACCGCTCTGAGATTGAGACAGCCGTCTCGTCCCTGGCGGGGCAGCCCGTTAACCTGCTCATCAATAACGCCGGCCTGTATCAATCAAGATCAGACGATATGCAGAGTCTGAAACCAGAAACCTGGCTTCAGGAATTTCATGTCAACGCCATTGCGCCTTTCATGGTGACGCGGGTCTTGCGGCCCAATCTTGCGGCAGCCGATGACGCCCTGGTTGCCATGATTTCGAGCAAGATGGGCAGCATGTCTGATAACACTTCGGGCGGGGCCTACAGTTACCGTTCCAGCAAAGCCGCTCTGAATGCAGTCACCGTGTCTTTGGCCCGGGATCTTGCCGGTGACGGTACCCGAGTCGTGGCGCTGCATCCGGGCTGGGTGCGGACCGATATGGGAGGCGCCAATGCGCCCGTTGACACAACCCAGAGCGCCTCTGGCCTCAGGAAAGTCATGCTTGGCATCGATGAGTCTCAAAACGGAGGCTTTTTTAACTACACCGGGGATGCTATTCCATGGTGAACGGCAAAGCCCGCTATACTGCGGCGCTTGCCTTTCTGGCGGTCACATTACTGACCGCCACGGGCTCCTCGATCTCAGCACAAGATGTCGTTCCCCAAATTTTGCCGCTGGACGAGGAAGATGACGATGTCCTGATTTGTGACGATCTCGACGATGACGGCGTTCTCGACCTTTTGGACAACTGTTTTGGGCTGTTTAATCCGCTTCAGACCGACACCAACGCAAACGGTATCGGCGATGAGTGCGAAGCCCCGCTACCCAACTAAGACAGACTCTTTAACGATATGACAACACACAAGATTGCCCTGCTCGCCGGCGACGGCATCGGCCCGGAAATCATGGCCGAGGCAGAAAAAGTTCTTAACCTTGTAGAAGAACGAAACAGCGTTGCATTTGATTTGCAGCCCGCCCTGTTTGGCGCCTGCGCCTGGTTTGAGACCGGAAAGTCGTTTCCCGATGAAACCATTGCGATCTGCGACAACGCCGATGCCATCCTCAAAGGCACCATTGGACTCAGCCATGAGGAGTCGAAGAAGATTCCCGTAGATGAGCAGCCCGAGCGTGGAGGCCTTCTGCCCATGCGCCGGCGCTACCAGACGTACGCGAACTTCCGCCCCGTCACCCTGCCGCCTGAACTGGCACACTTTTCGCCACTGCGTCCTGAGATCATCGGCAGCGGCATTGACCTGGTGATTATTCGTGAACTGGTGGGCGGTCTTTATTTCGGATCCAAGGAAACCGGGGTTAACGATCAGGGACGACGTTACGTCCACGAGATGCTGGAATACGACGAGGACCAGATTCAGCAGGTTCTGGAAGTGGCGTTCAAACTCGCCATGAAACGCAAAAAATCACTTACCAACGTTCACAAGAGCAACGTGCTGAAATCCAGCGTACTCTGGAACGAAGTCCTCGATGAAGTTCATCGCGATTATTCCGAAGTCACGGTTGACCATGTTTTGGTGGACGCGGCCGCCACGTACCTGTGCCTTGATCCGACCCGCTTTGATGTCATGGTCATGGAAAACATGTTTGGCGATATCCTGAGTGATCAATGTGGCGGGATTCTCGGATCGCTGGGGCTCATGCCCTCCGCGTGTGTCGGCCCCGAGCAGTCCTACTACGAACCCTCCCATGGCTCCGCCCCGGATATCGCGGGCAAGGGCATTGCCAACCCCTACTCCATGCTGGGCTCCGTCGCGATGATGCTGGAGATGAGTTTCAATATGGACGCCGAAGCGGCCAACCTTTGGAAGGCCATGCAGAGTGTGTTTAGCGACGGCTTCACCACGCCGGATCTTGCCAGACGGGGCGATGCAGAAAAGCAGATCAGCACCAGCGAATTCGGTGACCGGGTTGTGGCCGCCCTCGCTGCGATGCCGGCAGCCGGCTAGGGGATCAGAAAGAAAACCTACTCGGGTTTTTCTAACGGACGGGATTCGCCTTCGGGTGAATCCTTCTGGCGCATTTTCATATTGAGCATGCGCATAGCGGCGTTGACGCCGGAAAACACCTGATTGGCGTGCACGCCGCGTGTTTTGAATCTGCGGCCATCATCTTCCCAGGTAATGAAGCACTCGGTCAGTGCGCTGGTGTGGCCGCCTTTGGGAATCCGGATCTCAAAATCAATAAGCTCTGGAAATTCGAATCCGCCCGGATCCAGCACCTTGCGCAGCGCCTTGATAAACGCATCAAAACCGCCGTTGCCTGAGTCTGAGGACTTATGGATCTCTTCCCCCACCCGTACCCGGACGCTGGCGGTCGACTCGATCTCAAGGCCGCTCGTGATTGAGCAGTTCAGCAGTTCCACGTGCTGGTAATCGCCGCTCTCGAGAATGTCGGCAATGATAAAAGGGAGATCCTCCGGCGTGATCGTGGCCTTGGTGTCGGCGATTTCAACGATTCGCTGGAGCACCTTAGCCTGATTCTCCTCTGACAGATCGATCCCAAGATCTTCGAGATTCTTCGTCAGCGACGCTTTGCCGCTCATCTTGCCGAGGGCATAACTGTGCCGACGATCGAAACGATCCGGGCTGAGTTCGGTCTGGTACAACTGGCCTTTTTGATCTCCGTCGGCATGAATGCCGCTGGTCTGGGTAAAGACATCAGTGCCGATAACCGGCGCATTGGCGGCGACCCGCTTTCCGGAAAAGTTTTCAACCATCTGGCTGAGGTCGTGCATCTTGGTCTCATCAATCGAGACTTTGACACCCAACTTGTCTTTGAGCACCACCGCCACTTCAGCGAGCGACACATTTCCCGCCCGCTCGCCGAGGCAGTTCAGTGTGGCGTGAATCGCGGCTGCACCGGATTCGACCGCAGCCATGGCATTGGCGGTGGCGAGCCCATAATCGTTATGCGGATGAAAGTCGAAGTCCTGGCCTTCAAAGCGGCTGCACATATCCCCGACGGCCGTCGACACTTCTGCCGGACTCATTACGCCGAGGGTGTCAGGCAGCATAATGTGGCGAAGATCCATTGCCGAAAGCGCTTCAACCATACGGTACACATAATCGCGGCTGTCCCGATAACCGTTTGACCAATCCTCGAGATAGACGTTGACCAGAAGACCCTGTTCCAGCGCGTAATCCACCGTCTGCTCAATGTCTTTAAGATGCGCGTCGAGAGTTTTTCTGAGCTGCTCCGTGCAATGCTTCTCGCTGCCTTTCGTCAACAGGTTAAGCACCCGGCCTCCCGTACTGACCAGCCAGTCAACGCTGCGATGATGATCGGTAAAGCCTAAGACCTCGACGCGATCCAGCGCATCGTTTCGAGCGGCCCAATCATGAATCCGGGTGACCGCCTCTTTTTCGCCATGCGAGACGCCCGCTGACGCCACTTCGATGCGGTCCACATTGAGGCTCTGCAGGAGTGCGCGGGCAATACTCACCTTCTCATCGGGCGCGAACGAGACCCCCTGGGTCTGCTCTCCATCCCGGAGCGTGGTATCCATCAACAAGACATGCTCTCGCATCAATATCGCCTCAGCACCAGCCTGAACCTCTCAAAGAACGCGATATTCTATAGGTAAATGCTTGTTTAATTGAAGGTGTTTCTCAACTTGCTCGTGCTGATCGAATTCTTCCGGTGAAGCCATGCCCTTAAGCACAGAGAACTTTAGGCGACTGGCACCGCCTGCCTTCACCCGCCCCGGCGAGGCCTTGAAGCGGTATTTCAGGGTGACAACGGCGCGACCAGACGCGTTCCTTCAACAAGGATCCCGCCACGATTACCGACTTCGACACTGCCGTAGCGCTCAGCAAAAACGGGGGGCAAGGTCCGGTCATCTGGAAGCGACAGCCATAGCCGCAGCAAATGCCGGCGTTGCTCTGGCTCAGGCCAATCGGTGAATCCGGTTCGGTCATGCAGATTGGTATGGTTATAGACAAACTGCATATCGCCCGGGGCCAGCCGCATCTTCAGGTGCAGGGCCGGGTCATTTGCCAAGGCGTCAAATAGATCCAGGGCTTCGATATAGCGCTCGCTCAGCCGCGGCGCGCCTTCAAAACGCTGGGCGCTCTCAATGTACTGACGCTGATAGATTCCAGTAAGTGCGCCGTCGTGCCAGTTCAGCACAGGGATAAGAAAGTAAGGGAGCTCTCCCGGAGGCACTTCGCCGCGCCGGTCCGTCGCCACCAGCTCAAAAAGAAGCGCGGCCAGATCCGGGCGGCGCGCCATCATCTCGTTATAGATGGTAATCGTCGAAACCAGCAGGCTTTCGCCACCCTCTTTGGCTTCGCGCAGACAGAGCAATCCAACCACATCCGAACTGTCTGTGTGAAAAGTTTGCCGGGCTGAAGTCTGGTAGATCCGGGCATTAACGTCCTGTGCGTCTGCGCCCAGATCCTTGACGTGGCCCAGGATGTGGCCAGCCGCGTTTTGCGACCGTGCGTGGCCGAGATGGGCACCCAATCCACAAAACACGGTGGCATTCAATTCGCGACTATGCTCCTCGGAGGGAAAGCCCGTTAGCAGGGCAAAGCCCAAACCGGATTTCAGCTCGTGCGCCAGTCGCCGCAGGCGCGGCCCCAGGCGCGGCAGGGAAAAGGCTTCGCGAGTGATCCCACTGAGGGCGTCTCCCGAATCAATGAAGGCTTTTGCCGCCCCAACCAACTCAGCAATATCTGAATCGCTCAGCCGCCAGGTCCAGGCCTCGGGCGTCTGGGCGAGCGTCTCACCATACCAAGCCGCTGGAATCTCGATTCGATCAGGCGCTTTCGGCACAACTGACTCCTTGAATGTCTTAAGGCACCGTTTGATGTTTGTCCAAATTTTAAAGCATTGCCTTGACGTCACTCTCGGTCGCAAGAGCACCCCTTCATGAAGAGACGCGTCCTCTCTTATCAGGGGGTTGGTATCAAACCAGATCCGGTACGGCGCGCAGCGAAAACTCCTGGCAACAATTCTCTTTCGCGTAAGGTGGTTACTGTCTTTTGAAACTCTGGCAGACTTCGTTCTCCATTCCTTTCGGATCGGCCGATGCCTTTCCTATGTTGAGGAAGAAATGCTTCCACCACGTGAGCAACTGGTTGTCATGCATTGCGATCTTGTCGAATTTTCACGTTTGACATCGCAAAATGAGGACGCCACTTTTTTTGCTGTAAGAAAGGGGTTTGAGCAAGCGGCATTGCTTGTTTCAGATCATGATGGCACCCTGGTCAACACGGCCGGAGACAGCCTGCTTGCGGTCTTTCCAACGGCGCAGGCGGCGGCACAGGCGGCGCTCGGGCTGCAGCAGTATTTCGCACTCACCAACCGTCATCTTCCCGAAAATGAACAGTTGCTTGCCCGGATCGGCATCCACCAAGGTGCCGTTGTGGTTCAAGGAGACCAGGCTTTTGGTAATGACGTCAATATTGCGGCACGGCTTCAGGAGATAGCGCCGCCCGGGGGCATCTGTCTATCGGAGAGCGTACGACACCTCATCGGCGACTTTAACGAACTTCAGTTCGAATCGATTGGGGTTCAGACGCTGCGCCATATTGCCCAGCCCGTAAGTGCTTTCCTGCTTTTGACCGGACACGAAGTCTCGTATCCCAACAGCAAGGCCCCGCCAGAAGTCCAACCCAGAGTTCTGGTGCTGCCTTTTTCTGCGCCAAAGAACGATTCCGATCTTGGTGAACTCGGTGAAGCACTCTCCGTAAATCTGATTAGCGCGTTATCGAGATTTCGCGAGCTCTTTGTGTTTGCGCCGCACACCGTTCTGTCACTTCCTGTCCAATCCCATGATCAGCGTCGGGTCGATGATCAACTCAAGGCCCGCTTTCTGGTCGAGGCCTCCTTGAAGCGACATCTTGAGGCACTCCGCCTGACCATCAATCTGGTTGAAATGCCCCACGGCCACTACCTCTGGTCAGAACGCTATGAGGTGACTGCTTACGATCTTGCTGTGACCCAGGATGAGATAACTGATCATATTGTGACCACGCTCGTTGGCAACATCGAACACAGCGCGGGCACCCCTCACATCAGCCATGCCCTTTCTCTGGATTACGACGACAATATCCGTGCACGTCGTCTGGTTTACCGCATGCAGAGTGCGCAAGACCTCGACCAAGCCAAAACACTGTTTCGCAATCTAGGCAACAGGCATCCTGGGTTTGCATCGGCCCATTCAGGGCTTGCACTTTCGCATCTTGCCGAGTTTCTGATGGGATGGGCCTCTCATCCGCTGGAGACACTGAACAAAGCGGGGCACGCGGCGCAACTTGCATTGGAGCTGGATCCCAGTGACAGTGGTGCGCACGCTGCATTCGGTGTCACCCAAATCTGGCAACGGGATCACGACCGCGCGATGACTTACCTCGACCGGGCAGTCGAGCTCAACCCCAACGATACAGACGTGATTGCGGCGCGGGCCCTTGGCCTGGTCTTTCGCGGTCGACCCATTGCCGCATTCACGGCGCTGGAAAGTGTGCTCGATGCGAACCCTTTTGCGCCCGCATGGTATTTTTGGGCGCTTGCGATCAGTTCCTACAACAGCGGGCAATACCGCAATGCCGTCGAGACGCTTTTGCGTATCGCCTCTCCCAATCGCTTCCATCGGCGCCTGCTGGCGGCAAGTTACGCCCAACTGGGCGAAACCGATAAAGCGACGTCAGAACGCGACCGGGTCATGATTGAGGCGCCGAGTTATACCGTCGAGGACACCCGCAATTCACAACCCTACGAGCACTCTGCGGATGTCGAACCCTTTGTAGAAGGTCTTTTGAAGGCCGGGTTTCCCTCCCACCTTCAGGGTCATCTTTAAGCCTCATAAAAAAAGGGGGGCGAAACGCCCCCCTTTTCAAGAACAGATTAGTCAGAGCTCTATGCAGATCTCTTGTTATAGGCCCACCATAAGATACCAAGCGCGACCAGACCGACCAAGCCCTGGCTACCAAGCGCATCAACAAACCCAATAACACTTCCAAGTACGTCTACTGGCAGGAACGGTACTGCGCCAGTGCCATCACCAAACAGAACCTGCAGAACAACGCCTAAAGCGATGATTGAAATACCCAACTCAGCCAACGCTCCAACCCAACGTCTAACACTATCTAGAAAGTGCATGATGAGGTTTTCTCCATGCGGTTGAGGGATTTGTATTTTACCTCTTCAAAGATAGATATATAGATAATTTGGGTTTTGTAAATCGCTATGAAAACGCTTTATTTATAGTAGTTTTTAGAAACCACTCAAAAATCGTCAAAAAAATTTACCTTAACGGCCTAAAAATCTAAGAACTCATCAACGCCTTGACGAGTTCAGTTGCCCCGTCACGAACGGGATCAACAGCGAGTCGGCCGGTTTCATCCTGGATAGCAGCAATCGCATCGGCAGCCGCTTTGGCATCGAGGTGTGCCGTGTTAACCGCAATACCTGCGGTAACCGGCCGGGCAAAAGTGCCGCACGCAGAAGCTATGTCCTCATAGAGCTGGATGATGTCATTAAGCGGCGGCACCGCCACCGGCTCACCCACCGTATCAAGATGCGTCATCCCGGCGCGATGACACAACACCAGATGTGTCGGGCAGGAACCGCGCATCAGGGGCAAAGTTGAGGTACTGCCCGGGTGTACGATGGACCCCTGGCCCTCAATGATTTCCAGCTCGGCATCGCTCGCCTCCATCACCATTTTCTCAACCGCGCCGCAGGCGTAATCCACCCGGATGGCATCAAGCGGTATGCCTTTTCCGCTGACTAGGATGCCGACCTGCCCAGTGGCAAGAAAGTCGGCTCGAACGCCGTCCTCCAACGCCGATTTCCAGATCTCGAGCCCGGCGGTCATCTTGCCCACGGCCATATCTGTGCCCACCAGCAGCGCACGGCGATTCTGAAGTCCGGCCGCCCGGGCCCAGGCGATGCCGAGATCCTGCGGCTCCTGGCGGATATCCCAGATCCACTGCCCTGGAGAAAGCTCCGGGTAACGGGGGCCCAGATGCTCATGCAGGCCGTTAATAACACTCATGCCGGCTGCGACTGCTTTATCCACCTCAGCAATCATTTCCGGAGGTAGTCGCCCCCCCGAAGGCGCCATACCCAGCACAAGCACGTCACCACCGGCATCTGCCGCCTCGGTCACTGACCCCATTACCGGCACATCTGGGCCAAAATCAAGCAGGTCCCGAGTGGTAGAGCCCTTGTGGTTGAAATCGACTGCACACGCCACCGGATTGCGGGAATACCGCAGCACAGCGTGACCCATCTTGCCGTTGAGTTTGTCAATCTGCTCAAAAAAATGAATGACGAGTTTTTGGTCAGGCTTCAGCATGTCAATTCCACTCCGTGCCCGGGCGCTTGTGCCCGAACAGAAACCACCCCCTCATCCATCTCCAGTCCGCTTGCCGGATCCGGCAAGAGGTTGAGATGAGAATCAAGGTCAATATGATCAAAGAGCGCAGCCAATGATGCGCCCGCGCCAATCGCGACTGAGGACTCTCCCATACAGCCGATCATGGTCTTAAGGCCGTGTGCCCGTGCGGCCGCAACGATACGGAGCGCTTCGGTGATGCCGCCGCACTTCATCAGCTTCAGATTGACCCCGTCTACACAGTGCGCAAGCCGTGCGACATCCGACGCAAAATTACAGGACTCGTCAATGAAGATCGGCAGCACCCGATCGGCAAACAAGGCCGGCAGGTCCTCTTCTGCATCGTAATGCAGCGGTTGTTCAACATAATCACAGCCGCGCTCTTTCAGCCAGGCCATCATCCGGTGTGCGCCCACCAGATCCCAACCGCCGTTGGCATCTACCCGCATCGAAACACCCAGTCCGCTAGCGGCTTCCTGCACGGCAGCATACATGTCGCAGTCGGCATCAAGGCCCTCGGGGCTGCCGAGCTTCACCTTGAGATAGCGGGCACCGGTACGGCTCACCACTTCCGGCACCCTTTCCCTGACCACCTCCGGCGGCAGGATTCCGATCGTCACTGACGTCGCCACACCTTTATGCGGCAATCCGAGAATGCGGTAAAGCGGCTGCTGTGAAGTCCGAGCCAGACAATCCCAAAGCGCCACATCCACGCTCGCCCAAGCACAGGGTGCGACCCCATTCTCACGGGCCAGTTTCCAGCCAGAAAAAGGGCTTTTTAGGGCCTCTGGGTAAGTATCCAGAAAGCCGCGTATCTGGTCCTCACAGGCCTGCGCCGTATCGGCCCCAGTCAACCCACCCGGCGCACCCTCCCCAAT
>WTHR01000250.1 GCA_011523045.1 Gammaproteobacteria bacterium | reverse complement strand
TCGGGATACAGCGCCCTGACCGACTGCAGTGTGGTCACCGCGCCTTATGAGGATGAAGGCCGCTGTATCGGCGTCATCGGGGTCATCGGGCCAACGCGCATGGCCTATGAGGAGGTCATCCCGGTAGTCGACATTACGGCCCGCGTGCTCGGCAGCGCCCTGCGCGGACTCCACTGAGCTTCATTAGCCGGTTCCTGGCCGGGCGGGGTTGAAAATCCCGCCCCGACCCCCAGATTGACCGATAATTCAACCTTTCCCCTTCCGTGAAGGAACTCTTTGTCTATGACTGTTGGTAAATCTGAAAAAACAAACAACGACGCGGCCTCGGAGACACCGGCCACGGCTTCCCTCCATGAAACGGAAGCGAGTCAGAAACCAGAAGGCGACGACATCGGGGAAACATCCTCTCGTGAGGACAATTTGCCCGCAGACGAACAGGATGCCGCGGGGTCGCAGCCCGAAGCCGGCTCCGCCGTTGATTCAGGCGAAGAAGAGGAGGCAGATGAGCTGGAAGCACTTCGTGCCGAGAATGCACAACTGCGGGATGAATCTCTTAGGGCCTATGCAGACGCGGAAAATGCGAGAAAACGCGCCCAGACCGAGATCAGCAATGCCAGGCGCTTTGCCCTGGAAGGCTTTGCAAGTGAACTCCTGAATGTGCGGGACAGCCTGGATCTGGCGAAATCCGTTGACCTGGATGGCGCTGAGGGGGTGGTAGAGCGCGTTGTTGAAGGGCTGGAGTTGACCCTGAAACAGCTGGATTCGGCGTTCGAGCGGTTTTCGGTCTTTGAGGTCAGTCCTGAAGTGGGCGATAAGCTGGATCCGGAGTCACATCAGGCCATGACGCTTGCGCCATCATCCGACGTTGCGCCAAACCATATCTGTCAGGTGATTCAGAAAGGATATCGACTCCATGACCGACTGTTGAGGCCTGCGAGGGTCATCGTGGCCAAGGCGCCTGAAGGTGAGGATTAGAGCAAAAAATCCTCCCCCGGCGCTTGAAAAGGCCTGAATTAGCCCCACTTATTTAGTAGTTTCGTTTTTATACGGTATTTCGAATACCGCGTTTGAGGAATTTGAGGAAAATGACATGGCAAGCATTATCGGTATTGATTTAGGCACCACGAACTCCTGTGTCGCTGTGATGGATGGCGGCAAGCCCAAGGTTCTGGAAAACAGCGAGGGTGACCGCACGACCCCGTCCGTTGTCGCATTCAGCGATGACGACGAAGTCCTTGTCGGCCAGTCTGCCAAGCGTCAGGCAGTCACCAATCCCCACAACACCATCTTTGCGTCAAAGCGCCTCATCGGACGCAAATTCGACGAAGATGTGGTTCAGCGTGATCTCGATCTCATGCCGTACAAGATTGTTAAGGCAAAAAACGGTGATGCCTGGATCGAAGCCAAGGACAAGCAGATGGCGCCGCCTGAGGTCTCTGCCCGTGTGCTTCAGAAGATGAAGCAGACGGCAGAAAGTTACCTCGGCACCGATGTGACAGAAGCCGTGATTACGGTGCCTGCTTATTTTAATGATTCACAACGTCAGGCCACCAAAGATGCCGGTCGAATCGCAGGACTTGAAGTCAAACGCATCATCAACGAGCCTACCGCAGCGGCGTTGGCTTATGGCCTCGAAAAACAGCAGGGCGACCGTAAAATCGCGGTATACGATTTGGGCGGCGGCACTTTCGATATCTCGATCATCGAGATCGCCGATGTGGATGGGGAGCATCAGTTCGAGGTGCTCTCAACCAACGGTGACACCTTCCTCGGGGGTGAGGATTTCGACCGCCGGCTGATTGATTATCTCGCTGACGAGTTCAAGAAAGATCAGGGCATGGACCTGCGCGGCGATGCGCTTGCCATGCAGCGCCTGAAAGAAGGGGCAGAAAAAGCCAAGATTGAACTGTCCTCCAGCGCGCAGACCGAAATCAACCTGCCCTACATCACAGCAGACCAAAGTGGACCTAAGCACCTCAACCTTAAGTTGACGCGCGCCAAGTTTGAGTCGCTGGTGGATGACCTGATCAGCCGGACGATTGACCCGTGCAAGACGGCGCTCCAGGATGCGGGCCTTTCCGCTTCTGAGATCGACGATGTCCTTCTGGTCGGCGGCCAGACTCGTATGCCGAAGGTCCAGGATGCGGTCAAAGACTTTTTTGGCAAAGAACCCCGGCGTGACGTCAACCCGGATGAAGCGGTGGCGATGGGCGCAGCGATTCAGGGCGGCGTGTTGGGCGGTGATGTCAAAGACGTGCTGCTGCTGGATGTGACGCCACTGTCTCTGGGTATCGAGACACTCGGTGGCGTGATGACCAAACTGATCGAGAAGAACACGACGATCCCGACCAAGGCGAACCAGGTGTTCTCTACCGCGGATGATAACCAGACCGCCGTGACCGTCCATGTGCTCCAGGGAGAGCGCGAAATGGCGCAGCACAACAAGTCTTTAGGCCGGTTTGATCTTTCGGATATTCCGCCTGCGCCGCGGGGAATGCCTCAGATTGAAGTCACGTTTGATATCGACTCCAACGGAATTCTCCATGTGTCGGCAAAAGACAAGGCCACTGGAAAGGAAAACAAGATCAAGATTACTGCAGGCTCCGGTCTTTCGGATGAAGAGATCGAGCGGATGGTGCAGGATGCGGAGACTCATGCCGAGGAAGACCGCAAGGCGCGTGAGTTGGTGGATGCCCGCAACCAGGGCGAAGCCATGATCCATACGGTCAGAAAGACGCTGTCGGAAGCCGGTGACAAGGTGGAAGATGCTGAGAAGGCAAGCATCGAGAGCGCGATCACTGATCTTGAGGAGGCGCTGAAGACTGAGGACGTTGCCGAGATTCAGGCAAAGACAAACGCCCTGATGGAATCGAGTCACAAGATGGCTGAGCAGATGTATCAGGAGCAAGCCGGTGAAGCCCCAGCGGGAGCGGGTCCGGCGTCTGGAGATGATACGCCGGCGGGCGACGACGTGGTCGATGCTGAATTTGAAGAAGTGAAGGACAAGAAAGAGGACTGAGCTTTTTCCCCAGGGCCTGCGTTGCCGGCCCAGACAGTTGCGACTTGGCAGAGCCGGCACTTTGTGGTGCCGGCTTTTGCTGTTGATCAGGTTTTGGAACAAGAGAACTATCGGACAGAATTATGGCGAAACGGGATTATTACGAGGTACTGGGTGTAGATCGCTCGGCTGCCGAAGCTGATCTCAAGAAAGCCTATCGGCGGCTCGCCATGAAGTACCACCCGGATCGCAATCCGGATGATGAGGGAGCAGAAAGGTCCTTCAAAGAGGCAAAAGAAGCCTATGAAGTTCTTGCTGATCCGCAAAAGCGCGCAGCTTATGACCAGTTCGGTCACGCGGGCGTAGACCCCTATGCGGGTGGCGGAGGGGCGGGTCCCGGTGCGGCCGGTTTTGGCGACATCTTCGGCGACATCTTC
>WTHR01000072.1 GCA_011523045.1 Gammaproteobacteria bacterium | reverse complement strand
GTACAGATTGTTCTGGTTTTGAATGCGGACGACAATTCGGCCGAGGCTGAGGCATCGCTTCGGCGACATCATCTGGACGGGTTCGCCATTTGTGATGAGCCGGGCTTTGATTTTGCACGCAAATGCAATTTGGGAGCGCAAAAATCAAGCGGCGAGATCCTGGTATTTCTCAATGACGATACCGAGATGCAGACGTCAGGCTGGCTTCATGACGTGGCATCGCTGCTCGAAGAAGAGGATGTTGCCTGCGTGGGCGGAATGCTGCAGAACGCGGATCGGACCGTGCAGTCCTGTGGCGACAACGTCGGACGTGATTCCGCAGTGCACTACGCACCTCATCCCAATGCCGATAATGTGGGTGATGCCATGCACCGTTACCTGGCTGATCACGAGACCACTTCAGTCAGCGGGGCATTTCTGTGTTGCCGTCGATCGACTTTCGAGGATCTGAACGGATTTTCGGAGGCCTTTCCCAACAGTTTCCAGGATGTAGATTTTTGTCTTCGCGCCCGCGCCCGCGGCATGCGATGTATCACTGCGCCGGGCATCAGGCTTTTACACTTTGAATCCGCCACGCGCGATGCCGAAGTAGATTTTGCGACCCTGAGCGCATTGCGTTCGTTTCACGGACCGGGTCTTGCCGGAAAAGACCGTTACGCACTATGGCGTTATCAGCCGATCTACTTTTCCATTTTTTCCTACAATGGACTCAAGTTTCGTGCTTACCTGCTTGCCCGGATTTTTGTGCGCGCCGCAAGACGCGTGGAAAAAGCCCTGACCACCCGCCCCCGTTGCTGGCGTGGCGTGCTGAAGAAAAGCGAATATCGCGTGCACTGACGATCAGCCCGAGCGGCAAGCAAAGATCAAACAATAAACCACATCAAAGAACGAAGCAGTAAAAGGGGACATTAATGACTCGCGATCCGCGTTATGACGTGCTGTTCGAGCCCGTGCAGATTGGTCCGGTAACTGCGCGCAACCGTTTCTATCAGGTGCCGCACTGCAACGGCATGGGCCATGCCATGCCCAATAGTGTGGCCGGTATGCGCGCGATGAAAGCCGAAGGCGGCTGGGCGGTAGTGGCAACGGAGGAGTGTGACATCCATGCTTCGAGTGATGTCCTGCCTTATCGGGAGGCCCGACTGTGGGATCAGGGCGATCAGGATCGGCTTGCGCTCATGACCGAACGGGTTCACGAGCATGGCGCCCTGGCGGCAGTCGAACTGGTGCACAGCGGACATAACGTATCGAACCGCTATTCACGCCTGCCTGTGCTGGGCGTCTCGGATTGCGCTGTGAACAGTTTCGATCCAGTCCAGGCCTGTGCCATGACCCGCCGGGATATTGCGGACGTACGCCGCTGGCATCGCCAAGCCGCTTTGCGTGCCCGGGACGCAGGTTTTGACATCGTCTACGTTTACGCCGGCCACGATCTTTCTCTTCCCATGCACTTCATCAGCCGGCGTCATAACCGGCGTACGGACGAGTACGGCGGTTCACTGGAGAACCGCGTGCGGTTGACCCGCGAGTTGCTGGAAGACACCAAAGAAGCGGTCGGTGACCGTTGCGGAGTGGCGATCCGCTTCGCGGTGGATGAGCTGCTGGGCGACGACGGCATTGCCAGCGGAGCAGAAGGCCGGGAAGTCGTTGAGATGCTGGCTGAACTTCCGGATCTGTGGGATGTCAACGTCAGTGACTGGGCCAACGACTCTGTGACTGCGCGTTTCGGTGAGGAGGGGGATCAGGAGTCCTATGTGGCGTTTGTGAAGCAGGTGACCAGCAAGCCGGTGGTGGGTGTTGGTCGTTTTACTTCCGCCGATGCCATGGTCTCCCAGATCAAGCGCGGGATTCTGGACATGATTGGGGCAGCCCGGCCCTCGATCGCGGATCCCTTTTTGCCGCGCAAGATTGAGGAAGGCCGAATCGAAGATATCCGGGAATGTATCGGTTGCAACATCTGTGTCAGCGGCGACTGGACCCAGTCACCGCTTCGCTGTACTCAGAATCCCACGATGGGGGAAGAATGGCGGCGCGGCTGGCATCCGGAAATCATTGAACACAAGGGAGAGAGTGAAAAAGTGCTGGTGGTGGGTGCAGGCCCCGCCGGGCTTGAGGCGGCGATGAGTCTGGGTCAGCGCGGCTACGACGTGGCGCTTGCGGACAGCGGGGATGGGGGCGGCCGGGCCGCGCTTGAGTCCAGGTTGCCGGGTCTCGCGAGTTACAAACGGGTCAGCGACTACCGGTTGGGGCAGATTGCAAAACTCACCAACGTCAGTTTTTTCCCCGGCAGCGAAATGGATCCTGCCAGCATTGCCGAGTTCGGAGCCGATCAGGTCCTGATCGCGACCGGAGCAAAGTGGCGTGCTGATGGACTGGGGCGGGTGACGCACGCACCGGTACCCGGGATCGCGGATCATCCCGAGGTGCTCACACCAGACGACATCATGGCGGGCCGCCTGCCGGATGCGGATGCTGTGCTGGTATACGATGACGATCATTACTATCTGGGGGGCGTGATCGCCCAGCTGCTCGCAGACGCCGGCAAGGCAGTCACTCTCGTGACTCCGGGCCCCGAAGTGTCCTGCTGGACGCAAAACACTATGGAACAGCATCGCATCGAAAAAGCCTTGCTGGACCGGGGTGTGACCCTGATTGCAAAACATACGCTTAGCCGGGTGGAAAAAGATTGCGCCACATTCGCCTGCAATACGACCAGCCGAGCGCTGTCGGTGGAAGTCTCTGCGCTGGTGATGGTGACGCTACGCGCGCCTCAGAACCGTCTTTACTTCGAGTTGGCGGGCGAGGCGCAGGAAAAACTGGATGAGCTGCCCTTTGGGATTTTACGAATTGGCGATTGCCTGGCCCCCAGTACTATCGCAGCCGCTGTCTATGATGGCCACCGAGCTGCGCGGGAACTGGATAATCTGCCGGACCCCGACGGTGTGCCGTTCAAGCGCGAGTGGTCCATGATCGATCGATCCTGACGCGCGCGGCTAGTTGAGATCGTTTGCCAGGTCTTTCTCGCGAAGGTCGGGATCGCGCTTGGCAGGATCTCCATAGCCGCCACCGCCCGGCAGTTCCATCAGCAGACGCTCGCCGGCAGGAATAATCTGCTTGCCTTTGGTCTTCAGCGTTTTGCCGCTGGTGAGGCGAACCGTTCCCGGGGCGCCGTCGGCGCCCCCATGTCGCCCCCGTGCCGGGTGATCTACCCGGTCAAAGAGCGCAAAGATGGCAAACGGCGCCCCTTGGGCATGTGAGACCTCAATCACCTGCCCGTGACCGCCCCGGTATTGGCCGTCGCCGCCGGATCCTTCGCGGAATTCTTTGCGATGAAAGATGACCGGAGCGATGGATTCGGTAATTTCGACGGGTGTGTTGCGTACCCCGGAGGGAAACGCGGTGGCCGACAGGCCGTCACGCCAGGGACGTGCCCCGGT
>WTHR01000192.1 GCA_011523045.1 Gammaproteobacteria bacterium | reverse complement strand
GACGTGTAGAGCGCACCACGCCCGCTGTGTTCTCTGGTGACGAGACGGCGGATGTGGGCAAAGACGACGCGACGCAGGTCGTAGCCGCGTTTGAAAACGTTCGCGACTCAAAGTTCACCGGATCCGTCAAGCGTGTGACCATTGACACGGCGGCACCCTGACGCTGTTAGATGCGTTAGTCGGCAAGGGAGGATACCTGGTTCATGACAGACTTTTTTGATCGTAGCCTGATTGTCCATGAGCAACTGCGGGGCAAGATAGGGATCCATTCGAGAGTTCCTGTGCAGAGCCGCGATGATCTCTCGCTCGCCTATACCCCGGGAGTGGCGCGTCCCTGCGAGGTGATTGCGGGAGACGTCTCGCGTGCGCGTGACCTGACCATCAAGAATAATTCCGTCGCGGTGGTTAGTGATGGCTCAGCAGTGTTGGGCCTTGGGAATATAGGCCCCCATGCTGCGATTCCCGTTATGGAAGGCAAGGCCCTGTTGTTCAGTGAATTTGCCGGAATTGCTGCATGGCCCATTTGCGTTGACACCCAGGACGCGTCCGAGATTATTGAAACGGTGCGCCGCATAGCTCCTGTATTCGGCGGCATTAATCTGGAAGACATAGCCGCGCCCCGATGCTTTGAGGTAGAAGCCGCGCTTCAGGATTTGGGTATTCCGGTATTTCATGACGACCAGCACGGGACGGCAATTGTTCTATTGGCCGCATTGCTGAATGCCGCCGCTGTTGTCGGGCGGGAGTTGACTGAGATGACGGCCGTCATCAATGGGGCCGGAGCGGCCGGGACTGCCATTGCCCGGCTGTTATGCTGCGTCGGTCATGATCCGAGTGTGTGCCGACCCATGAAAGAAGTCATTGTTTGTGACTCGAAAGGTGCGATTCATGCCGGACGCGAAGGATTGACTCCGGAGAAGGAGGAACTTCTCCGATATACAAACCAAGCAAACCGATCCGGGAAGCTGGAGGATGTTTTGCAGGGCGCTGACGTCTTCATCGGCGTGAGCAAGGGTGATCTCTTGAATGGTTCACACATCAAGTCAATGTCGGATACGCCGATTATTCTGGCGATGGCTAATCCCATTCCTGAGATCATGCCGGATGTGGCTCGTGACGCTGGGGCAGCCGTGGTGGGTACCGGTCGCAGCGACTTTCCCAATCAGGTGAACAACGTGCTGGCCTTTCCGGGGATCTTTCGCGGCGCTTTGGATGCCGGTGCGCAGCGAATCACGGAGGAGATGAAACTGGCAGCAGCCAGGGCGCTCGCCGCCTGTGTTGAGTCACCGACCGCTGACCTGATTCTCCCGGATGCTCTCGATAGCAGAGTAGCTCCACGTGTTGCCGCAGCGGTGGCCGAGGCAAGTTAGGCGCGCACACAAGCGCTGTCGGCGGTTAGAATCCTGCTCTCGTTGGAAATCGCTCGACGTTCACTATTGACCCCCGAGGCTTGGGAGCACCCTTTTGGAATACGATAAGACTTACACCACCCAAACCGGTACGGACGTTGGTGAGAAGGGCAGCGGTACCCGTCTCAGAGATCGCTGGTTCAGCAGGCGCCACCCCAAGGTCAGCAAAAAAGCAGATTTCCCAAAATCCCGCGATTCGAACCTCGGCAGTCAGCGAAGCGAGCCGTTCCCTGAATGGAGCGTCTGGCTTCCCGGAGAACCCTTCCCGGAACACCCCTCAAATCGACCGGGCAGCCGCTCTGCAGGTCAGCCAAAACGCCGATAAGTCCAAATTGGCGTGCAACCCGGATCAGGGTGCGCTCAAGCGAAGCACTCTTCGCGCCATAGGCAACAGTACTTCAGACAGCCCGGCGAGACTGATCAGCGCGATTCCCGCGATTTCACGGGGCCCGATGACCTCACTGGTTAACCAAGCAGCGGTGATGGTCGCAACGCTGATTTCCGTCATAAACAAGAGCCCGGATGTGCCTGGGTTCAGTTGAGGCAATCCCCACGTTACCGCAAGGTAGACCGGTAGCACGACTCCGAGGCTAAGCGGAATAAGCCAGGGCATCACAGATATAAACGCCTCAGCTGGCGGAATACTGATATTTGCCGGCAAAATGGCGAGTGCCAGAATAGCCAATAGGCTTGCCCAAATCATCCAGGAAGTTACCACATCAATCGCGGGCTGGTCGGGGAATTGCCTCGTCAGCGTAGCCGCTATGGCCCAGATGATCCCCGAGGCGAGGCCCATCCAGTCGCCGGGATTTTGTGGCAGGGGGATTCCCTCATCCACGTTGAAAATCACTAGCATCCCAGCGAAGCCCAAAGCAATTCCGAATACCCTATCGACCGAAATTTTCTCAAAGAGCCAGACCCTAGCGATAAGCGCGCCCCAAACCGGGGTGAGGTAAAAAAGCAGGGTGGCTCGGATCACGTCGGTATAAAGAAACGCGGTGGAATAAAGCAAAAGAGCCAATCCCATCGCGGCGCCTGTCGCCTGAAGCGCTATCCCGCCTCGACGAACACTCTGGTATCGAAAGATCATCAAAGGCACGAGAATCAGAGCTGGGATGACGTGGATCAGTCCTGCAGCAAGAGTTCCCGAAAACCCAGCTGTGTCGAGATGCCTGAGGGGGATCCAGTAGGCGCCCCAAAGCGCGCCGCCCAGAAGGCACGCAGACCTCGCCAGCCCCAGATGGCCGTTGTTTAGAATTTGAGAGATCGACATAGAACACAGTTCAAAGGGGTTGCTCTTTCCCAGGGAGCGTACAGGTTCGTTTGATTGCGAATTCTGTCTTCTTGGACAACGTTCTGCTCTGCACGATCCCCAGAGCAAAGAGCGGTATCATAATGGCTTCCATCAAGTCACGAAGCGCAAACGTCCAATGACAGAAAAGATTCAAAAAGCGTTACCCGCGCCAAGAGAGCGTGTTTGCCGATGATCAGCTCTACCGCAAATGTGGATGGCATTATTTCTGCAGCAGACAAAGCGTCGATCCCGGTTCTGGATCGAGGGTTTCTTTACGGAGACTCGGTGTATGAGGTGTTTCGAACCTATCGGGCTGTGCCGCTTTTCCTCGAGGACCATTTTGAGCGTCTTGAGAATTCCGCCCAGCTGATTCAAATGCAGATCAGCCAGTCTCGAGAGCAGCTTCTGGAGGAGATTCGCCGAACTGCTATAGAGGCGGGCATTTCCCGCGAATCAGATGCTTATGTGCGTTATCAGATCACCCGGGGAGAGGGGGCCGTTGACCTATATCCGGATCCAAGCCTCAAGACCCGGTATGTCATCATCGTCAAGGCTTTGCCATCGTGGAATCCTGTCTTCTACGAGCGGGGGGTCAATATGGCAATTCCCAATGTGCGGCGTAATCCTGTGAATTCCCTCGACCCCAACATCAAAGGCGGAAACTATCTGAACAATATTATGGGGCTGACTGAGGCGAGAGAAGCCGGCGCCGATGACTGCGTCATGTTGAACCGCGATGGTTTTGTTACGGAAGCTGCGAACAGCAATGTGTGGTTCCTGATCCGTGGCAGACTGGTAACACCAGGATCCGGAAACCTTAAAGGATTGACCAAGAAACACGTACATCGCGCACTTCAAGCTGCCGAGATGGAAAGTTTTGAGGAAGATGTGCACGTCAATGAACTGCTCGATGCGACAGAGTGTTTTATTACCAGCGCCACGCGAGAGGTCATGCCGGTGGTCTCGCTGACACTGCTTGACGGCGAACGCCTTGAATTTCCGGTTGGCGGCGGTGAGGTGACCCGCCAGACTCGACAAATCTTCTCAGACTATGTCGAGGCCCATATCTCGGAGCACGCGCAGGACGCCCTGGTCTAACCCGGGTTTTCAGCCAGTCAGAGTGTTTGGACTCCCCCGGCATGAGTAAGACTCGAGTCCTGTTGCTGTTCGGCGGTCAGTCCGCCGAGCATGAGGTGTCGGTAGTCTCCGCGCGGTCGGTGTACCAGGCAATTGATGCCGATAAGTATGAAGTGATCCTTGCCGGGATCTCCCGGACGGGGCAGTGGTTTCTCGAGGATGGTGACGCCTCTCTGCTGGAGCAGAGCGAGGTTTCCAATGGCAACGGCTCGCCGGTACAGCTGGGCGCTGGTCAGCGTGACCTCGTGGCGCTGGACGGCAACCCTGTGGGCGGTGCCGCTTTCGACGTCGTATTCCCTCTGTTGCACGGGCCTCGCGGGGAAGACGGGTCTGTGCAGGGTCTGCTCGAACTGGTCGAAGTCGCGTACGTGGGAGCAGGAATAGCCGCATCCGCGGTGGGGATGGATAAAGAGTTGGCCCGAGCAGTCTTTGCTCAGGCTGGATTGCGTCAGACGGATTACCTGGTGATTCGTCGCAGCGCGTGGAATGTCGACCGTCAGGGTACGCTTGAAGGTATCGAAGCCAAACTACGCTACCCGCTGTTCGTTAAGCCGGTGAACCTCGGCTCCAGTATTGGCATTTCGAAGGTGCACGACACCCAGTCGCTTGAGAGTGCTATGGATCTTGCTGCAGGTTACGACCTAAAGATAATGGTGGAGGCTTCGGTAGAAAACGCACGGGAACTCGAATGCGCCGTGTTGGGTAATGATGATCCCAAAGCCTCCGTCATCGGAGAGATCATTCCCGGGGCTGAGTTCTATGACTACACCACCAAATATATTGATGACCGCTCCCAGTTGATTGTCCCAGCCGAACTGCCGGAATCGGTCAGTGCCGAGATTCAGAGAATGTCGGTGGATGCCTTTCGCTCGATAGACTGTGCCGGTCTCGGACGTGTTGATTTCCTTATGACTTCTTCCGGCGACATTTTCTTGAACGAGATCAACACCATGCCCGGTTTTACGCCCATCAGTATGTATCCCCGGCTCTGGCAGGCGAGCGGTATTGCCTATCCTGCCCTGATCGATGAATTGATCCAGTTGGCCCTGGCCAGACACCGCGAAACGCAACAAATCAGCGTGAATCGCTAGGTAAGCAGTGTCGTGGCGGCAGTTTCGCACGCCAAAACCCATTTTGTTGTCTCAAGCAACCAAAGACACTACTATGGGACTACGTTGTGTCATCTTTCTGTAAAAAACAATAGTGATGATACGCATCCGGTGAGGTACCCGGTAACGTATTTACTTAACTGATAGGAGGAGCAGATGAAAAACGGTTTATCTGGTGTTCGCGTCGGCCTTGCGGCCGCTTTGGCATTCGGCCTCAGCCATGCCACCTTTGCTGCGACGGAACTTACGGTCTATACCGCAGTCGAGGCTGAGGACCTTAAAAAATATGCAGCGCGATTTAATGAAGAT
This sequence comes from Gammaproteobacteria bacterium, assembly GCA_011523045.1. GTDB lineage: Bacteria > Pseudomonadota > Gammaproteobacteria > Arenicellales > UBA868 > UBA868. Next base: position 37,491 of record WTHR01000192.1, on the reverse strand, counting down.
CACCCCGATATAAAAATCAATTGGGTCCGTGACTCCACCGGCATCGTAACGGCAAAGCTGTTGGCGGAGAAAGAAAACCCGCGTGCAGATGTCATATGGGGCCTTGCCGCGACCAGCCTGCTGTTGATGAAAGGGGAGGGAATGCTGCATGCCTACGCGCCTAATGGGCTGGATGGGCTTGATTCAAAGTTCCGCGATAAATCCAATCCACCTACCTGGACGGGAATGGACGCTTGGGTGGCGGCAGTCTGCGTAAATACCGTCGAATCCGACAAGCACAACCTGCCAATGCCTTCCTCCTGGAAGGATCTGACCAAGCCGGTCTACAAGGGACACATCGCAATGCCCAATCCGAATTCCTCCGGAACGGGCTTTCTTGATGTTTCCAGCTGGCTTCAGATGTTTGGCGAAGACGGTGGTTGGGCGTTCATGGATCAACTGCATCAGAACATTGATCATTACACCCATTCCGGCTCCAAGCCCTGCAAGCAGGCCGCAAGAGGCGAGGTGGCAATCGGGGTGTCGTTTGCATTCCGAGGCGCAAAGTCCAAGGCCGCAGGCGCACCTCTTGAGGTCATTATCCCCAGTGAAGGTATCGGCTGGGACATGGAAGCGACAGCGATCGTAAAGGGAACCAAGAAGCTTGATGCGGCCAAGACCCTGGTGGATTGGTCAGTCAGCGAAAAGGCCAACAAGATGTATAACGAAGGCTATGCGGTTATCGGTATCCAGCGCCTCGCCAAGCCGGTTGAGCATTTCCCTGAGAATATTCCTCAGGCCATGATCGACAACGACTTTGAATGGGCGGCAGAAAACCGTAAGCGTATTCTTGCCGAGTGGCAAAAACGCTACGATTCAAAATCGGAACCAAAGAGCTAGGAACACAGTCCTGACGTTTTGACGGCCGGTCGCTGTGTGACCAGTGATCGGCCGTTTTATTTTGGGGCAAAGCCCAGTTGCTGCGCGGCGGGGTAACCACAAACTCCAGAGCCTTTTGTGCTGATGAGCGAAGTATTTCTAAAGATAGAGAATCTGACCAAGAACTTTGGTCAATTCACCGCTTTACGGGACATTTCCCTCGAGGTGTTCCAAGGCGAGTTCGTGTGTTTTCTGGGCCCTTCAGGGTGTGGGAAAACCACCTTACTGCGCGCCATTGCAGGGCTCGATATCCAGACGCAAGGAAGTATTGCCCAAGCGGGCGCAGACATCTCGGTGCTTCCTCCGGCGGAGCGTGACTTTGGGATCGTTTTCCAATCCTACGCGCTTTTCCCGAATCTCTCGGTGGAAAAGAATGTGGCTTATGGTCTCGAGAGTCGGCGCGCTCAGCGAGATGAGATCAGTCAACGTGTTGCCGAGTTGCTGGCGCTCGTTGATCTTGCCGATCAGGCGAAAAAATATCCCGCTCAACTCTCCGGGGGGCAGCAGCAGCGGGTTGCCCTGGCGAGGGCGTTAGCGACTTCTCCGGGATTGCTGTTGTTAGATGAGCCTTTGTCGGCGCTGGATGCAAAAGTGCGTGCCCACCTCAGAATGGAGATCAAGGACCTGCAAAGGCGCCTGGCGGTCACCACAATTATGGTGACCCATGACCAGGAAGAGGCGTTGACGATGGCCGATCGGATTGTTGTGATGAACCATGGGATCATCGAGCAGATCGGAACGCCCCAGGAGATTTACGCGAGTCCGGCCTCACAGTTTGTCGCGGACTTTATTGGAACCATGAATTTCCTGAGCGCCAAGGTCGCCTGTTCCGGCAAATGCCTTCTCGACGCAACCGAAATTGCTGTTGACACATCGGACCTCGAGGCGGGTCAGCAGGTGCAGCTTGCCGTACGGCCCGAGGATATCCACCTGGAGGCAAAAGAGTCTGGATCTGCAGAAGAGCAGAATCAGACTCCGGGGACGATAGAGTCCCTGGAATACCTTGGGGCCTTTGTTCGAGCAACGGTGAAGCTCCACCAAAGCGGGGCAACGGTGCAGGCCGACTTATCTTCCGGGAACATCGACCCATCGGCGATGGTGGCGCAAACAGCCGTTGCGGTGACTTTTCCTGCGGACAAGATTCGACTCTACCCGTTAGGCACCTGATGGCCGGCATGCCTCATCGGAGCGGCACTCACGGATCACCGCTGCGTCGTAAATCCAGTTCAGACGACCGGGCCATGCGGCTCTTTATTCTGGTGATCGCGGTCTATCTGGTGATCGCGCTCGCTTTGCCCCTGTATGTCATGTTCTCCAAGAGTCTGGAGAATTCACAGGGTGCGTTTGTCGGGTTCCAGAATTACCTCGAATATTTCAATACTCCGGCTCTGGTGTATTCGATCCAGAACAGCCTTTTTATTGGAGTGGTCACCACCACCATCACGGTGACGATCGCCTTCATCCTCGCGTACGCCCTCACTCGCAGTCGCATGCCGGGAAAATCTGTCTTCAAGACGATCGCGATGATCCCGATCCTCGTGCCTTCTCTTTTGCCCGGCATCGCCTTGATTTATCTTTTCGGCCGTCAGGGGTTGATCAACGAACTGTTGTTTGGCTATGAGATTTACGGGCCAATCGGTATTGTCATTGCTGAAGTGTTTTTCACACTGCCCCATGCGCTCATCATCATTATCACTGCGTTATCCATTGCTGATGCGAGGCTGTACGAGGCAGCCACCGCTCTTCGTGCCAACCGCGCGCGGATATTTTTTACCGTCACCTTGCCTGGGGTACGCTACGGATTGATCAGCGCTGCTTTCGTTGTTTTCACGCTGTCGGTAACGGACTTCGGCGCGCCCAAGGTCATCGGCGGAGATTTCAACGTTCTCGCGACGGATATATATAAACAGGTGATCGGGCAGCAGAACTTCGAGATGGGCGCGGTAGTCTCGATGGTGCTGTTGCTTCCAGCAGGCCTGGCCTTTTTGGTGGATCGCATTGTCCAGAAAAAACAGGTAGCGCTTCTATCGGCCCGGGCTGTGCCTCTTGAACCGCTTCCAAACAAGCGGTTCGACACCCTGATGCTGACCTACTCAATCATCATCAGTATTTTTATTCTGGGGATTCTTGGCGTCTGCCAGTTTGCGGCGCTGGTGAAGTTTTTTCCCTATAACCTGAGTCTGGGTTTCAGCAATTACCAGTTTGACCTGATGGATGGAGGTGGCTGGGACAGTTACTTCAATTCGATTGAGATGGCCTCCTACACCGCAGTGTTTGGAACGATAGTGGTTTTCGCCGGGGCGTATCTGGTTGAAAAAGGTCAGGGGTTGGGGCCCATTCGGGGAGCGTTTCAGTTTCTGGCGATGCTGCCGATGGCGATTCCTGGCTTGGTATTGGGTCTGGCGTATATCTTCTTCTTTAACGCGCCGTCGAACCCGCTCAATTTTTTATACCACACGATGGCGATACTGGTGATCAGCACTATCACCCATTTCTATACCGTGAGCCACCTGACTGCCACCACGGCATTGAAGCAGATGGATTCACAGTTTGAGTCGGTTGCGGCGTCTTTGAAGCAGCCGTTCTATCGCACCTTCCTGAGAGTGACGGTACCTGTCTGTACCCCCGCGATTCTGGATATCAGCATTTATCTTTTTGTAAATGCGATGACGACAGTTTCTGCAGTTGTTTTTCTCTATTCTCCGCATACGACACTGGCCTCTGTCGCGGTGCTCAATATGGATGATGCAGGTGATATTGCACCGGCAGCCGCGATGGGAATGATGATTTTCTACACCGCAGCCGGCGTCAAAATCCTGCACTACCTCCTAAGTCGGGGCATCGAGGCGCGCACGCAGGCGTGGCGGGTCGCTGTGGCCAAGTAGGCAAGCAAGCTGGCAGATTATTGGAAACGCAGGACAAAAGAAAACAAGGAAAAGTATGAGATACCTTCACACCATGGTCAGGGTCAAGGACCTTGATGCGTCGCTGGATTTTTACTGTGCAAAGCTGGGTCTGGTTGAACTGCGTCGCTACGATGAGCCCAAAGGACGCTTCACGAATGTTTTTCTTGCGGCCCCTGGTGATGAGTCCGCCCAGGTGGAGTTAACCTTTAACTGGGATCCGGAAGATTATGGCGGCGGGCGAAATTTTGGACACCTGGCCTACGAGGTAGAGGATATCTACGATCTGTGCCGGCACTTGATGGCGGAGGGTGTGGTTATCAACCGTCCGCCACGGGATGGTCGTATGGCTTTTGTCCGTTCTCCGGACGGTATCTCAGTTGAACTGCTGCAAAAAGGTGAGGCTCTGCCTCCGGCCGAACCTTGGCTGTCCATGGCTAACACGGGATCCTGGTAACTCATTCTCTAATGCAGTCCCCCGGCGCGCCTCTGGAGATCAATACGGTTACGGTGGGAGATGGCGGCGGTGTAGTGGGTATGTGCTGTTGCCCCGGACGGATCGAGCAGCATAACGACGGCGTTCATCGCCCCAGAGATCTTTCCGAAGATCTGGCAATGGTCAGCGAGTGGCAGCCCGATTTGGTGATCTCCCTTGTTGAGCTGCATGAATTTGATTTTTTGGGTGTGGCGCAACTGCCCGAAGAGTTTGAAAGAAGATTTCAGTGGCAGCATCATCCTATCCGGGATCTCTCAGCGCCCTCTGAGGAGGCGGAAGAGGGTTCCTTATTGGGTCAGTGGTTTGGTTTAGTGAGTCAGGGAGGTCGCATTCTGCTGCATTGTGCGGCCGGGCTGGGCCGAACCGGGACCGTGGCGGCACGGCTTCTGATGATGGCGGGCCATGATGCGGATACTGCTATTCACCGGGTCCGTGCTGCAAGGCCAGGTGCCATCGAGTCCGCCACCCAGGAACGTTTTCTGCGTCAGCCGGGCTAGTTTCCTCAAGCAGGGCGGATCTGTCCGATATCCTCAATCAGCACGTCAGCGTGCGGTTGTAACTGCGCAACACTGCCCGCGCCGCCGGTCACTCCAACGCACAGCGCAGCCCCTGCCTTGCGCGCCATCGCGAGATCACTCACCGTGTCACCGACCATGATGAGATCCACGACCTTCAGCTTAAGCCCCATCGCAATGCTTTCGAGAACGCCGGTATCGGGCTTGACGGGACCGGCGTCGTCACCGCACCTGATGTCAGCAAAGAACGTCGCAAGACCGATTGTGCCGATCATCGCTTCCGTCGCGGATCGATTGTCGGTGGTAGCGATGGCGGTTTGGATGTCTGCGTCCTTGAGCTGTTGCAGAGAATGGATAAGTGGGCCTTTAGGAATGATTTCCTCTGCCGCGGGTTTGGCAGTCATCGCCTCGCCGATGTAGTTTTGGCTGAGCTCGAGCGCTCTGTCCCAGATGATACCGTGCTGGTAGATCACGCTCGCCGCGATCACCGTGAACTGGTGCAGCGGCGCTGTGGCAAGGGGCCCCTGTCCCGATGTCATCCCGTTATCGGGGTCATAGCCCGCTGCACGATACAGGTGCGCCAGAAACTTATCACCAAGATCTGCGGCCTCGGCAAGCGCCGTAGCACCTCTAGCGAGTCTGGGTCCCCAGATGGCGTGGAAATCGATCAGGGTGCCGTCCTTGTCGAAGACCACACAACGGGCAGGTGCCTCGATATCTGCCACTTTGATAACGGGATTGTCCATAGCCTCGCACTGTAGCGTATTCATCAGGCATCGGGCAAAGCGCTGATCTGGCAAAACGTGAAATAATCGGCGTTATGCGTGATTGTGATTATTTAATTGTTGGTGCCGGTTCCGCGGGATGTGTCCTGGCGACGCGTCTTAGTGAAGATCCTTCCGTCAATGTGGTGCTTCTTGAAGCAGGAGGCAGTGACCGAAGCATTATTGTGCAGATGCCTTCGGCGCTTTCCATGCCGATGAATACTCGTCGCTTCAACTGGGGATTTCAGACTGAGGCGGAGCCTGGTTTGGATGGGCGCGTCATGGACTGCCCCCGGGGATTGGGCCTTGGCGGTTCTTCTTCGATTAACGGGATGGTCTATGTTCGCGGACATGCCGAGGATATCAATCAGTGGGAATCCAGCGGCGCGGCCGGCTGGAATTATGCGGCTTGCCTGCCTTATTACCAGCGTGCGGAGACCTGGTATCGCGGCGCCGATCAGTATCGAGGGGGTAGCGGCCCGGTCGGTGTCTGCGCGGGAAATGACATGAAACTGAATCCGTTGTATCGGGCATTTATTGATGCGGGGGTTGAGGCAGGTTACCCCTCCACTGAGGATTACAACGGATATCAGCAGGAAGGGTTCGGTCAAATGCATATGACGGTTGATCGGGGCCGTCGTGCATCAACCAGTCACGCCTACCTTAAGCCCGTGCGCCACCGAAAGAATCTGAGAGTAATCAGCGGCACGCTGGCAACCAAAGTGCTGCTCGAAGGCGACCGCGCGGTGGGCGTAGCCTATCAAAAAGATGGCAATGACTTTGAGGTATTCGCTCGGACAGAAGTCATTCTCTCGGCAGGATCTATCGGCTCTCCTGCTTTGCTTCAGCGCTCCGGCATCGGCGCTCCCGGGATACTCGAGGCAGCCGGAATCCCGGTGGCGCACCCTCTTCAGGGTGTCGGTCAGAATCTGCAGGATCATCTTGAAGTCTATTTTCAGTACCGTTGCCTGGAGCCGATATCCCTGAACTCACGCCTGGGTCTCGTCAGCAAAGGAATGATCGGGCTGCAGTGGCTGCTCTTCAAATCCGGACTCGGCGCAACCAATCACTTTGAATCCTGCGCGTTCATCCGTTCGGCTGCGGGAGTCAAGTCGCCGGATATCCAATATCACTTCCTGCCCGGGGCCATGCGGTACGACGGCCGCGCCGCATTTGACGGACATGGCTTCCAGGTCCATGTCGGTCCGAACAAGCCGGTCAGTCGGGGATCGGTAACGGTGGTGTCTGATGACCCCCGGCAGCACCCAAGAGTCCTGTTCAATTACCTGACTGCACAAAAAGATATTGCGGACTGGCGCGCGTGTATCCGATTGACCCGCGAGATACTCGGACAGTCTGCAATGGATCGTTTCCGGGGTGAGGAAATCGCACCCGGCAAAGAGATCCAGACTGACGCTGAGATTGATGCGTGGGTCCGACAAAGCGTTGAGAGCGCTTACCACCCCTCGTGCACATGCAAGATGGGTGCCGAGGATGATCCTGCCGCGGTGCTGGATGAGCACTGTCGCGTACGCGGGATAGATCAACTTCGGGTGGTGGATTCTTCAATATTTCCAACCATCACCAACGGTAATCTCAATGCGCCGACCATCATGGTGGCTGAGCGCGCGGCCGATCTGATTGCCGGGAAAACGCCATTGCAGGCATCAGATGCGCCAGTGTGGATTGATCCGTCCTGGCGTGAGGCCCAGCGCACGGGAGAGCCCCAACGCCGCCTGGATCCTGGCTCGGCACCACAGCATTGACTCGTCAAGCAGAGGATGCCGAAATCCTGTCGGTCGTCGATTCGGCAGATTCGATTATCGGTGAAGACCGCCGGGATGAGATCCATCGTCTGGGATTGCGTCATCGGGCGATACATGCGCTGGTGTTCAATCCCGAGGGAGCGGTGTTTTTGCAAAAGCGGAGTCTGCACAAACAGGAGAATCCCGGAATGTGGGATTCGTCAGTGGCAGGGCACGTGGACGCGGGCGAAAGTTATGACGATTGCTGTGTTCGAGAAATCGAAGAGGAGGTGGGATTGGTTCTCGACCAGGTACCGCCCCGGCTTTTCAAGCTGGACGCCACCCCGATCACCGGGATGGAGTTTGCCTGGGTGTATCGGGTGGAAACCGATCAAGCCCTCAAGCTCAACGAGCAGGAGATGTCGGGCGGCGACTGGTTCGACCCCGCCGAGTTGGACAACTGGATTGATTCTGGTGACCCATCCCTATCCGGGGTGTTATGCCTGATATGGAAAACCTACAGAAATCTTTCGAATCCCGCCTGAGCGCGTCACGAATCAGGATCCGCCCGTAGCGCCTTCGTGGTAGGCGCGAGCCACCTCCTCACCAATGATTGCGATGCCTGATTGAACCGTCTCAGTGTCCTGTGCGTATGAAATTCTGATGCACTCATGACGATGAGCCCACGAATCCCGCATACCCGGGAAGAAATGCTCTCCCGCGATCACGAGCACGCCTCTTTGTTTTAAACGTTGATATAAGGTCTCGCTGGTGATCGGCAGGCCCTCAAACCAAAGCCAGAGAAATATTGCCCCTTCAGGGGTGTGCACCCGGCAGGGCAAGTTGCCCATCGCGTCGGTGATCCATCCGACCGCTTGCTGAACTTTGTCACGGTAGTAGGGCCTGATGACGTTGTCTGACAGATCGAGAATATTGCCGTTTTCCACCATCGCACTGACGAGGGCTGGTCCCATACTGCCGGGAGCCAGCGACACGATCGCGTTGGCCGCGGTTATCGCGCGGATCACCTGCTCGTTAGCCACAATAATGCCGGTGCGAAGGCCGGGCAGTCCAAGTTTGGAGAGGCTCAGGCAGACTATTGTGTTGTCATCCCAGAGATTGCTCGCCGGAGGAAAGACAATGTTCGGAAAGGGTCCGCCATACGCAGAATCCAGAATAAACGGAATCCCATGGTGGCGCGCGAGCTCGCCAAGCTTTTGCACCTCTTCATCAGTCAGAACATTGCCTGTGGGGTTGGTTGGTCGGGAAACGGCGATGGCGCCCATGTCGCCGGAGATCTTCAAGCGATCAAAGTCCACGTGATATTTAAATTCCCGATCACCGACAAACGAGATAGAGGGCCGGTAAGCGTGAAAAAACTCATCGCCCATCCCAATGTCGGCGTAGCCGATGTACTCTGGCGCAAGGGGTAAAAGGATCCTTCGGTGTTTGCCCTGCCCGAAGTCGCCGGCAAAAAGCTTGAACAGCAGATAAAAAGAACTCTGGCTGCCGTTGGTGACCGCAATATTCGCCGGACCAACCTCCCAGCCGCACCGGGATTTCAACAGCGCCGCCAGCCCGTTGATCAATCGGGCGTGACCTCTCGCGCCGTCGTATTCTCCAGTGGTCCTCTCAAACTGCTCGCCGTCTTCAAGCAGGTCGATCATTGCCTGCCGGAAACGAGCTTGCACCTCGGGAATGCGGGCGGGATTGCCGCCACCAAGAAGCCGCATTTCAGCACTGTCAGCCGCTGCGCTTTCAATATCCTCCATAAGGGTCAGGATTCCTGAGCCACAGGAGAGAAAGCGGCCGAATGGGGAAAAGTCCATCAGAGCTTTAATTGGGAAAATTATTGACCGACGGCGTTGTGATCTTTTGCTGCGCTCGGAAGTGGCGCAGCGTCTTTCTTGACTAACTGCACAACAAGTCGATCGTCAAAGTCACCGATACTCAGATCCGTCAGGATGCGGGCCGATTCGAGCAGAACAGCATCTCTCGGAAGATCTTCCAACGGCTCGTCAGAATCATCACTGACGCCGTGAGCGGTTTTCAAAGTCTCGAAGATACGTTGTTGTGTCGTTTCTCTTTGATCCCGTTCAGCCTTGCGCTGGCTCTCTAGCAGAGAAACCTCCCCGGACCGCGTCAACACCTGGTCGAGTTCCTTAAGGCCGGCGAGGTAAGTGAAGTCCGGATCTTCCAGCACCCGCTTGTCATGGGCTTCGCGGAGCCGTTGCAGGTCCAGTTCAGAGTCGGTAAATCGGGAAAACGCTGCCGCATCAATCTGGGCAAAGGGTAAGGCGTTGTCGAGCGCCTTTTCGCCATAGGGGAGATCGGGCTCGACACCGGGCAGCACGAAGTCAGGCACAACACCCCGATGCTGGGTGCTCTCGCCGTTTATCCGGAAGAACTGCGCGATGGTGAGTTTCAGTTGGCCGAGGGGCTGCTCTTGATCTTCAGAGTAGGGGTCAAGGTTGATGAGATTCTGTACGGTTCCTTTCCCGTAGGTAGGCTCTCCGATGATGATGCCGCGTCGATAATCCTGTATCGCCCCTGAGAAAATCTCCGAAGCCGAGGCGCTGTTACGATCCACGATCACCGCGAGCGGTCCGGCATAGGCAATGCCCTTGTTGGGATCCCGGTTCACACTGGTCCGTCCGCGGGCGTCACGTACCTGCACGACGGGTCCTGAATCAATAAAGAGCCCCGTTAACGCGGTCGCTTCGGCAAGGGCGCCACCCCCGTTGCCGCGAAGATCAACAATCAGGCCATCGACTCCTTCGCGCTCAAGGTCCCGGATCAGACGCCGTACGTCCCGCGTAGTGCTGCGATAATCGGCGTCGCCGCGTGAACGCGCATCAAAGTCAACATAGAAAGTCGGGATATCAATTACCCCAATGCGCTGTATTTGATCAGGGCCAGAAACTTCCAAAAGCATGCTCTGCGCTGCCTGTTCCTCAAGTTTGATCTGGTCCCGTGTAAGCGCCAGGATGCGCGACTCACTTTTCCCGGTCTTGGGGTCAGGCCGGATCTGCAGGCGGACGATGGAGCCTTTGGGGCCTCGAATCAGATCGACTACATCATCCAGGCGCCAGCCGATTACATCCACGACAGGATCACCGTCGCCCTGACCTACGCCCACTATCCGATCACCCGCACGTAAACTGCCTTCGACCTCCGCAGGGCCGCCGGGGACCACGCGCTGGACTACGGTGAATTCATTCTGTGATTGCAGCACAGCACCGATACCCTCCAGAGACAGGCTCATGCGGATCTTGAAATTCTCCGTTGCCCGAGGCGAGAAGTATCCCGTATGCGGCTCAATCGCCGACATATACGCATTGAGAATCGTCTGAAAGACATCCTGGTTGGAGATCTGCAGAATGCGCCGCTTCTGTTGCTGATATCGGTCGCGGAGGGTGCCCACGATTTCCTCGTGCGGTTTGCCCTCGAGCTTCAGGATCAGATAGTCGTTTTTGACCCGTCGCCGCCACAAATCGTCCAGGGCGGCGCCATCGATTGCCCAGGGAGCTTCAGCCCGGTCAAAGGGGTAAGTCTCATTGGCTGAGAAATCGAACGGTTGGTTGAGTCGCCCCAGCGCATAGTCGATTCTTTCAATGACCCGGTCTCGATAACGGTTGAAAACAGCAAATAGCGGGTCGGTGTTATGCGACCCTAGATAGTCGTCAAGTTCAAATCGAAGCGTTTCGAACGACTCAATGTCCGCCGCCAGAAAATAAATGCGGTTGGCATCCAGAGCATCGAGATAGCGATCCAGAATACGGGATGACAGGGGATCATCGAGGCGGGTTTTCCGGTAGTGGTACCGCTCGATGAAATAGTTGACGTATTTGAGTGTTTGGTCGTGATGCGGCTCTGCGCTCAGCGTTGAAGTAGGTGGCAGGGAGGCGCTGACACCGCTTCCGATAAGCGCCAGCAGTAACCCGACCGCGATACCCACCCGGCACGGAGGGAATACGGCGTCCTTAATGAAGTTTGGAAAAATACGATAGTGCAAATCAGGCTCGGGAGTCGTGACGATAGGTCAAATTATATGTTTGGCACTTCGGCATCCTGTGGAAAAAGCGAGACGAGATCGTCCTCGCACGCCTTCACTACGCCTCTTTCGGTAATAATGCCATCTACGAGTTTGCGTGGTGTGACGTCAAAGGCAGGATTGGCGGCTGAGCTGCCGTCAGGGATGATTCGCACTCGCACGAGCCTGTCCGCCTCACTGTCGCGGCCACAGATGTGGCTGACTTCCTCTTCGGCGCGCTCTTCGATCGGGATATCCCGAACGCCATCCGAAATCGTCCAATCGATGGTGGAAGACGGCAGGGCGGCATAGAAGGGAATCCCGTTGTCGTGGGCAGCGAGCGCTTTGAGATAGGTGCCGATTTTGTTGCAGACATCCCCGGCACGGGTGGTTCTATCCGATCCGACGATACAAAGATCGACTTCGCCATGCTGCATCAGATGACCGCCGGCATTGTCGGCAATCACCGTGTGGGGGACGCCGTGAGCGGCAAGCTCCCATGCCGTCAGTGAGGCACCCTGGTTGCGCGGCCGCGTTTCATCTACCCACACGTGAACTGCAATGCCCTGATCATGTGCCTTGAAGATCGGCGCGAGGGCGGTGCCCCAATCGACCGTCGCAAGCCAGCCGGCATTGCAGTGTGTGAGGATATTCACTGGTCGATGTGGGCAGGCGTCGGCCGCTTCGGAAATAAGCGTCAGTCCATGGTTGCCGATAGCGCTGTTGGTGGCCACATCCTCGTCGCAGATTTTTTGGGCGAGCATCCGGGCACGGTCTGCGCGCTCCGATTCGGAGCATTCCAGCAACAAAGGAAGCATTCGGTCGAGCGCCCAGCGCAGGTTGACCGCGGTGGGGCGCGAAGACAGCAGTTCCGCACAGGCGCGCCGCAGATTGTCCTCGCTGGCATCACTGGCGGCCGCAAGAAACATTCCGCAGGCGGCCGTCGCTCCGATCAGCGGTGCACCGCGGACAACCATTTCACGGATGGCAAGTGCTGTCTCGCTCGAGGTGGTAAGTGTCCGCACCTCAAAGGCAAAGGGCAATAGAGTCTGGTCAATGACCAGAACCTCGGACCTGTCCGAGGCGAGCCAGATTGATCGGAAAGGGGTTCCGTTGACCTGCAATTCAAAATCCTAACGGTTCTTGAAATCAGCGGCGCGTTTTCGGCAAATGCTGCCATGCCTTCTTTCTGATCTTCTGTGGCGAACAGCGACTGGAACATAATTCGCTCCGCGGCAACGCCCTCGGCCAATGTTGTCTCGTAAGCCTTGTTGACGGCAGTTTTCGCCATAAACACGGAAGGCCGTGACATCGCAGCGATCTCGCCCGCTGTTTTCACGGCTTCTTCTAAAAGATCAGCACTGGGAATAATCCGGCTAACCAGTCCGGCACGCTCTGCTTCTTGTGCGTCCATCATGCGCCCGGTCAGGCACATTTCCATTGCTTTGGATTTGCCGACGAAGCGCGTCAGTCGCTGGGTGCCGCCGGCCCCTGGAATAATGCCAAGCTTGATCTCGGGTTGGCCGAAACGGGCGTTGTCTGCCGCAAGAATAAAGTCACACATCATGGCGAGTTCGCATCCTCCGCCGAGCGCGTAGCCGGCCACAGCTGCGATTACTGGTTTTCTACAGCGTGTGACCTGTTCCCAGTTGCGCCCAATAAAGTTTCCGAGATACACGTCCATGTAAGAGCGATCCTTCATCCCCTTGATATCGGCGCCAGCCGCAAAGGCTTTTTCACTCCCGGTGATAACCACGGCTCCGATAGCGTCGTCTTGCTCGAAGTGTGCGAGGGCTTGGCCCACCTCGTCCATCAGGCCGTCAGACAGGGCATTGAGAGCATCAGGCCGGTTAAGGGTAATCAGTCCCACGTTTTCGCGGGTTTCGGTCAAGATGTATTCGTAACTCATGAGAACTCCTTTGGGGAAGCAAATACAAACCGTTACAATGGGCCTTGGGTCAGCGAGCAAGGCGGTGCGCCAATAACGGTTCGGGATCTGGGACGGCGTCGAGGGAAGGAGTCTATCAGACCGGCAACAGGTTTCGCGTTTAGCAAGATGCCGCAGACGCCGAGTTTTCTTTTCTGGATGGACTATGAATAAGCAATCGCAAGGCATCATCTCATGAGTGCAAGTCCCAGTTATTCCTACTCAAAGATCTTTGCGGCGTCGCTTCAGGATGCCGAGCAGTTCTGGTCGGAAGCGGCCGCAGATATTCACTGGACCCGCACTTGGGATAGGGTGCTGGACGATTCCGATGCGCCGTATTACCGATGGTTTTCCGGCGCCGAGCTCAATACTTGCTACAACACTTTAGACCTGCATATCGATGAGGGCAACGGCGACCGCACGGCGCTTATTTATGACTCTGCGATGACGCAGGCCCGACAGACTTTTTCATTTTCTGAATTGCGTGATGCCGTCGCGACTTTTGCAGGGGTTCTGGCCGCACGCGGTGTCGGTAAAGGAGATCGGGTCATCGTGTATATGCCGATGGTGCCTGAGGCCGTTATCGCCATGCTCGCCTGTGCCCGCTTGGGCGCTGTGCACTCGGTCGTCTTTGGCGGTTTTGCTGCCAACGAGCTTGCGGTGCGACTCGATGATGCCACTCCCAAGGCAATTGTCAGTGCATCCTGCGGAATCGAACCTGGCCGGGTGGTGGAATACAAACCTTTGCTGGATGAGGCGATTTCACTGGCGGATCACAAGCCGGACTTCTGTATTGTGCTCCAGCGCCCCCAGGCAAGCGCCGCCATGACCGCCGGCCGCGATTTTGACTGGCAGACAGAAGTGGCAAACGCGGTGCCGCATGAGTGCGTGCCGGTGCTGGCAACAGACCCCCTTTATGTTCTCTATACCTCCGGGACCACCGGGCAGCCCAAGGGGGTGGTCCGGGATAACGGCGGTCATGCCGTCGCCCTTAAGTGGACCATGAAGAACATCTACGACGTGAGTCCCGACGAGACTTTCTGGGCGGCTTCTGACGTCGGCTGGGTTGTGGGACATTCCTATATTGTCTACGCCCCCCTGTTGGCTGGTAATGCGACGGTTCTTTATGAGGGAAAGCCTGTGGGCACCCCGGATCCCGGTGCCTTCTGGCGTGTCATCAGCGAAAACCGCGTAAGCGTATTGTTTACAGCACCCACGGCTTTTCGTGCCATCAAAAAAGAGGATCCGTCGGGGGAGCATATCGGCCGATACGATATCTCATCATTACGGTATCTTTTTCTTGCTGGCGAACGAACCGATCCCGACACACTCCATTGGGCGGAAGACAAGCTCAACGTGCCGGTCATTGATCATTGGTGGCAGACGGAAACGGGCTGGTCAATTGCCGCGAACTGTGCCGGCATTGAACTTCTTCCGATCAAGGAGGGATCTCCTTCGTTGCCCGTTCCGGGTTGGGATCTGCAAGTCCTGGACGAAGCCGGGGCCCCGACCCCTGCCGGCGAGATTGGTACGCTGGCGGTGAAGTTGCCGCTGCCGCCCGGCACATTCCCCACCCTATGGAATGCGCGCCAGCGTCATTTCGATTCCTATTTGAGCCGGTTCCCGGGTTACTACAATACTTCCGACGCCGGAATCATTGATGAAGATGGCTATGTGTATGTGATGTCGCGCACTGATGACATCATCAATGTCGCTGGCCATCGGCTCTCCACCGGCGCCATGGAAGAAGTGCTGGCAGATCATCCAGATGTTGCTGAGTGCGCGGTCACCGGGGTGGCAGATGAGCTGAAGGGTCAGGTGCCGCTGGGCTTTCTTGTTTTAAGTGCTGGGTGCGATCGCCCGACAGAGGTCATTTGTACAGAAGTCGTTGGAATGGTTCGGGAGCGAATCGGCCCCGTGGCGGCTTTCAAGCAGGCGCTCGTGGTCAAGCGTCTGCCAAAAACCCGCTCGGGGAAAGTGCTGCGCGGAACCATGAGAGCGATTGCCGACGGTGAGGAATGGAAGATGCCGGCAACGATTGATGATCCGGTGATTCTGGATGAGATAACAGAATCTTTGAAAGCCATTGGCTTGCCTCGAGCGGAATAAGACTTCGGACCTGCGTCATGACGGATTCAACTGATCGTTCGCTGAGAGCCTGGCAGGATTTGGCGGCCCGAGAACTGTCGGGTGATCAACCCGAAGACCTGGAGTGGGTGACCCCTGAGGGCATCTCTATCAAGCCACTCTACACCGCTGAGGATCTGGAAGATTTGGATCACCAGGGGGGTCTGCCGGGTTTGCCGCCCTATGTCAGGGGTCCGCGGGCCACCATGTACGCGGGACGGCCCTGGACCATTCGCCAGTATTCCGGTTTTTCGACGGCAGAGGAGTCCAACGCCTTTTACCGGCGCAATCTGGCGGCAGGCCAAAGCGGGCTGTCGGTCGCTTTCGATCTTGCAACCCATCGAGGCTATGACTCGGATCATCCGCGCGTCACCGGTGATATCGGCATGGCTGGAGTCGCGATTGACTCGGTCGAGGACATGCGGATTCTTTTCGATGGCATTCCCCTGGACCGAATGTCGGTGTCCATGACCATGAACGGCGCCGTGATCCCCGTGTTGGCAATGTTTATCGTTGCCGGCGAGGAGCAGGGCGTGGACAAGGCGAGTCTTTCCGGAACGCTGCAGAACGATATCCTTAAAGAGTTCATGGTGCGCAACACCTATATTTATCCGCCGCAGGAGTCGATGCGGATCGTTTCCGACATCATTGGCTATACCGCAGCGTATATGCCGCGCTTTAATCCGATCTCGATTTCCGGATATCACATCCAGGAGGCTGGAGCGACGTCTGTCCAGGAATTGGCCTATACGCTGGCAGACGGTATTGAATATGTTCGCACCGCCGTGGCAAGCGGATTGCAGATCGACAAGTTTGCCCCCCGCCTGTCGTTTTTCTTCGGGATTGGAATGAACTTTTTCATGGAGGTGGCAAAGCTGCGGGCGGCGCGGTTGCTATGGGCTCAGTTGATCCAGGAAAAATTCAATCCCTCGGATCCGCGCTCATTGATGCTGAGAACGCATTGCCAGACCTCAGGTGTCAGTCTGACCAGTGAGGACCCTTATAACAATATCGTGAGAACAACCATCGAGGCGCTGGCCGCCGTACTCGGTGGGACGCAGTCGCTGCATACCAACAGCTTTGATGAGGCGCTTGCTCTGCCAACCGATTTCTCCGCGCACATCGCACGCAACACCCAGCTGATTCTTCGTGAAGAGGCGGGTATTAACCGCGTGGTCGATCCGCTGGGCGGGTCTTATTACGTCGAGAGCCTGACGGCCAGCCTCGCGGCACATGCGCGATCCCTGATCGATGAAATCGAGGACATGGGCGGCATGACTCAGGCAATCATAAACGGCATCCCCAAGATGCGAATCGAGGAGGCAGCGGCGAGAAAGCAGGCAAGAATAGACCGCGGTGACGAAGTCGTTGTTGGCGTAAACCGCTATGAGGCGTCTGAGGAGACCGAGGTGGATATTCTCAGCATCGACAACTCTGAGGTATTGAAGACGCAGGTTGACCGCCTGGAGTCCGTTCGCGCGAATCGCGATCAGGAGAAATGCCGGCAGGCGCTTGACGCACTGCAGTCGGCTGCCGGGCAGGGCGGCGCCAACCTGCTAGAGTATGCCGTCGAAGCGGCAAGGGCTCGGGCAACCGTTGGTGAAATCTCGCTCGCGCTGGAAGAGAAATTTGGTCGATATCAGGCTCAGGTCAGGACAATTTCAGGCGTGTACGGCGAGGCATACCAGCAGGATGCGACCTTTCAGCAGTTGCGGGAGGATGTCGCCGCTTTTGCTGCGCGGCAGGGCAGGCGGCCGCGCATTCTCGTTGCCAAGTTGGGCCAGGATGGCCACGACCGGGGGGCGCGCATCATCGCAACCGGATTTGCCGATGTGGGATTTGATGTGGATATCGGACCGCTGTTCCAGACCCCTGAGGAAGTTGTGCAGCAGGCGCTCGATAACGATGTGCACGTGATTGGTGTCTCCTCTCAGGCAGCGGGTCACTCCACTCTGGTGCCGAAAGTGCTCGAAAATCTCTCTCTTAAAGGCGCAGGTCACATAAAGGTGGTATTGGGCGGAGTCGTGCCCAAGGCCGATCGCGAAGCGCTCTCATCGCTGGGTGTGGCGGCGTTTTTCGGCCCGGGCACGCCTATTCTCGAGGCAGCCCGCGAGGTGTTTGATCTGATTCCCCTCACAGAGGAAAACGACTGATGCGCGAGATTCTCGAGGAACTGGAGCGGCGCCGTGAAGCGGCCCGTCAGGGAGGAGGCCAAAGGCGTATTGACGCTCAACATGCCAAGGGCAAGTTGACCGCGCGAGAACGGATCGGTGTGCTGCTGGACGAAGACAGTTTTGAGGAGTGGGACATTTTCGTTGAGCATCGGTGCGCCGACTTTGATATGGCTGATAAAGCGGTGCCGGGCGATGGCGTGGTCACCGGGCATGGGACTATCAACGGCCGCACCGTTTTCGTCTTCAGTCAGGACTTCACGGTGCTCGGAGGATCCCTTTCTGAGGCGCATGCGGGGAAAATCTGCAAGATCATGGATCACGCCATGCGGGCAGGTGCGCCCGTGATTGGCCTGAATGATTCGGGCGGCGCCAGAATTCAGGAAGGTATTGACTCATTGGCTGGGTATGCCGAGGTTTTTCAGCGCAACGTTCTGGCGTCAGGCGTGATTCCGCAGATCTCCATGATCATGGGCCCCTGTGCCGGGGGCGCTGTTTACTCACCGGCTATCACCGACTTTATTTTTATGGTCCGGGATACCTCCTACATGTACGTCACGGGCCCAGAGGTCGTAAAGACTGTCACGCATGAAACAGTGACCCATGAAGAACTTGGCGGAGCAACCACACACTCGAGTCGATCCGGAGTGGCCGACGGTGCCTTTGATAATGACGTCGAGGCGCTTTTGAGCCTGCGTCGGTTTATCGATTTTCTGCCGGCGAGCAATGTCGATGAGGCGCCCCAGCGGCAGGCAATGGATCCGGTCACCCGGACCGAACCGTCTCTGGACACGCTGATACCAGACAATCCCAACAAGCCTTATGACATGCACGAACTCATCACCAAAGTCGTCGACGATGGTGATTTCTTTGAGCTGAAACCGGATTTTGCAGGCAACATCCTGATCGGGTTTGGCCGTATGGACGGCTCAACCGTTGGTATCGTGGCCAATCAACCCATGGTGCTCGCGGGGTGTCTCGACATTCAGTCGTCGGTCAAGGCGGCGCGTTTCGTCAGGTTCTGCGATGCCTTCAGCATTCCAATCGTGACCTTCGTCGATGTGCCGGGCTTTTTGCCGGGAACTTCCCAGGAGTACGGCGGCATTATCAGACATGGCGCAAAACTGCTTTATGCCTACGCAGAATGTACGGTGCCTAAGGTCACGGTTATTACGCGAAAAGCATATGGCGGGGCCTACGATGTGATGGCTTCCAAACACCTGCGCGGGGATGTCAATCTGGCCTGGCCCAGTGCGGAGATTGCCGTGATGGGGCCCAAGGGGGCGGTGGAGATTATCTTTCGTGAAGATATCGGTAATGAAGAGAAGATTACCCAAAGGACGGAGGAATACCGCCAGAAGTTTGCCAATCCCTTTGTGGCTGGCCATAGAGGATTCATTGACGATGTCATCTTGCCGAGTGAGACCCGCACCCGGATCAGCCGGTCTCTTGCCATGTTGCGCAATAAGCAACTGGATAATCCCTGGCGTAAGCACGGCAACATTCCACTTTAAGGGTGACAGGTATGACAGCGCAGGGGGTTGTAAAAGGAGTTTGCCTTTCGGCAACCGAAGGCGGAGTAGCCCGTGAAGTACCTGAAGCTGTGGCTACGGCGGGAGCAGGCCTCGAAGGGGATCGTTATTGCACCTTTGGCGCCTCAGCGGAAACGCAACTGACGTTGATTCAGATTGAAGCCGTTAATGAATTTAACGAGGCTTTTGCTACCGACTTACCAGCGACCGCGTTCCGTAGAAACGTGATTACTGAGGGGGTTGATCTCAACACACTGGAAGGGCGTATCTTCACGGTGGGAGAAGTGCAGTTGCGCGGCGTTGAGCTCTGCGAGCCGTGTGCCTACCTGCAGAAACTTCTCGATATTCCCGGATTGGTGAAGCAACTCACCCATAAGGGTGGCCTGCGCTGCGAGATTCTCCGTGGGGGCGTGATTCGCCCGGGAGACCAGGTCGGCGCTACCGACTGAGCATACCTGCGGAAGGTGGCCAGTACGGTGCCGACCTAAAGATTTTCGGCTTTTTCCCGGAGTACAAACTTCTGAATCTTGCCGGTCGAGGTCTTGGGGAGTTCGCCGAAGACAATCGTGCGCGGCGCTTTATAGTGCGCCATGTTTTCGCGACAGAAGTCGATGATCTCCTGCGGTTGCGCGTCCTCTCCTTCATGCAGTGTCACAAAAGCGCAAGGACTCTCTCCCCAGGTTTTGTCCGGTCTTGCCACGACGGCGGCTTCCAGGACCTTGGGGTGACGGTAGAGCGTTTCCTCGATCTCAAGGCTTGAAATATTCTCTCCGCCTGAAATGATAATGTCTTTTGAACGGTCCTTGATCTCGATATAACCGTCAGGATGGCGCACGGCGATGTCCCCGCTGTGAAACCACCCTCCGGCAAAAGCGGCCTGCGTCGCGTCTTCGTTCTTAAGATAACCCTTCATGACCGTATTGCCCCGAATCATGACTTCACCAAAGGTCTCTCCATCCCACGGCACATCCTCCATGGTTTCCGGGTTTTTGACGCTGGCATTTTCCAGCGTGCCGTAATGCACGCCTTGCCGCGCCATGCGCGACGAACGCTCCTGAAGGGCGAGGGCTGGCCAATCCTCCTGCGGGATACAGACCGTGGCTGGCCCATAAGTCTCAGTTAAGCCGTAGAGGTGAGTCACGTGGAAGCCGTCCGCTTCCATGGCCTCGATGACCGCGGACGGCGGCGCAGCGCCGCCAGTTGCGATCTCAACGGTCTGAGAGAAAGGCGTTTTCATTTCCTGCGGTGCGTTTGCAAGCATATTCATCACTATGGGCGCGCCACACATATGAGTGACCCCGTTGGAGGCGATGGATGCGAAGACCGCTTCCGGTTCAACCGCCCGCAGACAAACATGGGTCCCCATTGCTGCGGTGACCGCCCAGGTAAACGTCCAGCCGTCGCAGTGAAACATCGGCAAGGTCCACAGGTACACCGAGTCACGGTTCAGTTCCATGGTGGTCATGTTGCCCAGCGCATTCAGATAAGCGCCGCGGTGATGATAGACGCAACCCTTTGGGTTGCCGGTCGTCCCGGAGGTATACAGCAGCGACAGCGCCTGCCACTCGTCCTTGGGCTGTCCGAGAGGGAAGGTATCGTCAGCACCCGAGATAAAAGTCTCGTAGTCCATCTCCCCAAGGCTTTCGCCGCCCTGGCTTTCGGAGTCATCAATGTCGATAACCAGCAGTTCTCGCTGGGTTAGGGTCAGCGCTTCCTTGATAACGTCTGAAAATGCCCGGTCGGTCAATAGCACTTTGGCTTCACCATGATCGAGAATGAAGGCAATAGTGTTGGCATCCAGCCGGATATTGAGCGAATTCAGCACAGCGCCGAGCATCGGCACCCCATTGTGGGCCTCGAGCATTTCGGGTGTGTTCGCTCCCATGATCGCCACACAGTCGCCAGGGCCAATGCCCCGGCCCGCAAGCGCATTAGCCAGTTGTGACGAGCGCGCCAGAAACTGTGCGTAAGAGTAACGGCGCTGGCCGTGAATGATGGCAGTGTGTGAGGGAGCCACCTGTGCCGCCCGGCGCAGGAAACTGACCGGCGTCAGGGGTTCATAGTTGGCGCGATCTTTTGCGAGCTGCGCTTCGAATATAGACACGGTAATTTCTCGTCACGAGTGAGACGGCAATCCTAACGGCTTTAACGACCTGTGTCAGGTGGGGCGAATTCCCAAAAACTGGTTGTTGAAAGGGTGCCCTTCCGCGGGGTGAGTGGCTTTTAGACCTATAATCAGCACTCTGGACGGCCCTAGATTAATCAACGATGCGGATACCAGCAGGCAGGGCATACGACGAAGTCAGTGTGGGCGATGAGTTCGATTATGTCCTGACAATCACAGAGACTCATCTTGTTACCGCGGCGGGTCTTTTCGGGGACTTCAACCCGTTGCATGTGGACGAAACGTTTGCCAGTCAATCCCGATTTGGCGGGCGCATTCTGCACGGACCGTTTACCAGCGCTTTTGTTGCGGCTCCCGTCGGAATTTACTTTTCAGGTACGGCGATCGCCTATCTTGAGCACAGTTGTCGATTTTTGGCTCCGGTTAGACCTGGTGATACGCTGCGGGCAGCTTGGGAGATCACCGATATGACAGACAAGCCGAAGTTCCAGGGCGGGGTGATCAGTCTGAGCTGCCTATGCACCAACCAGCAGGATGTTGAGGTCGCAAGCGCGGCGGGGAAGATTATGGTTGCCGCGCGGGAAGCGGTAAAAAGCGCATGACCAATGATATAAACAACCAGTTGCACGGCAAGCGTGTTCTGATCTACAGCCACGACTCATTTGGCCTAGGCCACTTGCGCCGGTGTCGGACCATTGCTCATGCCCTGGTGGATCAGTTTGCCGGCCTGAAGGTCCTGATCGTCTCAGGTTCTCCGATTATCGGCAGTTTTGATTTCAAAAGCCGGGTGGATTTTGTGCGGATCCCGGGTGTGGTCAAGCTCCGTGGCGGTGACTACACCTCTCTTTCGGATCATATTGACCTGTCTCAGACGCTGCAGCTGCGGGCGTCCATTATGGAGCAGACTGCAGATACGTTTTCTCCTGACCTGTTTATCGTGGATAAGGAGCCACTAGGGCTTCGGGGGGAAGTCACCCAAACCCTTAAGAAACTTCGAGACAAAGGTGTGCCGACAGTCCTCGGGCTTCGGGATATTCTTGATGACCCCGTTTTGTTGAACAAAGAGTGGGATCATCGCGGGACACCGCGAAATCTTGAGGACTGGTATGACGAGCTCTGGGTATTTGGATCGCGCTCGATGGGTAACCCGCTGGCTGAATTGGGCGTCAGTGAAGCAGGTCTACAGAGGATGGTCTATACCGGATACCTGCGTCGATCGGTGCCTTCGATTGCAAGAGCGCCCGTCAACCTGCCGCGCGAACCGTTTCTGCTGGTGACGCCTGGAGGCGGGGGAGATGGCGAGACTTTGGTGGACTGGGTCTTGAACGCACTGGAACAAAAACCCCGGCCAGCCAAACCTGTTGTGATCGTTCTGGGGCCATTTATGCCCCAGGCAGTCAGACAGCAGTTTCAATTGCGGGCCGAGGCGCTCACGGGGGTGCAGACCATCGTCTTCAATTCCAACATGGAATTGGTAATGGAGCGGGCGGCCGGTGTGGTTGCCATGGGCGGTTACAACACATTTTGCGAAATCCTGTCGCTTGATAAGCCTGCGCTGCTGATTCCGCGCTCTAGGCCGCGTATGGAGCAAACACTTCGCGCCCGCCGGGCGGCTTCGCTTGGCCTGGTGTCAATGCTCGATGGCGATGGCGATCGGTCTGCTGGTGCGATGGCGATGGCCTTGCGTGGACTCGAGCGCCAGTCGCTGCCTTCTGCGGCGGGTTCAGATCAGATCTTGTCAGGTTTGGACGTTATCTGTGACCGCACCCATCGCCTGCTTTTCGACAAAGCCCCAGTACGCCAACAACTCTCCTGACCCCGCGGTGGGTGGGCCAGCGCTTTGATCCTTTTCTACGTTCAGCATCTACTGGGTATCGGCCATCTGCGCCGAACACTGGCCATTGCTGAAGCCTGCCAGAATGCTGGAACGCCTGTTGCGGTAATCACCGGTGGGATGCCCATTAATCTGCAACAGGCGTCACCTTTTCCGGTGCATCAGCTCGAGCCCCTGCAAAGTGCGGATCTTTCCTTTTCGAGTATTGTGGATCGCCGTGGTGAGCCCCTAAACGACGTTTTGGAAACCGTACGTACTAAAGAACTGCTGCGGCTTTTTCATGATTTGCAGCCCAAGGTGCTGGTAACGGAGTTGTTTCCATTTGGGCGAAGGCGGTTCCGATTTGAGTTACTGCCTTTACTTGAAGCAGCGCGGGCAGCAAAAACCCCTGTGCTGTGCTCTGTACGGGACAGCGTTCAAAAACGCTCGAGAGCCCGTGAAGCGGAGACGATAGGCTGGCTTCGAGATTATTATCAGCGGGTGCTTGTGCATGGGGAGCAGGAGTTCTTGCCCTTGAGTGACTCCTTTGACGAGTTCGATGAGATCGCCGACCTCGTGTCCTACACCGGCTTTGTAGATACGACGTCTTACTCAAAACCAAGAGGGGAATCTTCTTCGCGGCGCTCTCGGGAAGTTCTCGTCTCGGCGGGTGGAGGGAAGGCTGGCGAGCGGCTCTATCTTGCAGCAGCGCAAGCCAGTGCGCTCTCGATGCATTCCGATATCGTGTGGCGGATTCTCGCGGGCGCCTCGCCTGATCCGGATTTCGTCAGCCGTTTGCGCCAAATGGGCTCGGACACGCTGACAGTTGAACCCAACCGCGCCGACTTTCGGGATCTTTTGAGCGGTTGCCGACTGTCGGTTTCCCAAGCGGGTTACAACAGCGTCGTTGATATTCTCTCGAGTGGTGCGCCGGCACTGCTCGTGCCATTTACCGGGAAAGGCGGCGAGACAGAGCAACCGGCACGGGCGCAACACCTCCTGAAAATTCAAAGAGCTCAGGTTCTGCCCGAGGCGGACCTGGATGGCCCAGCCCTGGCGGCGGCAGCAGACAGCCTGCTGGCACAGCCCCCGGGGTCTTTTGCGCCTGTCGTCTGTGACGGCGCAGAGCGTTCAGCCGAAGCCCTGAATGCCTATCTTTCATCATGACGACCGTTTCCCAACCACGGGTTGAGATCAGGACATTCGGATTGCCTGATCAGGAACGACTCGTGCAGTTATGGCACGACTGCGACCTGACCCGCCCCTGGAATAACCCCGAAGACGATATTCGTCAGTGCCTCGAGAACCCGTCTTCCGAACTGCTGGTGGCGGCTGCCCAAGACACGCTTTGCGGGAGTGTCATGATCGGCTGCGACGGGCACCGTGGTTGGGTGTATTACCTCGCCGTGGATTCCCAGTTTCGCCATCAGGGCATCGGGCGAACTCTCATGGAGCACGCCGAGAACTGGCTGCGCGCGAGAAAAGTTCCGAAGATTCAGGCCATGATCCGGCACGACAATCTTGCAGTCCGCGGATTTTATGGCCGACTGAACTATCGTGACGGGGATGTGCAGTTGGTGCAGAAGTGGCTCAACGAGAGGACGTCCTGAGCCGGCCGTACCGGGCCATGAGTTCCAGCATAGCGTCGATATCCATCGCCGCGCAGCGTTGACCAGGCGGTCGAAGAGTGGTCATGTCTTCAGCCGCGACCAGGGCATTGATTACAGACTCCTCAATTGCCTGAACAGCCGCCAGATAGACGGCGTCACACAAATCATCCCCGATCCAGGAAAAATCGGAATTGATCTGGCCCATGCGATCAATGGGCATGGGGTTGGCGGTACTTATTGCGAGAAAGATGTCGCCTGAGCCGTTGCCTCCCGGTGTGCCGCCTCGGGCAATACCTAGGGTGCCGCGTTTTGCGAGACGCTCAAGCTGGTGAGGCATCATGGGAGCATCGGTGGCGATGACCGCGATGATCGAACCCATCTCATGTTCATCGAACAGCTTATCATTCTGGAGGTGGCGACCTACCGGAACACCCAGGATAGTGAGGTCTTGCCGTCTGCCGTGATTGGCCTGAACCAGGACGCCAATGTGAAATTGCTGGCCTCCCACTGAGATCCGGCGGGAACTCGTCCCGGTGCCTCCTTTGAATTCATAGCAGATCATGCCGGTGCCACCGCCCACATTGCCTTCTTGAAGTGGTCCATTCGCGGCTTGATCCAGCGCCTCTCGGGCGTGATCCTCGGTGACGTGCAGTCCATTAATGTCGTTCAAGGTGCCGTCATAGGTTTCGGCGACGACGGGCATGGCCCACAGATGTTCGGATCCCCAATGCTCGGGATAGGTGTCGATAATCCACTGAACGGCAGCCTGGTGTACCCGCCCCACGCCGTGGGTGTTGGTAATCATGATCGGACCAAGCAGGTACCCTCCGTCGTGGATCCAGTGGGTGCCAGTCATCTCACCATTGCCATTCAGACTGTGTGTCCCGGCCCAGACCGGTTGGGGAACCGTGTCACGGCCTCGCGGCAGGATTGCCGTTACTCCGGTACGGATCGGGCCGCGGCCGGTAACCAGCGGGCCGTCCCCTGTCATCAGGGTTTTATAGCCGACCATCAGCCCGGGCACATCGGTAATGGCATTATGCGGGCCGGGCGTTCCGGAGAAATCCAAACCCAGTTCACGTGCGCGCTTTGCCGTCATGGGCTGAGTTCTGGCTTTTTAAGTGAAATGTTCAGTTGTTTGACCATCAGTGAGTTACCTTGGATCGTGTAGAGATGTGCACACGGCTCGCGGAGTTTATCGGGTGGGTCATCAAACATGTCCCAGCCGGTTGCGAGACTGAGAGCAGCCCGCAGCACTCCTTTATGGCAGACGATAACAGCCGGCAGGACTTCTTCATCAAGAGAAGCAACCCATTGCGCAAGTCGTGCCCTGACCTCACGCGGACTTTCCCCGCCTGCAGGACGAAAATCAAGACCGCGGTCTTCATTGCGCCGGAAAGCCTCCGGATCAATGGCACGAAGTGTGTCGAGCGTATGACCTTCCCACTCTCCCCAGTGCATTTCCTGCAGATCATCAACGATCTGAGGAGTTTCAAATCCAAGCAGTGCTGCGGTTTGCTGGGCCCGTGCAAGAGGACTGCAAAAACATGCCCATGACTGAAAGGAGGCGGGAAGGGTCCAGGATCGCACTTCATCTCGACCGGAATTGCTCAGGGGAATATCGGACCGACCCTGAATGCGGCCCCCCTCGTTCCACTCGGTGGGCCCATGCCGGATAAAAAGCAGTTCAGTCATTCGCCCGTCAGTGAACGCAGAAAAGTGTCAATGGTCTGTGAGGCGCTTTTCAGCGTGTGGTGGGCCAGGAACTTTTGCCGGGCGTTTTGCCCCATGTGCTCGCGCAATCCGGAATTTTGCATCAGTTGCCTAACGGCTTGCGAAAAAGCGGCCGTATTTTCAGGCTCAGTCAGTATTCCCGTGTGTTCGTTTTCAATAATGGTGGCCGTTCCATCGGTGTGTCCCGCAACGACGGGCAGGGCATGGCGTTGGGCTTCAAGCAGGGACATGCCGAAGGCCTCATTGATTGCCGGCCATACAAAAAGATCTGCGGCATTCAGATAGGGATGCACCTCAGCTGTCGTTAACTGACCGGTGAAAAAAACTCGCTGTCGACCCAATGGCGCAAATGCGTCTTTCACATCCTGTGCGGCGTCCCCGTCCCCAATGATGATGAGACGCCAGTCAAGATCCTTCACCGCGTCAAGTGCTGCCGCCAACATGCTGAACGAGCGCTGTTTGTCTCCTTTTCGCATCATCGCGACCGTCACCAGCCAGGGCGGTTGCGAGTCAATATCGAACGTGCGTCCTAACTGCTGCTTAAGTTGACCCCGGTGGTCAGACGGCGAGGCCGTTTCATGAGTGAACGGCAAGAGAGAAAGCTGTTTTGCCTTGGGCTTCAGAAGGGGCTGGATGCACTCTTGGTCGCGAGGGTTGAGCGAGACAATTCCTGCAGCCCGCCTGAGCGCTGTCTCGGTGCTGGATAACCCCTCGCACCAGGGTCCGTTTTTTTGTTTGGGTGCGTAGGAGGCTTCGGCAATCACATAGGGAATGTCGAGCTTCTCACAGACGTTCGGACCTAGCCAGTCCGGCGCCTTGTGAAAAAGATGATAGGTAAACCAAAGATCAATGGAGTGAGAGTGGTTCTGCAGTTGATCAAGGATGCGTGCGACTTCAGGCGTGCTTTGCTCCCTGATTTTTCGCTGGTTTTCGAGATCTCCAGAGATATCGATGGAGCGGTGCCGACTCATCAATCGAACGTCGTGGCCGGCCTGGGTCATCGCCTCGATCAGAAGTTGGGCGAGGGTTCTGTCGCCCGAGGGAGAAGGGTGGTCGGGCGCCTTCATGGGGGCATAGAAGCCAATCCTCATCAGTCGGCGCCTGCCACATCTTCGATTAGAGAAATGAGTGGCTGGATATTGTCCCGATGATCAAACTCCTGGATCACCCGGGCTTTTGCGGCAGTACCGAGGGCCGCTCTTAACTCCGGGTGGGTGCCGATGCGGTGGATCGCATCGGAGAGCGCCTCTGCGTCATCAGGAGAAACCAAAACACCGTGTTTATCCGGGGTGATGAACTCAGCAATGCCGGGGAGGTCGCTTGTGATGATAGCAAGACCCTGGCTTGCCGCCTCCATCAGGACATTGGGCAAACCGTCACGATCACCTCCGGTGGCAATGCGGCTGGGCAATATAAAGACATCGCTTTCCCGATAGAGAGACAAGACTGCCTGCTGTGGCTGTGGCCCAAGCCAGGAGATCCGCTTCTCGAGACCGAGGTCAGCGGCAGCGCGTTGCAGCGCCGGCAGTTTGTCGCCGCCTCCGACATGCTGCCAGTGCCAGTGAAACTCGGCCGGGAGCGATGCCAGAGCAGCAAGCAGTACGTCAAAACCTTTTTTCGGAACCGCGCGTCCGACGCTGAGGAGATTAACCTCTCGTTGTGCGGTGACACCGTTTGACTGACTGTGCCGAGGTCCCGGGTCAGAAAACCGCTTGGTATCCAGACCGTGATAGAGCAATCTGAGTCGGACCCCAGCCGAGGCAAGTTGTTTGAGGTGTGAAAACCCGGTCTGGGTACAGGTCACCCCCCAAGCGCAGTCGGCAAGTTTTTCGTGCTTTTCCCAATCCGGCGTTGTCCAGATGTCCTTCGCGTGAGCAGAAAAAGACCACGGTATGTCGCGAACGGTTGCCGCGTAGCGGGTGACGGATGCTGGGGTATGCAGGAAGTGGGCATACATCAGGGAGGTGGATGATCGAGCCTCTGTCGCCAATACCAGGGCCTGGCCAAAGCGCCGAATACGATTGATCGACAGATCCCGTTTCAGATCCCTAATCCACAGAGCCCGGGCAGCACGATAACCTGGACGTTTGCGGGCAGCGCGCCATCCCCTAATGACGCGCAGCGGCTCCCGGTGGAGATATTCCGGCAGGTAGAGCACTGGCGCCTTTATGTCACGATGAATCGGGTGCGTGGTGGGATCCGTTGGGTGACGAAGCGAGACAATTTCAAGGTCTACGCCGGCCTTCTCGAGGCTGTGAAGTTCCTGCGCAATGAAGGTCTCCGACAGTCGCGGATAGCCTTTGAGTACGACTGCAACAGGCATAGGTTGGGATCCGGGTCGCGTGGAGTCCTAGAACAGACTCGACAAGAAGCAGGGGTATGCTATAAGAGGGCGGTTGCCAGCGCAAACCACCACCATGACCGATCCCAAAAAAGCTCAGTCCACGGCTTCAATTGAGGGGGATGATGCCGATTATCCCCGGATAGACAAGTCGATCTATCGTTATGTCCTGCGGCATACCCTCCGCGGTCAGCTGTTTCTGCTGTTGTTGACGGCCTTGACCATGCCGCTTGTCTATATTTCTCTGGACATCCCCAAAAGGATCATCAATCAGGCGATCGGCGGCGAGAACTTGCCGGAGATGATCCTTGGCTTCGAAGTCACCCAAGTCGCTTTCCTGATGCTGCTTTCGGTCGGGTTTCTCGTAGCTGTGGTGGCCTCGGGAGGGTTGAAGTATTACCTGAATGTTTACAAGGGCATCCTGGGGGAGCGCATGCTGCGCCGCTTCCGGTTTGATCTGTACGCACGCATCCTGCGTTTTCCTTCAGCCAAGATTCGCCGAACGCCGCCTGCTGAAATCATCCCCATGATCACGGCGGAAACTGAGCCGCTTGGGGGATTGATTGGGGACGCGATTGCCGCTCCGGCGTTTCAGGGCGCTTTGCTGCTCACTTACCTCTCTTTCATTTTCCAGCAGGATGTCTGGCTCGGATTGGCGTCTATTGCGCTCTATCCACCCCAGATGTACCTCATCCCAAAGCTGCAGGCGAAGGTGAACGCACTCTCCAAGGAACGTGTCAAGACAGTGAGAGTGTTGGCCACGCATATCGGGGAAACCGTGCAGGGCGCTTCCGATATTCATGCCAACGACAGCGGACGTTTTGAGCAGGCCCGGACTTCCGGCCATCTGGGACGGATCTTTGGTATTCGTGAGGAGATCTATCGCAGGAAGTTTTTCATCAAGTTCCTCAATAATTTCCTGGCCCAGGTGACGCCGTTTTTCTTTTTCTCCATTGGCGGCTACCTGGTCATCAAGGGAGAAGTCTCGCTCGGTGCTTTAGTCGCGGTGCTGGCTGCGTACAAGGATATCGGTCCGCCGTGGAAAGAACTGCTGAAGTTCTATCAGGTGTTTGAAGATACGCGGGTCAAGTATCTCCAGGTGGCAGAGCAGTTTGAGCCTGAAAACATGATCCGAAAGTCTCTGCTTGAAGCGCCTGAGGAAGTCGAGCCCCTGTCAGGGGAACTCAAGGCGCAAGGCGTCAGTTATGTAGCCGACGAGACAACGACCGTCAGCAACACGACCTTCTCAGTGCCGTTGGATACCCATGTCGCCATTGTCGGCGGGGCAGGTTCCGGCAAGAGTGATGTGTCGGCGCTGGCGGCGAGACTGCTCTGGCCGACCTCCGGCAAGATTGAGGTCGGTCATCTCGACTGGGCGGAAGCGCCCGAGGCGGTTGCCGGGAGAAGAGTCGGTTGGGTTGGGTCCGCGCCGTACATTTTCACCGGAACCGTTGCCCATAACTTGTATTACGGGCTTTTTAATTCCCCTGTGAATCAAAAAGGAGATGCAAGCTCTGATGAGAAACACCGGATTCACGAATCAATCGCCTCGGGAAACAGCACCGACGATGCGGGTGCGGACTGGCTGGATCTGACGGCTGTGGGGGTTCAGGATATAAAAGGGCTGCGTGAGCGGGCAAGAGAGGTCCTCGAAGTGGCAGACCTTGGAGAAGACGTCTATCAGATGGGTCTTGCGACTCGCATTGCTGATGCACAGATCGATCCGCAGACCGAGTCAAAGATTCTCGAGGCGCGCAGACAGTTTCAGGATAAGGGCCTCGATGTCACCACATTTGATCCCAATACCTACAACGTCAATATTTCAGTCTCGCAGAATATTCTCTTCGGTTATCCGCTGGCTGCTGAGTTCGCGCCGGAGCTGTTGCCCTCCAATCCTCTGGTTACTGACCTGTTGCGAGAGGCTGGGCTGTTTGACGAATTCCTGCATTTGGGGGTGAAGGTCGCCCAGACAATGACCGAAGTGTTTGAAGGAGTCAGTCCGGACAGCGACCTTTTTGAGCGCTTCAGCCTGATCAGTGGAGACGATCTTCCGGTTCTCGAAGAGATCCTAAGAAGACTGTCTGCGACCGAAGATCAGTCGCCGCAGTCCTTGCCCGAATCCGATCAGGAGGTTCTCAGGTCCTTTGTTTACCGCCTGGTTCCGGCGCAACACCGGTTGGGCATTGTCGACGATTCCCTGCAGGCCAAGCTGCTCAAGGTCCGTGGACTGCTTCGGGAAAAATTGGGTGACACGAACGATTCGGTAGATTTTCTCGACCCGGCATCTCTTAACCCGGGGCTGGATGTTGAGTCCAATGTGCTGTTTGGGGCGCTGCCGTTTGGCAAGCCGGCCTTGCGGAGCAAGATACGCAAGAGCATCGACGAAGTGATTGATGCGGTGGATTTACGAGCCTATGTGATGGAATTGGGACTGCATGCAGAAGTCGGGACGTCTGGCGGGAAACTCAGCAGTATTCAACGGCAAAAACTCGGATTTGCAAGAGCCCTCATGAAGCATCCCGATTTGCTCGTGGTCGATGAAGCGCTGGCACCGTTTGATTTCAATGTCCGAGGCAGTCTCATCAAGGGGATCCGCGAGCATATGCGCGGCCGGGGAATCATCTGGGCGCTTGAGAGCGCGAGTTCGGTCGAGCATTTTGAAGAAGTCGTGGTGATGGAGTCTGGAAGAATTCTCGAGCGGGGTCGCACCCAGGAACTCATGGAACGCGACGGCCCGCTAAAGACCCTGCTGGAAAATTGAGCCAGCCGGCTATGGGGCCCGCTGATTAAAGAGATGGACAACAATCTGATCCATGTCCTCGAACCCTCTGGCCCGCCAGAGAGTGATGTACTGGATCGGAATCTCAGGGCGATTCGGCAACAGGGGTTTGAAGTGGATTACACCCCTTGTTCGGCAGATGCGAAGACACGCCTGGAAATACAGGGTATCGAAATTCGTCTCGGTGCGCTGCAATCGGCTTTAGACAGTAACAGCCGTTATCTCCTCAGTGCCCGAGGGGGTTACGGTGCCAGCGAGCTTTTGAGCCGTCTTGATTGGGATGCGCTGACGAAGGAGGTTCCGAGGGTTCTGATAGGGTTTTCTGATATCAGTGCGCTGCAAAGCGCGCTATACGCTCGACTGAAATGGCCGTCTTTGCATGCCCCCATGCCGGGGTCTTCATTGTGGCAGGGTGGAGAAGATGTTAGGGCGCTTCTGGATCTATTGCGCTCAGACCGACCCTGGACAGGGAGCATCGATCTGGCGCCGGTCTCGAACACACCGGAACTGAAATGCCAGGGGCGTCTCTTTGGAGGTTGCCTCAGCGTGCTGAGCAATTTGGTGGGGACCCCTAATCTGCCTTCGGACCTCTCCGGACATATCCTCTTTTTTGAGGACACCGGAGAAAGCGCACCCCGACTGCTGCGATATTGGCGTCAGTGGCTGGATAGCGGCCTCTTAAAGGGGGTGAGTGCTGTAGTATTCGGCAGGTTTACGGAGATGGGTTCCATGACAGAGGCAGACTCATGGGCCGTCACCGAGTTGGCGGCCAGGACGCCGTGCCCGGTTTTTTCCTCGCGTGACTTCGGTCACGTGACGCCTAACCTGCCGCTTGCGATCGGCGCGCAGGCTGAGATCAGGCACGATCAACTTCTCTGGAATCTTGATCTGTAGGAGAATTGTCTTAAGGATGTCTTGTGCTGTGAATGAGCGCAAAGTACCATCCGGGTGTTGCCGAGCGGCTTCGTTCCAACCTTCCGAAGGTCAAATTTGAGGAGTTCCCACATGTTCACAGGCAGTATGGTGGCGATGGTCACCCCGATGCACGATGATGGCAGTGTTGACTGGAGCGCGTTGGAGGGTTTGGTTAATCACCACGTTGCAGAAGGCACTGATGCCATTGTCTCCGTAGGAACTACAGGGGAGTCCGCTACGCTGAACCATGATGAACATGGCGAGGTGATCGCGAGGACAGTAAAAGCGGCAGCTGGACGCATTCCCGTGATCGGGGGGACGGGGGCCAATTCGACAGCCGAAGCCATCTCATTGACCCGCCATGCCGCTGAAGCGGGTGTCGATGCTTGCCTTCTTGTGGTGCCGTACTACAACAAGCCTCCCCAGGAAGGTCTCTATCAGCATTTCAAGGCGATTGCCGATGCGGTCTCTATTCCGCAGATTCTGTATAACGTGCCGGGACGTACCGGTGTGGATATGCAAAACGACACGACTTTGCGTCTTGCCGAGATTGACAATATTGTCGCAATCAAGGACGCGACCAATGACCTTGATCGCGGCAGGGATCTGATCAGCCGGGCGCCGCAGGATTTTCTGATCTATTCCGGAGAAGACGGAACGGCTTGCGAATTAATGATTGCAGGCGGCAAGGGCACCATTTCGGTGACCGCGAATGCCGCCCCCAACCTGATGCACCGGATGTGTCAGGCGGCGATCGCTGGGGACGCTGATTCGGCGCGGGCGCTCAATAACCAACTGGCAGAGTTGCATAAAGCCATGTTTGTGGAATCCAACCCGATCCCGGCAAAATGGGCGGTTGCGCAACAAGGGCTCATGGGTGAGGGCATTCGTTTGCCGCTGCTTCCTCTGTCTTCGCAGTGTCACGACGAGGTCCGCTCAGCGATGTCCGGTGCTGGCGTCCTGTAAAGACATTTCAACCAGGATCAACCGCTGTGCAAAGAGGTGAAGAGCTTTATTCAGGCAAAGCCAAGTCCGTCTTCCTGACCGAGGATCCTGCTCGGCTTGTCCTGGAGTTCAGGGATGACACTTCGGCGTTTGACGGGCAGAAGGTCGATCAACTCGACCGCAAGGGGATGATCAACAACCGCTTTAACGCCTTCATCATGGAGCACTTGGAGGCCGAGGGGGTTGCCACGCATTTTGACGCACTACTCAGCGACAATGAATCCCGGGTCAAGCGTCTTGATATGATTCCGGCCGAATGTGTTGTTCGTAATGTCGCGACGGGTTCTTTGTGCCGTCGTCTGGGGGTAGAAGAGGGCCTGGACCTTCAGCCGCCGACTTTTGAGTTCTTTCTGAAGAATGACGAACTGCACGATCCCATGATCAATGAGTACCACATCGCGTCTTTTGGCTGGGCGAGTTCGGTCGAAGTCGAGTCGATGAAAGCCCAGACCTTCCGAGTCAATGAGATTCTGAGGAAGCTTTTTGCCGACGGAGGTATGATTCTGGTGGACTTCAAACTGGAGTTCGGCCGTTTTGACGGTGAACTGCTGCTCGGAGACGAGTTTACGCCCGATGGGTGCCGCCTTTGGGATGCCGATACCCGCAAGAAACTCGATAAAGATCGATTCCGTCAGGGGCTCGGTGGTGTCGTGGAGGCCTATGAAGAGGTGGCTCTGAGACTCGGTGTCGATCTTGAGGCAACCATTGCGGGCTGACTGCTTGCCTGAGGCTCCGCCGTGCTGATACTGGGCGGCGGGTCCGCTCTTACGCCCTTCAACCTTGAAAAGTTTGCGGCCCGCGTGGCGGATCGGCAAATCGGGCTGCGCGCGTGCTCGGCCCGGTTTTTTTATCTCGTTGACAGCGTTCGCACGCTGGATGCTGAAGAGGTTCAGATTCTCGAAAATCTGCTTGACGCCTCTTTGGAAAGTACGCAAGAGCTTGTGTTTTCCGGTGACCCGATTCGGGTGGTTCCCCGTTACGGGACCCGATCTCCCTGGTCCACCAAAGCGACTGACATTGCCCGACACTGCGGCCTGGCTTCGGTTCTAAGAATTGAGCGCGGTATTGTCTGGCAAATTGAAGGTCCGGATGATCGGGAACCCTCCCTGAGCGCATTGCTTCCGTTACTCCATGATCCAATGACGGAATCCGTCGTAAAGAATGCGCAGGAATTGCACCAGGTGTTCACGCGACAGAACGCCGCCCCCCTTGAGGTTGTGGATGTTCTAGCTGGCGGATTGGAAGCGCTTGAGACCGCAAATAACCGGGAAGGCTTTGCGCTGACACGCCAGGAGTGTGAGTACCTCACTGAGGCTTATGTCCGGATGGGTCGCAATCCGACCGATGCTGAGTTAATGATGTTTGCGCAGGTCAATTCAGAACATTGCCGGCACAAGATCTTCAATGCGAAGTGGACGCTGGATGGGGCAGGTCAGGATGCCTCACTTTTCGAGATGGTGCGAACGACACATGCCCGGCATGGCCAAAAAACATTAAGCGCCTATAGTGATAACGCAGCGGTACTGACGGGTTACCCCGCGTCCTGGTTTTTGCCGGATTCTTCTGACGGCGAATACCGCCAGATCGCTGAACCGCTGCATCTGGTGGCAAAGGTTGAAACCCATAATCACCCCACGGCGATTTCTCCGTTTCCTGGCGCAGCGACCGGTTCGGGGGGTGAGATTCGGGATGAAGGGGCAACGGGCCGTGGCGGCAAGCCCAAAGTCGGGGTCACCGGGTTTTCGGTCTCCGACCTGCGTTTGCCGGATGCGCAAATGCCCTGGGAGCTCCCGCAACAAAGCCCGTCCCGCATTGCG
Source organism: Gammaproteobacteria bacterium (assembly GCA_011523045.1). Taxonomy (GTDB): domain Bacteria; phylum Pseudomonadota; class Gammaproteobacteria; order Arenicellales; family UBA868; genus UBA868. The sequence continues at coordinate 2,221 of WTHR01000192.1, read as the reverse complement.
CCACCGCTGCAGATCATGCTCGAAGGGCCTATCGGGGCCGCATCCTTCAACAATGAGTTCGGCCGGCCGAATGTTGCGGGGTACTTCCGCACCCTGGAGGTGGCAACGGATGAGGGAGACCCTGCCCGGCGGCACGGCTATCACAAGCCAATCATGATCGCCGGCGGGCTTGGCAACATCCGCGACTGTCATGTGCACAAGCAAGCGATTCCCCCGGGGGCCAAGCTGATCGTACTGGGGGGTCCGGCGATGCTGATTGGGCTCGGGGGTGGTGCGGCTTCCAGTGTGGATTCCGGCAAAAGCGACGAAGCATTGGACTTTGCCTCCGTGCAAAGGGGTAATGCCGAGATGCAGAGGCGTTGCCAGGAGGTTATTGACCGCTGTATCGCGCTGGGCTCTGAAAACCCGATCATCTCAATCCATGACGTGGGCGCGGGCGGGCTATCTAATGCGCTCCCGGAACTTGTTCACGATGCAGGCCTTGGCGCGCGATTTGACGTCAACGCTATCCCCTCTGATGAACCCGGGCTCTCTCCCATGCAGTTGTGGTGCAACGAGGCGCAGGAGCGCTATGTCCTGGCCGTGGCGCCGGAAAAACTCGAGGCGTTTCAAGCACTCTGCGAGCGGGAACGGTGTCTCTTCAGCGTCGTCGGAGAGGCCTGTTCGGAAGCGCTGCTGCATCTTGCTTCCTCTGAGACGGCGGTTGAGCCGAAACAGGACGAGACTGTTGATCCAGTACCGGTGGATCTTCCCATGTCCTTACTCTTTGGCAATGCCCCGCGGATGCATCGGGAAGGGCTCAGCCGCTCTCGTGCCTATCCTGATATCGATCTGGACGGTATCACAGTCAATGAAGCGCTGGATCGGGTGCTGCGCTTGCCGGCCGTCGCCGACAAGACCTTTCTGGTGACGATTGGCGACAGAAGTGTGGGTGGTCAGGTGGTGCGCGATCAGATGGTTGGGCCTTGGCAGGTACCCGTGGCCGATGCCGGTATCACGACAGCGGGTTTTGATAGCCATACCGGGGAGGCGATCTCGATGGGCGAGCGGACACCGCTTGCGCTCATCAATGCACCTGCCAGTGGCCGTATGGCGGTTGCGGAGGCGATCACCAACATCGCCTGTGCGGGGATTAGCGAGCTGTCGGACATACATCTTTGTGCCAACTGGATGGCGGCGGCAGGTGAGGCCGGGCAGGATGCGGATCTCTTTAAGACCGTTGAGGCCGTTGCGCTTGAGCTTTGCCCAGCGCTCGGAATTTCGATCCCGGTGGGAAAGGACTCCATGTCCATGTCCAGCCGCTGGAGTGAGAACGAAGACAGTTTCAGCGTTTCCTCGCCCCTGTCCCTTATCGTGACCGCATTTGCGCCCGTGGCGGATGTGCGCCGCTCTGTGACGCCTGTGCTGAATGTCTCGGGTGAGTCGGTGCTCCTTGGGATAGATTTGGCACGAGGCAAACAGCGGCTTGGAGGCTCTGCCTTCGCACAGGTTTATGGGCAGGTAGGCAACGAGGTGCCAGATCTGGATCACCCGGAGGATCTGTGCGGATTTTTTGCAGCAACAAGACGATTATTGGCCAATGACTTGGTCCTGGCTTATCACGATCGGTCCGATGGCGGCTTGATTGTCACCCTGATGGAAATGGCTTTCGCCAGCCGTTGTTCGCTCGATATTGACATCGGAAAAGCACAGGACCCGCTCGCTTACCTGTTCTGCGAGGAACCGGGCGCCGTGATTCAGGTCAGCAAAAACGAACTGGATCGCGTGGTTCAGATTTTTGATGAGGAGGGGCTTGGCTCATGGGTTCAACCGTTGGGAACAGTCTTGGCGGGCGGTGATTCGATCCGTATTGCCAGCGACACTGACGTCCTGCTGGAGTCGAGCCGCTCTTCGCTCCACCGAATCTGGTCGGAACTCACTTTCCGCATGCAGACTCTTAGGGATAACCCTGAGTGCACGGTTCAGGAATATGACCGTTTGACTGATTTATCGGATCCTGGTCTCAGTGACAAACTGACTTTTGATCCGGCAGTCAATCCTGCCACCCAGGCCATTTTGGGCGGGACTCGCCCGCGTGTGGCGATTCTGCGCGAGCAGGGTGTCAACGGCCATATGGAGATGGCCGCTGCGTTTGACCGCGCCGGCTTCCGACCGGTGGATGTGACGATGTCTGATCTTAAGGCCGGGCGACAGCATCTTGACGCGTTTCAGGGTCTTGCCG